>JAGQIK010000244.1 GCA_020431405.1 Myxococcales bacterium
ACGCCCGCGCACCCCTCCACGCCCCGCCCACGCGCGCCAAACGCCCGCAGGCCGCCAGCCTCCCATCCCGTCAATAGCCCAGCCGCGCCCGAACGCGCCCGAACCACCAACGCACGAGGCGTCCTCCCACGCTCGCGCCCCCCCCGCGCCCCGCGCTCCTGCGCCCCCCGGCGTTCAGTGCTGTAGAACGGCTCTACAATCCAACGCCGGGACTCGGAGGTGTCTAGCGCTCCGTCGTGCCGTCGCCGGCGTCGCTGGCGTCGCTCGCGTCGGCGACGCCGCCGTCGGGTGCGCCGTCGGCTGGGAGGGCGTCTGTGTCGGCTGACACGTCCATGCCGGCGTCGGCTCCCGCCTCGGGTTCTCCGCTGTCGCGCTGGACGAGGTCTGGGTAGCCCGCTTCCTGCGGCGGTAGGCCGTATGGCAGGTTGATCGGGGTGGCGCTGCAGCGTGCGATGCCGGTGATCAGGGCGGCGCCTGCGAGCCCTCCGGTGAGCGCGCGGCGCCACGCCTTGCCCACTCGCGTGGCGGACGTGGCGGGCGTGGCGGGCGTGTCGAGCGCGGCGTCGCAGAGCGGGCAGCGGCCGAGACGCAGCGCTTGGGCTGCGCGCACGTGTCGTTCACACTGGCTGCAGAGAACGAGCGTTCGATCATCCATCTGCCTACTATACGGAAAAAGACGTGATGAAAGCCTGGAGACTCCATCAACCCGGTGGCCCGGAAGCGTTCGTGCTGGAGGAGATCCCGAGGCCCGAGCCCAGCGATGGCGAGGTGCTTATCGAGGTGCGCGCGTTCGGCCTCAATCGCTCGGAGTGGTTCACGCGCATCGGTGATTCGCCCACCGTGCAGCTGCCGCGCGTTCTCGGCATCGAGTGCGTAGGCACCGTCGTCAGCGATCCAAGCGGCGAGCTTCGGGTTGGCCAGCGCGTGGCTGCGATGATGGGCGGCATGGGCCGACAGTTCGACGGCTCCTACGCCGAATATACGTGCGTGCCGTCATCTAGCGTCTTCCCGCTCGAGACGGAGCTCGCGTGGGAAGTGCTCGGCGCGCTGCCCGAGATGCTGCAGACCTGTCACGGCTCGCTTCACACCGGGCTCGAGGTGCAGGCCGGCGAGACGCTGTTGATTCGCGGCGGCACGTCGTCGATCGGGCTCGCGACGCTCGCCATGGCGAAGCTCGCGGGGCTGCACGTCATCTCGACCTCCCGAAGCGAGGCCAAAGCAGCCGTTCTCGAAGCGGCCGGAGCCGACGACGTAATCATCGATGCCGGCGCTATCGTCGAGCGCGTGCGCGCGTCGCACCCGGGCGGTGTCGACCGCGTGCTCGAGCTGATCGGCACGACGACACTCCTCGACTCGCTGCAGTGCGCGCGCGCCGGCGGGGTCGTCTGCATGACCGGCATTCTTGGCGGTCAGTGGGAGCTTTCGTCGTTCCGCCCGATGGGGGACATTCCGACGGCCGTGCGGCTGACGTCGTACTCGGGGGGCGCGGGTGACATCGCCCGCGAGCAGCTGCAGCAGTATGTCTCGATGGTGGAGGGCGGGCAGCTCGAGATCCGACGCGGACCCACGTGGCGCTTCGATGAGCTGCCCGCCGCGCATCGCGCGATGGACGACAACAGAGCGAACGGCAAGATGGTGGTCGTCGTCCGCTGAGCGTACGAAGCCTGCGCTAGCGACGACGGCGGCGCAGCAGCGCCAGGCCGAGCAGCGCGAGCAGCATCAGGCCGAGGCCCTCGGCGCCGCCGCCGACAGCGCAACCGCCGCTCGACTCGCCCTGCGCCGCGATGGTGACGACGACCTTGGGCGCCTGCTTCTTCCAGGCCGGGTTGACCGAGTCAGCGAAGAGCAGGTTCGCAGAGAGCTCGACCTTGTAGTTGCCCGGCTCGTCGGGCGTGAAGCGCGCCACGGCGCCCTTCTGGTAGAAGTACTCGAAGGTGCTCGACACGTTGGCGATGCCGCGCGGGTTCTGCACGGTGGCGTTGCTGCCCGACGGCCGACCGACCACGCGCCAGGTGTACTGGATGGCGTGATTTTGACGGTTGGCGAAGAGACGCAGGCGCATGGGGTCGCCCACGGCTCCGGCGAGATCCACCGAGCGCACCTGGAACGTGGCGGTCGGGTCGAGACAGGCCTCGTGGTTGAAGCTTCCGTCGGCGCCGCGCACGACGTAGCAGAACTTGGGATCGCAGGCGTCGCCGAGATCGTCGCGGTCGCCGTTGAGCTGCAGCGGGTTGGCTTTGGCGACGCAGTTGTCCTTGGTGTTGACGATGCCGTCGCCGTCCTTGTCGGTGTCGCAGGCGTCGCCGAGGCCGTCGCCGTCGAGATCCTTCTGCTCGATGTTGGCCACCGCGACGCAGTTGTCCTTGCTGTCCTCGATGCCGTCACCGTCGGTGTCGTTGTCGCAGGCGTCGCCGAACGTGTCGGGATCGGTGTTGAGCTGATTCGGGTTGGCTACCAGCGGGCAGTTGTCCTTGATGTTGGGGATGCCGTCGTTGTCGGCGTCGGCGTCGCAGGCGTCGCCCTTGCCGTCGTTGTCGGTGTCGAGCTGCGCCACGCCGGACAGCGGCGTGTTGGGGACCAGCTGGCAGTTGTCGTCGGCGTTGAGCACGCCGTCGTTGTCCATGTCCGGGTCGCAGAGGTCGCCGACGCCGTCACCGTCTTGGTCGAGCTGCAGCACGTTGGCCACGTTGGTGCAGCTGTCGCAGAGATCGCCGATGCCGTCGCCGTCGCTGTCGGCCTGCGAGACGTTGTTGACGTAGGGACAGTTGTCGTAGTCGTCTTCGAAGCCGTCGTTGTCGAAGTCGTCGGCGTACTGGTAGGTGTCGCCCTCGTCGGTGTTGTTGACGAGGATCGAGCCGCCGCCGCAGCCGCAGCCGCCACCGCCGCCGCCGCCTGATTGGTTGGGCGTTCCGCAGAACGATCCGCCGCACTCCATGCCCGAGGCGAAGGCGGCCCCCGGACTGAGCAGCACGACGCTGGCGATCATGGCGACGAGGGTCTTGGCGTTCATTTCGATGAGCTCCCTTCGTGTGTTCATTTCGTCGCGGACGACTGCGCCGCGGCCGGTGACTTCGTTAACTGCGACGACGCGAGATGAGGACGAGGCCGAGCAGCAGCAGCAGGGTCGCGCCGGTGCCAGCGCCGGCGCTGCCGCCGAGCGAGCAGCCGCCCGTTCCCTCGCCTTCGGCGACGACGGTCATCACGATCTTCTTGGCTTCCTTCTTCCAGGCCGGGTTGACCGAGTCGGCGAAGAGCAGCGCAGCAGCGAGCTCGACCTTGTAGGTGCCAGGCTGGTCGGGCGTGAAGCGCGCGGCGTTGCCCTTCTGGTAGAAGTACTCGTAGGTGCTCGAGACGTTGACGATGCCGCGCGGGTTGAGCACGGTCGCGTTGGAGCCGCTCGGGCGACCGACCACGCGCCACGTGTAGCTGATGGCGTGGTGTTGCCGGTTGGCGAACAGGCGCAGCCTTGCCGGCTCGCCGGTGCGCGCGCGCAGGTTCGGCGCCGCCACGCGGAACGTCAGCGTGGGATCGAGGCATGCCACGGCGGTGTTGGCCTGCCCGCGGTCGTCGCGCACGACGTAGCAGAACTTCGCGTCGCAGGCGTCACCCTGATCGTCGCGGTCGCTGTTGAGCTGCAGCGGGTTGTACTTGTCGACGCAGTTGTCTTTGACGTTGACGACGCCGTCACCGTCCTTGTCGGAGTCGCAGGCGTCGCCGATGCCATCGCCATCGAGGTCCTTCTGCTCGACGTTGGCCACGGCGATGCAATTGTCCTTGGTGTCCTCGATGCCGTCGCCGTCGGTATCGGCGTCGCAAGCGTCACCGAAGGTGTCGGGATCGGTGTTGAGCTGGTTGGGGTTGGCCACCAGCGGGCAGTTGTCCTTGATGTTGGGGATGCCGTCGTTGTCGGCGTCGGCGTCGCAAGCGTCGCCTTGACCGTCGCCATCGGTGTCGAGCTGCGCCACGCCGGACAGCGGGGTGTTGGGGATCAGCTTGCAGTTGTCGTCGGCGTTGAGCACGCCGTCGTTGTCCATGTCGGGATCGCAGAGATCGCCGATGCCGTCGCCGTCCTGGTCGAGCTGCAGCACGTTGGCCACAGCGGTGCAGCTGTCGCAGAGATCGCCGATGCCGTCGCCGTCGGTGTCGACCTGCGAGACGTTGCTGACGTAGGGACAGTTGTCGTAGTCGTCCTCGAAGCCGTCGTTGTCGTAGTCGTCGGCGTATTGATACGTGTCGCCCTCGTCGGTGTTGTTGACGAGGATCGAGCCGCCTCCGCAGCCGCCGCCGCTGCAGTTGCCATCGGTGCACGGCGCGCCGCCCGACTGGTTGGGTGTGCCGCAGAAAGAGCCGCCGCACTCCATGCCCGAGGCGTAAGCCGGACCTGCCCAAACCCACAGCATGGCCGCCATCGCAGCCATCGTCGTCATCAGCGCTCGCATCGTGTCCCTCCCGTTTGGTTCGTCACGAAGGGACCTAGAGCGAAGAGTGTGCCTGACCTCAAATAGCTGTAATCACTGGGAGCAACCGGACGCGCGTCTGCGTGCGCTGCACACAGCTGGTTTGCAGTGCGTACGCCGCCTACACAGCCTGCCCTCCCCTCCGGGACCCCGTTTTTGTCGGCACGCGCATTGCGTTTGACTACATCCCGGTACCTGTTAAAGGAGACGTGATGATGCTCGAGCTCAAGAAAGCGCTAGTCGTTCTCAGTACTCTCGCCGCCGGCCTCACCGCCTGCGGATCGGACGACGGGGCCGCCAGCCGTGCGTCTGCGCTCACTGTGCGCACCACCTGCCTCGAAAACGCGGCCACCGCACCGCAAGATGCGTGGGTCTGCCCCGCCAAGCTGTCGGTGGCGTGCGACGACAAGGCCAACGCGACCCTCTTCGTGCACGCGCCGCAGGCGCAGCGCTGCCAGGATCTCAAGCTGCAGGTCAGCCAGAACACCTTCCAGGCGGCGGGCCTCTACGACATCTCGGTCTACGGCCGCGCCGCGACCAGCGCGCCCGCGCTCTGCACGGCCAAGCTCGAGATCACCGACACCAAGCCGCCGCAGGTCACCGACCTCGGCCCGCTCTCGCTGTGGCCGCCCAATCACAAGACGCACACCGTCACCGTCGACGACTGCGTGCGCGCGGTGGACAACTGCAGCAAGAAGGTCGACGTGCGCTTCACCTGGGCCAGCTCGGACGAGCCGCAAAACGACATCGGCGACGGCAACACCGATCGCGACATCACGTTCAACGGCTGCGGCTCGGTGGCCCTGCGCTCGGAGCGGCAAGGCGGCAGCGACGGCCGCGTGTACCGGCTCGGCTGGCGCGCCACCGACGAGGTCGGCAACGCCGTCGAGGGCATCTGCACCGTCGCCGTGGCGCACGACCAGAGCGGTCGCGGCGCCGCCTTCAGCGGCGAGGCCTACCGCGTCGCGGCGCCGGCCAGCTGCAAGTAGGCGCGAGTCTCCACCCGGCGTAACCGCGCCAGACGGCCGCGCGTAGTGCGTGGCTGTCATGCATCAAGAAAAGCTCGACCTCGCCCGCGGCGTAGGCCTGCGGCGCGAACACTTCACGCACCTGCTCGAGCACGACCCCGGAGACGTGGCGTGGTTCGAGATCATCTCGGAGAACTTCTTCGAGCCGGGCGGTCGTCCTTGGGCGGTGCTCGAGAAGCTGCGCGCCGAGCGCCCCGTGGTGATGCACGGCGTCGCCATGGGCGTCGGCAACGCGACCGGCATCTCGCGTGACTACCTCGCGCGGCTCGCCGCGCTGATCGAGCGCGTCGAGCCGGCGTGGATCTCGGATCACCTCTGCTGGGGTGGCTTCGGCGGCCACTACGCCCACGACCTGCTGCCGCTGCCGTACACCGAAGAAGCCGTGCGCCACGTCGCTGCGCAAGTGCGCCTCGCGCAGGACGTGCTCGGTCGGCGCATGCTGCTCGAGAACGTCTCGAGCTACGTTGGCTTCGAGATCAGCGCCATGAGCGAGGTCGAGTTTGTCTGCGCCGTGGCGGCGGAGGCCGACTGCGGTCTGCTGCTCGACATCAACAACGTCTACGTCAGCGCGCACAACCACGGCTTTGACGCCGGCGCGTACGTCGACGCGATCCCTGCCGCTCGCATCGGGCAGATCCACCTCGCCGGCCACAGCGACCAAGGTGACTACCTCTTCGACAGTCACGACGGTCCCGTCATCGACGCGGTGTGGGCGCTCTATCGGCGCGTGATCGAGCGCGTGGGCGCCGTGCCGACGTTGATCGAGTGGGACGAGCACATCCCGAGCTACGAGCGGCTGGCCGGCGAGGCGCGCGCGGCCGGCGAGCTCTCGCGCAGCGCTTGCGAGGCACGTGATGCAGCAGCCTGATCTCGCGCAGCTGCAGCGCCGCTTCTGGCGCCTCATCACCGCGCCACGCGGTGTCGAAGCCGGGCTCGACGAGATCGCGCGTCGCGGCGATGACCCCGACGCGCGGCCGCTTGCCGCGTGGCTGCGCGGAGGCGTCGAGCGGCTCGACATCTACGCCAACATGTACTTCTACCGGCTGCTCGACGTGCTGCGCGAAGACTTCGCGCGCTGCGAGGCACGCGTGGGCGCCGACGACTTTCACGACCTGGTCACCGACTACCTGCTCGCCTTTCCGCCCGACGCGCCGTCGCTTCGTGCGCTCGGCGAGCGCTTCGCGGACTTCATCGCCCGACACGACATCGCGCGCGAGCACCCGCGCCTCGCGAACCTGGCGCGCTACGAATGGGCGCGCGTCGAGGTCTTCGACGCCGCGGACGTGGCGACGCTGGCCCTCGAGCAGCTCGCGGCGCTCGCGCCCGACGCGCTGCCCGAGCTGCCGCTACAGACCGTCGCCGCTGCGCGCGTGATCGATGCCCCCGACGGTGACGGCGCGCTGCTGGTCTGGCGGCGCGGCTTTCTGGTCTACGAGCGCCCGCTCGACGCGCGCGAAGCGCAGCTGCTGCCTGTGCTCGCGCAGGGCCGCACCTTCGAAGCGCTCTGTCAGGCGCTGCACGAGCAGAGCGGCGCCGCCGAAATCGAAGCCGTACAGCACATCGCGCAGCTCGTCGCCCGTTGGACCGGCGAGCAGCTGCTGCGCGACCTTCAGTAACCCCGCTCGCCCCCACTCGGACGAGCCTCTAGCACCACCACAGGAGCTGACATGAACATCAAGGACACCATCAAAGCATCCATCATCGCCGTCGCAGCCGCCGGGCTATTCGGCTGCGCATCTACCCAGAGCACCTCCGGCGGCGCCAGCACCGCGCCGGCGGCGAGCGGCGGCGAGATGGTCAAGTGCGCCGGCATCAACGCCTGTCAGGGCAAGGGGCAGTGCGGCGGCGCCGGTCACGCCTGCGCGGGCAAGAACGCGTGCAAGGGCAAGGGCTGGGTCAAGGTCAGCAAGGCCGACTGCTCGTCCAAGGGCGGCAAGGCGATGTAGCGGCGGCGACTACGGGCTGCGGGCCACGAAGAGCGAGGCGGCGCCAAACGTCAGTGGCCGCACCTGAACCGCCTGCAGCCCCGCCTCGCCCATCGCAGCCGCGAATTCCTCGGGTGCAGGAAAGCGCGCGATGGACTGCGGCAGATACGCGTAGGCCGCGCCCCGCGAGATCGCCCTGCCGAGCAACGGCACCACGCGCGTCATGTGCAGCCGCGCGGCGCGAGCCACGAGACCACCTCCCGCTGGCTGACTCAGCTCGAGCACGGCCACTGCGCCGCCGGGGCGCGTGACGCGCCGAAGCTCGCTCAGCGTGCGAGCGCGATCACGCACGTTGCGAATGCCGAAGGCGATCACGCTGGCGTCGACGCTGTCGCTGGCTAGCGGCAGCTGCTCGCCGACCCCGCAGACCAACGGCAGCGCGTGCTTGCCCGCCGCCACGCGCAGCATCTTCACGCTCGGGTCCACACCCACCACCTGCCCCACGCCCTCCTCGCGCAGCGCCAGCGCCACGTCGCCAGTGCCCGTCGCCAGATCGAGCACGCGCTGTACCGGCCGCGCAGACACCTCGAGCACCGCGCGGCACAGCGCGCGCCGCCAGCGGCGATCGAGGCCGAGGCTGATCACGCGATTGAGCTGATCGTAGTGCGCCGCGATGCGGTCGAACATCGCACCGCTGCCGTCGGCCCAGCTCGCCACGTGCCCCGCTGCCCTTAGCGCTTGATGCCGTGGCGCTTGATCAGCCGATGCAGGTAGTTGCGATCGACACCCGCTTCGCGCGCCGCGGCCGAGACGTTCCAGGCGTGCCGATCGAGCAGCCGCCGCAGATACTCGATCTCGAACTCGGCGACGGCGACCTTCTTGGCCTCGCGATAGTCGCTGATCTCGGCCGCTGCCGAGACGTGGCGCGGCGCGCCGTCGGCGTCGGCCTCGCCGCCGAGGTCGGCGCCCGGCAGATCGACTCCCGGCAGATCGACCATATGCAGCGTCGGCAGCTCGAGCATGTCGCTGTCTGGACGCATCGCCAGCGCGTGCGCCAGCACGTTGCGAAGCTCGCGCACGTTGCCCGGCCAGTTGTGCTCGCGAAGCTGCCCGATGGCCTCCTCGGTGACGACCACGCGGCGATCGGTGATGCGCGCGATGAGCGTCTCGACGAGCTGATCGAGGTCCTCGATGCGCTCGCGCAGCGGCGGCACGCGCAGCCGCACCACGGCGAGGCGATAGAACAGATCGGGGCGGAAGCGGCCCGCGTTGACCTCTTCGTCGAGGTCGCGGCTTGTGGCGGCCACCACGCGCGCGTTGACGTGGCGGACGCGGTTGTCGCCCACGCGCCGCACTTGGCGCTGCTCGAGCGCGCGCAGCAGCTTGGGCTGCAGGTCGGCCGGCAGCTCGCCGATCTCGTCGAGAAAGATCGTGCCGCCGTCAGCCTGCTCGAAGGCGCCCTCGCGATCTTGGTGCGCGCCGGTAAACGCGCCACGCACGTGCCCGAAGAGCTCGCTTTCGACGAGCCCCGCCGCCAGCGCGCCGCAGTCGACGACGACGAAGCTCTTGCTGGCGCGGCGGCTGCGCTGGTGCAGCTGGTCGGCGAGCTCCTCCTTGCCGGTGCCGGTCTCGCCCTCGAGCAGCACGCTCACGTCCGACGCTGCGATCTGCTTGATGGTGCCGAAAAGACGCCGCATGGGCGCGCTCTGGCCGACCAGCGGGCCGAGCTTGATGTCGCTCGTGTCGACCGCCACCTCGGTGTCGGCCGGCTCGAGCATCAGCTTGGTGCTGCCTAGCCGCAGCACGGTCGGCCCTTGCAGCAGCGAGTCGGTGATGCGCGTCGTGCCTTGATACGTGCCGTTAGTGCTCTCCAGGTCGCGCACCTGCACGCCCTTGTCGCGCAGCCGCAGCTCCACGTGCGCGCGCGAGATGCGCGGGTCGGTGAGCATCAGGTCCGAGCTCGATCCCGAGCCGATGATCAGCGAGCCGCGCTCGAGGTAGAAGCGCTGTCCTGCTTCGGGCCCTTCGGTCACCGAGACACGCCAGCGACGCACGCGCAGCCGACCCGAGTCGATGTCGGTGTAGACCAGCGTGCTGTCGCCGCGCTCGCTCATGACGCTCGCGTGCCCTCGTCGTCACCGTAGGCCGCCGCCAGCGCCGCGCGCACCATACGCTCGTCGGCCTGCTCGGGCAGCGTAACCTTGAGCCGCGGTTCGGCGGCCATCGCCTGCGCGATGGAAAAGCGCGCGCCGTCGTTGCCCGCCCAGGCGCGCCGCGCGACGCCGTTGTTGACGTCCCAGTGCAGCATCTGCTGCAGCCGCCGGCGCGCGTCGTCGCTGCCGTCGAGCACCAGCCCGAAGCCGCCGTTGATGACCTGTCCCCAGCCGACGCCGCCGCCGTTGTGCAGGCTGACCCACGTCGCGCCGCGAAATGCGTCGCCGATCACGTTGTGCACCGCCATGTCGGCGCAAACGTTGGAGCCGTCGCGGATGTTGGCCGTCTCGCGATAGGGCGAGTCCGTGCCCGAGACGTCGTGGTGATCACGACCAAGCACGATCGGCGCACCGATGGTGCCCGCGGCGATGGCGTCGTTGAAGGCGCGCGCGATGGCGATGCGTCCGTCGGCGTCGGCGTAGAGGATGCGCGCGCGCGAGCCGACGACGAGCTGGTGCGCCTCGGCCTGCTCGATCCACTTCAGGTTGTCGACGATCTGCTGGCGCGTCTCGGGCGGCGCGCCGGCCGCCATCTCGCGCAGCACGTGCGCTGCGATGCGGTCGGTCTCGCGCAGGTCGTCGTCGCTGCCACTGGTGCAGACCCAGCGGAACGGGCCGAAGCCGTGGTCGAAACAGATCGGCCCCATGATGTCTTCGACGTAGGACGGGTAGATGAACGAGCCATCGTCGCGGGTGATCGGCGCGCCGGCGCGCGAAGCTTCGAGCAGAAACGCGTTGCCGTAGTCCCAGAAGTGCATGCCGCGCTCGACCAGCCTCGCCACCGCCGCCGCGTGCCGTCGCAGCGAGGCCTGCACCTCGTCGCGAAAACGCGCCGGGTCCTCGGCCATCATGCGCTCGGACTGCTCGAGCGAAAGCCCCGCCGGGTAGTAGCCGCCGCCGAACGGATTGTGCAGCGACGTCTGGTCCGAGCCGAGATCCACCTGCACGCCGTGCTCGGCGAAGTGCTCCCAGAGGTCGACGACGTTGCCTTGGTAGGCGATGGAGACGGCCTCGCCCAACGCGCGCGCCGACTCGATGCGCGCGACGAGCGCGTGGAGGTCCACCTCGACCTCGTCGACCCAGCCCTGCGTGTGCCGCTTGTCGGTGGCCGCAGGATCGACCTCGGCGACCACGCCCACGGCGCCGGCGATAACCGCCGCCTTGGCCTGCGCGCCGCTCATTCCGCCCAGCCCCGACGTGACAAACAGCTTGCCGCGCAACGAGCCATCACTGGTGCCGAGGTAGAGCCGCCCCGCGTTCATCAGCGTGATCGTCGTGCCGTGCACGATGCCTTGCGGGCCGATGTACATGAAGCTGCCGGCCGTCATCTGACCGTAGCTCGTCACGCCGAGGGCGTTGAGCCGCTCGTAGTCGTCGCCGCTCGAGAACGCGGGGATCACCATGCCGTTGGTGACCACCACGCGCGGCGCGTCGGGGTGCGACGGAAAGACGCCCAGCGGATGGCCCGAGTAGAGCACCAGCGTCTGGTCGCGCTCGAGCTCGCAGAGGTACTGCATCGTCAGCCGATACTGCGCCCAGTTCTGGAACACCGCACCATTGCCGCCGTAGGTGTAGAGCTCGTGCGGAAACTGCGCCACCGCCGGGTCGAGGTTGTTGGTGATCATCAACATGATCGCCGCCGCCTCGCGGCAGCGCGCCGGGTACTGCTCGATGGGGCGCGCGTGCATGGCGTAGCGCGGGCGCAGACGGCGCATGTAGATGCGGCCGTCGCGCTCGAGCTCGGCCGCCAGCTCGGGCGCCATCTCGGCGTGCCACGCCGGCGGCAGATAGCGCAGCGCGTTGGCGAGGGCCAGCTGGCGCCCGCGCGCGTCGAGCACCTGACGGCGCTTGGGCGCGTGCGAGACACCGTTCTCCTCGCCGGGCGGCAGCGGCGGCGGCAGCTCGCCGCCTAGCCCGGCTCGGATCTCGGCCGAGAAGTCCAGCGTGCTCACTGATTGACGAGCACCGGGAAGCGCTCGACCTTCCAGATATCGCGCACGTAGTCGCTGATCGTGCGGTCCGACGAGAAGGTGCCGACCTTGGCGATGTTCATCAGCGTGATCTGACCCCAGCGACGACGGTCGCTGTAGATCGCGTCGGCCTCGAGGTGCGCCTTGCGGTAGCCCTCGAAGTCGGCGAGCACCAGGTAGAAGTCGCCGTTCATCAGCGTGTCGACGATCGGCCCGAACACGCCCGGCTCGTCGAGGTTGAAGAACTCGCCCGAGAGCAGGTCGATGACCTCGCGGATGTTCTGGTCAGCGTAGTAGTAGTCGCGCGGGTTGTAGCCGTTGTGGCGCAGCTCCTCGACCTCTTCGACGGTCTTGCCGAAGATGATGATGTTGTCGTCACCGACCTCCTGCGCGATCTCGACGTTCGCCCCGTCGAGCGTGCCGATGGTCAGAGCGCCGTTGAGGGCGAACTTCATGTTGCCCGTCCCCGACGCCTCGAAACCCGCCGTCGAGATCTGCTCGGAGATGTCGGCGGCGGGGAAGAGCAGCTCGCCGCCCGAGACGTTGTAGTTGGGATAGAAGAACACGCGCAGCTTGTGCGAGACCGACGCGTCGGAGTTGACCGCGCGGCCGACCGCGTTGATCAGCCGGATCACCAGCTTGGCCATGGCGTAGCCGGGGGCCGCCTTGCCGCCGAAGAGGAACGCGCGCGGGTTCTTGAAGTAGCTCGGATCGCGCTTGAGCTGCAGGTAGCAGTGGATGACGTGGAAGATGTTGAGCAGCTGGCGCTTGTACTCGTGGATGCGCTTGATCTGGACGTCGAAGACCGCGTCGGGGTCGAGCGTGAAGTCGAACCTGCGCTTGACGTGCTCGGCGAGGCGCAGCTTCGCGGCGCGCTTGACGCCGGCGAGCTGCTCGAGGAAGCCGTCGTCCTCGACGTACTGCGTCAGCTTCTGAAGCTCGGTCAGGTCGGTGATCCAGCCGTCGCCGATCTTCGAGGTAATAAGCTCCGCGAGCGGCGAGTTACACGACTTGAGCCAGCGGCGCTGGGTCACGCCGTTGGTCTTGTTGTTGAACTTGTCGGGCCAAATCTTGTAGAAGTCCGGCAGCACGCGCGACTTGAGCAGGTCGGTGTGCAGCGCGGCGACGCCGTTGACCGAAAACGATCCGATCACCGCGAGGTGCGCCATGCGCATACGCTTGGCGTCGCCTTCCTCGTAGATCGAGACGCGCCCGAGCATGCCCGCGTCGTTGGGGAAGCGCTCCTGCACCGTCTTGAGGAAGCGCGCGTTGATCTCGTTGACGATGTCGACGTGGCGCGGCAGAAGCCGCCCGAGCATGTCGACGTTCCAGCGCTCGAGCGCCTCGGGCAGCAGCGTGTGGTTGGTGTAGGCCATGCAGTTGGTGGTGATGTCCCAGGCCTTCTCCCAGGCGTAGCCGTTCTCGTCGACGAGCAGCCGCATCATCTCGGCGATGGCCAGCGCCGGGTGCGTGTCGTTGAGCTGGAAGACGTTCTTGTCGGCGAAGGTGTCGAGGTTGTCGTGCTTGACGAGGTGACGACGGATGACGTCCTGCAGCGTGGCCGACACGAGGAAGTACTGCTGGCGCAGCCGCAGCTCCTTGCCCGAGTAGACGTTGTCGTTGGGGTAGAGCACCTTGGTGATGTTCTCGGCGAGCACCTTGTGCTCGACGGCGCCGACATAGTCACCGACGTTGAAGTCGCCGAGATCGAACTCGGCGGTGCCGCGCGCGCGCCACAGGCGCAGCGTGTTGACCGTGTTGTTGTTGTAACCGGGGATCGGCGTGTCGAAGGGCGTGGCCAGCACGTCCTCGGTGTCGACCCAGCGGTGGCGCAGGCGGCCGTTGTGGTCGGCATAGACCTGCAGGCGGCCGCCGAACTTGACGCGCACGTCGTAGTCGGGGCGCGGGATCTCCCACGGGTTGGGCAGACGCAGCCAATCGTCGGGCTCCTCGACCTGACGGCCGTCGCGGATGTCCTGGCGAAAGATGCCGTAGTCGTAGCGCAGGCCGTAGCCGTAGCCGGGCAGCTGCAGCGTGGCCATCGAGTCGAGAAAACACGCCGCGAGGCGGCCGAGGCCGCCGTTGCCGAGGCCGGCGTCCACGCCGAGCTCTTCCATCTCGGCGAGCGAGGTGCCCATCTCGACGAGGGCGCTCTCGTAGACCTCGAGCATGTCGAGGTTGACGAGCGCGTTGCGCAGCGCGCGGCCCATCAGAAACTCGAGCGAGAGGTAATACACGCGGCGCGCGTTGGAGTGGTAGTAGGTCTGCTGCGTGTTGACCCAGCGTTCGATCAGCGCGTCGCGCACCGACAGGCACAGGGCGTGATAGCGATCGCGCTTGGTGGCCGAGTACTCGTCGCGTCCCAGCGACGACTGCACGTGGCGCACGATCGACTGCTTGACCGATGCCACGTCGGAGTTGCTGCTCAGCGACGCTCGCCAGAGCGTCGGTCTACGAGTGAGGCCGCGGCCTCCGCCATTCTGTGTCACGGTTCGTCCTTCGTGCGCCGCGGCGTGGGCGGCGTCGTCTGGTAACGGCTAGTCTTGCCAGGGCCCCTTGGCCCCGAGAGAGGGATGCGTTTCAGCCCGCGGAGTTTACCGCGTAGACGAGCGAAGAGATCAGCAGTCCTACAAAGTGGACGAACTTCTCGTCGCGGGTTCGCAGCGCGATGTCGCCGCCTCGATTGCCGATCAGCGCCGAGTGCCAGCGCCCCTCGTTGACGTGCTCGAAGCGGTAGATATCGTTCCAGTTGCAGCGCCCCGAGCCAACGCCCGCGATCACCAGGGCGTTCTCGCAGACGAGCAGCCCGTCATCGGGATCCTCGAACAGCTCGCCGGGCAGAAAGCAGATCCGCTCGCCGACGCCGCCGAGGCCCACCCCCTGCTCGTCGAGGCGCTTGCGCATCAGCTTGAGGTCCACCAGCCGGATGCCCGACGAGACCTGCGTCAGCCGGCGTACCTCGCGCGGCGTGGTGCGGTCGCGCATCAGCTCGACGACGACGAGGTTCATACGCGCGATGCGCTCGGGCGGCTCGCGCTGGATCGCCTCGCTGAGCCAGTTGGGATGCGGCGGCAGGCGCGTCGTCTCGGGAAGCCCTGTCTGCGACATCTCCCAGAAGCGCTCCTGCGCGTCGGTGATGCGCGCGGCGAGCCGCTCGACGTGCTGTCTGGGTGTGCCCATCACGGGATACAAGTAGTTGCCCGAGGTCTTGTACTTGAAGCCGAGCCGCTCGTCGAAGGCGCCGAGGTACTTGACCGTCAGCGTCGGCATCGGATCGGGCGAGACCTTGATCTCTTCGATGCGGCCGAGCTTGATCTCGAGCGCCACGCCGCCGCCGGGCCGTATGAAGACCAGACGCCTCTGCGTGAGCACACCCTGGGTGTCAAAGAGGTAGGCGTCCTCGGTCGCGCGCTCGGCGGCCACGGACGCGGGGCCGCTGCGCAGCACCATGTACGCGGCCGTGCGCTGCGGTGAGCGGCGCGCGTCGGGCGGCAGCTCCCAGTCTTTTTCGCGCAGCTCGAAGAGCGCGATCACGCCCTCCTCGTCGCCGCAGACCCGCTGCGCGCCGACGAGCATCTCCAGGATCATGTGCTGGGTGTCTTCGCCGAGCTTGTCGCGGATCTCGTGAAACTCGGGCGCGGTGACGATGTCGGCGATCTCCGCCATGGTGATCATCTTCACGCCCTTGCCGCGATGCCCCAGTGTCCAGCCCTCCCAGAAGCGCAAGCGCTCCTGCAATAGGTTGTAGTAGTGGCGCACCACGCCCATCGCGCGCCGGCTGAGGATGCCGCTCTCGCCGCGCGTCAGCGACGTCTTGGTCATCTTCGAGAGCAGCGCGGCCATACCGCGACGAAGATTGTTGGCCGCGCGCGGCAAGACCCACAGCTTGCGGCCTGGCGACAGACGTCCGAGCGTCTCGGCGAGCAGCAGCGTGGCGAACGGCATCAGCAGCGGCAGCTTGAAGATCTCGCCCGCGGCGACGACCTCTACATAGGCGCGCTCGAAGAGGTCGCTCTGGATCGCCACGGCCTCGATACGCCGCAACGGGATCTTGGCTTGACGCCAGGCCAGCGAGCGGTCGGTGATGACGACGCCGGTGACCTTCTTCTCGGCGCCCGCGTGCGCTTCGTCGCGTGGCTCGGTGACGTAGAGACGCACGATCTCGTCGAGCTGCAAGCGCTGCTGCAGGTACTGCGCGACCATCTTGTCGAGGTCGCGCTCGCCGAGCACGCCGAGGCGCAGGTCCTTGTGCAGCGGCCCGATGATCTCCTGCATGCTGCCGATGGGCTGCAGAACCAGCGCCGTCTCGGCGGAGCGCAGCGGATGCGTCGGTGCAATCGGCGCCAGCTCGACGAGGTTCTTTTCGATGTCGCCGCTGAGCGTGCGCATGACCACCGGCGAGTTGTGCGCGGTGGCGGCGGGCGTCGGCGCCGCCGGATCGTGATGCGCGGGCATGATGTCGACGGCCGGGTCTTGCCACGGCGTGGCGCCACCGGGAATGCCGCCCGGCGCCTCCGCCTCGCCCGGCGGCGCCAGCGCGAGCCCGGGGTCTTCGCCGTAGTACCCGGCGTGGGGGGTCGAGGTCGAGCCGTCGGAGCCCATCGGCGCGTCGTCTTCGAGGTGCACCGGCGCGTCGCTGCCGTAGGGACCATCCGTGTCGAGCGCGAGCGGCATGTCGTTCGCGTCAGCGGCGTCGAACATGTCGGCCGAATAGGGCTGACCAAAGGGGGACTGCTCGACCTGGTTTCCGGTGAGCATCGAGCCGATGGCTTCCTGCGCGGCGCCGGTGAAATCGCCGCTGTCCATCTGCGGCGTGGGCGGCATCGGCGGCGGCGCGTGGGGCGCGAGGTCGTTGGTGTCGAAGATGTCGTCAGCGTCGTAGGCGTTGCCGTCGTAGGCGTGGCCCTCGTAGCCGCTAGCCTCGTAGGCGTTGCCGTCGTACGGATTGTCATCGAAGGCCTCGGCGTCGTAGGCCGAGCCGCGCTGAATGCCGAAGTCGTCGGTTTCGGCGCCTTCGATCTGCAGGTCGTCGTGGGGCGTGCGGATCGGTGTGTCGGGGGGCAGCTGAGGCGCGGGGAAGTCGCCGTCGAAGCTGCCGCCCGCGGCGCCCGCCAAGCTCGCCAAGTCGCCAAGGCCGCTCTGCGCGAACGTCGGAATCTCGCTCGACTCGGGCGGCTTGCCCGGGTCGTCCCAAGGGTTGGTTTCGGGCAAGTGCGTGGGCGCGGAGCCATCGGCGGAAAACATGCCGTAGTCGGGCGTGTTGGTTTGCGCGCCGTAGCCGAAGGGATCGTATCCGGCGTCGGGCGCGTGTGTGGGCGCCGAGGCGGCCGGCTCGTAGGCTGGCGCGAGGAAGTCGTCACCACCGCCGAGCTGCTCGTCCGCGTAGGCCGCTTCCTCCGGCGTTGGCGCTGGCTGCGCCGGCTGCGGTCCGGTCACGCGTGGATAGCCAGGCCCCGAGCGCGGTGCGCTGCGGTAGCTGCTCGCCGCAGCGATGGGGGCCGCGGGCTGAGCGGCGGCGCCCGGTGCGGGCGAGCCCGCCTGAACGAGCTCCACGACCCCGCCTGCCGCCTTGATGCTGTCGACGAACGTCTGCGCCACGTCGAGGTCGACGCCACTTTTTATGCGCAGGGGCATCTGTCCGATGCTGCGCAGGAAGTCGTCCGGCAGCTGGCCGAAGAGCCGCACCATACCGGCGCGAAGTTGCGTGGCATCGACGCCCGACGATGGCCCCATCAGGTACACGTCGAACTGGAACGGCACTACGCGATTTTACAATAGATCGAAAAGTGGAGCGAGCGTCGGTCGACGCTCGAGCGTCACGCGTCGGCGTCTAGCACCGCGAAGATGCGCTCGCGAACCAGCTCGGGCTTGCCCGAGCCATCGATGTGGCGCAGCAGCCCGGTGCGCGTGTAGTGCGGGATCAGCGCCTCGGTCTTGGCGCGATACTGCGCCAGCCGCTCGCGCAGCACCACCAGCGTGTCGTCGTCGCGTTGGATCAGCCGGTCGGCGACCTCGGGCGGCGGCGGATTGTAGGTCAGATGGTAGATCTGGCCGGTCTCGGGATCCGTGCGCCGGCCGGTGATGCGCTCGGCGAGCACCGACTCGTCAACCTCGAGCAGCAGCACGTGTTGGAGCTTGCGCCCCACGCGGCCGAGCATCTCGTCGAGCGCTTCGGCCTGCCCCACGGTGCGCGGGTAGCCGTCGAGCAGGAAGCCCGTCTTGCAGTCCGGCTCGGCGAGGCGACGCTCCACCATGCGGTTGACCAACCCGTCGGGAACCAACAGCCCGCGGTCGGTGTACGACCGGCACTCGGCAGCCAGGGGCGAGCCGTCGTTGATCGTGGCCCGAATGATATCCCCAGTCGAAACCTGTGGGATTCCGAAGCGTTTGACGATTGCCTCGGCCTGGGTCCCCTTGCCAGCACCCGGCGGGCCCAACAGGATCACGTTCATGCTGCCCCCATCCAATTCGACCGCGTCAGCGGTCGAATCAATCATCTTGCCGCAGCGCGTCGCGCTTTTTACGACAAGCCCAGCAGCTTTGCCAGTAGTGATCTGACTCGTGACGCGCGGCCGCCCTGGGTCAGAAAAGCCAACTGGCTTGCAGGCCCAGCAGCAGCACGTTCTTGCCTTTGACCTCGCCGCCCGCCTGCGTGTTGCTGGCGCAGACCTCGCCGGCGCCGGCGATGTTCGGCACGCGCTGGCAGATCTGCGTCTCGGTGATCACGCGGTCGAAGTAGATCAGGTGGATGAACGCCATGCTGATCTCGAGCCCGAAGCCGAAGCGGTAGGAGGCGCCCACCGAGTAGCCGGCTTTGTCGTGATCGGGGTTGAGGATCGAGTAGGTGTCGTCGGGGTACGGCGACTGGTCGTAGATGAAGCCAGCGCGCAGGTCGAGGCTCTTGATCGGCGAGAAGCGGCCGCCAAAGGCGAGCGCGATGACGTTCTTGGAGTCCTTGGGCTCTTCGAGATCCTTGAAGGCCACGTCGCGGCCGAGCACCGAGATCGTCGCCTCCTGCGCGAGGCTGATCTTGATCGACTTGTAGACGGCGTAGTTCTGCCAGTACATGTCGGCGCCGATGTCGAAGCGATCGGAGAAGCGGTAGTTGAGCCCGAAGCGCAGGATGCGCGGGAACTCGAAGTCCGCCGTGCCGTCGCGCGTCAGCGACGTGGCGTTGGGGTCGTCCTTGATCGCGCCCGCGGGCAGGTTGCGCAGCGTGACGGTGCCGTCGAAGCCGAAGAAGGTGGCGCTCGAGTAGCTGATGCCGATGCGAAGGCCGGCGAAGGGACCGACGGTCACGCCGACACCCCACGCGAACGAGGCGGCGAAGGCGCTCAAGTCGACCTCGGCGTCTTGCACGAGCAGGCTCTGCGTGCGCTTGTAGGCGATGCGCGCGAACGCGGGCCCGATCTGCGCGCCGATGGCGAGCCACTTGGTGGGCTGCCAAGCGACGGTGGGCAGCACGAAGACGGTGAAGACCGTGCCCTTGATGGTCTGATACTGCTGCGCGCCGTTGGGCGGGAACGCTCCGGTGGCGTTGTGTGGCGAGAGCACGGCGAGACCGAAGCGCCACTTCTCGAAGCCGAAGTCGCCGCTGAAGCCGGCGTAGGGCAGCACGCCGAAGGGCGGATCGGGGCTCACGCCGTCGGCGAGGCTGTTGGTGTCGTTGGTCGTCACGCAGGTGCGCGACGGATCGCGCGTGCAGGGGCCGAGCTGCGAGTAGGCGCCGTTGTAGCGCTTGTAGGTCGTGCCGCTGTAGATGCCGGTGGCCGACAGATCGACGCGATAGCCCTTGGTGAGCATCAGGCCCGACGGGTTGTGATAGATGGCCGAGGTGTCGTCGGCGTAGCCGACGAAGGCCATACGCCCAGCCATGCGCGTGCCCACCAGCGGGATGGTGAAGCCGCCAGCGCGAGCGACGCTGGGCGCGGCGAGCAAGCAGCTCAGCACCACGAGCTGCAGACCAAGGTTGTTGCGGCGCGACACGAGAGCCCTCCCGGCGGCGGGCGCCACGGCGAAGGAGCGCTTAGCGCTTGCCCTTCGCCTTGCCCGCGGGCTTGGCCTTGGGTCGCGGCAGCGCCTCACCGTCGGGGCCCAGATAAGTCGCGGGACCGTATCGCTTCTCCAGCTTCTTGGCAAAGGTCGACGTGTCGCCCACGACGACGATGGTGAGCTGGCCGAGACGAAGACGCGCGCGCGCCACCGCCTGCATGTCGGCGGCGCTGACGGCGGCGTACTCGGTGGCGAGGCGGCGATCGGCGTCGAGGGGGAGATCGTAGAGCGCCAGCGTGGTCTGCGCGTCGACGAGGCCCGAGACGCTCTCGAGGCGTGCGGGCATGGCGTCGATGAGCTGGCGGCGCGCCTTGTTGGCTTCGGCCGGCGTCACCGGCGCGTCGCGGATCGCTTCGAGCTGCTTCATGATCTCGACGATGGCGGGCTCGGTGACCGACGTCTTGACCGAGGTGCGCACGGCCACCAAGCCGGCGCGCCGATAGAGCGAGGCCGAAGCCGATGCGCCGTAGGTGTAGCCGTGCGTCTCGCGCAGGCTCTGATTGAGCCGACTGGTGAAGCTGCCGCCGAGCACCTTGAACAGCGCGCGCAGCGGCGCGAGCTTGACGCTGCGCCGACCTGGACAGCGCATGCCGATACGCAGCACCGACTGCGGCGCGCCGGGCTTGTCGACGAACACCAGCCGCGGCGCCTTCGCCTGCGCCGCCTTGCCCTTCTTGCTGCGCTTGTCCTCGCGCTTGTCGTCGGCGGGCGGCTTGGCGGCGGCGGCGCCCTGCTTCTTGCTGCCCTGCGCCTTCCAGCTGCCGAAATGCGTGCCGAGGGCGGTGACGAGACCGGCGCGGTCGATGTCGCCGGCGACGGCGAGCACGGCGCTGTCCGGCGTGAAGGCGTCGCGGTGAAAGGCGACCACGGCGGCGCGCTTCACCGAGCGGATCACCGCCGGCGTCGGGAGGCGCGGGATGCCGTAGGGATCCTCGCCGAAGAGCACCTTGTGAAAGACCAGCGGCGCAACCGCGGTGGCGCGCGCGCGGCGCGACTGGGCGCGCGCGGCGAGCCGCTGAGCGAGCCGGCGCAGCTCGGTGGGCTCGAAGCGCGGGCGCTGCACGATGTCGGAGAGCAGCGAGAGCCCTGCATCGACGTGACGCTTCAGCACCTCGAGGTCGATCTCGATGAAGTCGAGGCCGATCGAGATCGACAGCTCGGCGCCGATCTGCTGCAGCGCCGCGGAGAGGTCGAGCGCACCGCGCTTGCCCGCGCCTTCGGCGAGCATCTTGGCCGTGACATAGGCGACGCCGGGCGCCGCGCTGGCGGTGCCGCGCTTGATCAGCAGCCCGAAGCGAACGAGCGGCAGATCGCGCTTTTCGATGTAGCGCACCTCGAGCCCGGCCGGCAGCTTGAAGCGCTTGGCCAGCGGCAGGTCGGGCGTCTTGGCGGCGGGCAGCGTCGGCGCGTTGTCCATGAACGCCGGCACGCCGTCGGCGCCGACCTTGGGCTTGGGCTTGGTCGCGCGCACCTTGCTGGCGGCGGCGCCGGCATCGGGCTTCGCCGCGGCCTTGTTCTTGTCCGGCTTGCAGCCGCCGCAGACGAGCACGAGCGGCAGCAGCGTGGCCACGCAGAGCCTGGAGCACACGCCGCGCATCACTTCTTGCCCTTCTGCTGGGCCTTCTTGGCCGCGGGGCTCTCGGGGAGCACGTGGATCACGACGCGCCCCAGCGAGCCGAGCACCGCGCGCGCGTGCTTGTGCACGGACGCGGTGGTGGCCGAGGTGTAACGCCTGAGGTCCTTGGCGACGTAGTCGGCGCGCCCGACGGCGGCCATGTAGAGCGCCAGCGTCTCGGCGCGGCTGCGCAGCGACTGCAGGCTGCGCACGAAGGCCGTCTGGTACTGCGCCTTGGCGCGCGCCAGCTCGTCGGCGCTCGGGGGCTTCTGGATGAAGCGCGCGATCTCGCGCCGCACCAACTTCTCGACCTGCTTGATGTCGGCGCCGCGACGCAGCGTGACGGTGACGGTGAAGACGGAGCCGAGCGCGCGAGAGTCCTGCCGCGCGCTCACCGACGCCGCCACGCGGCGCGTGTAGACCAGCTCGCGATAGAGGCGCGAGAGCTTGCCGGTGGTGAGCATCGCGGCGGTGAGGTCGAGCTCGGCGTCGCCCGGGGTTTGGTGCGGCGGCGAGTGCCAGGCCATGTAGAGACGCGGCAGCGCGACGCGGTCACGCATCTCGCGGCGCACCTCCTTGGCGAGCTTGGCGGGCTGCGGCTTGGCGCGGCCCCAACGGCTGGCGGGCACTTTGGAGGGGATCCAGCCGAAATAGCGCGTGGCCAGCGCGCGCGCCTTCGCCACGTCGACGTCGCCGGCGATGACCAGCACAGCGTTGCTCGGCGCGTAGTAGCGGCCGAAGAAGGCTTTGCAGTCGCCGGCGGTGACGGCTTCGAGGTCGGCGACGTCGCCGATGACGGTGTGACCGTAAGGATGGCTCGGCGCGAAGAGCAAGCTCGGCATCGCCAGGCGCGCCTTGCCGTAGGGGCGATTCTCGTAGGACTGCCGCCGCTCGTTGAGCACGACCTTGCGCTGCAGCCCGAGCTTCTTGGGCGTCAGCGCGTGCGCCAGCGTGGCCATGCGGTCGGCCTCGATCCACAGCAGCAGCTCGAGCAGGCGGCTCGGACCGACGTCGTAGTAGTTGGTGACGTCTTCCGAGGTGTAGGCGTTGTTCCAGCCGCCGTTGCGCTCCATCAGCAGATCGATCTGCTTTTCGGGGATGCGCTTGGTGCCCATGAACATCAGGTGCTCGAAGAGGTGCGCCATGCCGCTGCGCTTGGCGCGTTCGAAGCGCGCTCCGACGCGATAAAGCACGTCGACCACGACGCGCGGCACGCGGCGATCGGCGTGCACGATCACTTCGAGGCCGTTGGGCAGGCGAAAGCGCGTGTGCGGGATGCGCAGCGCGCTCGCCGGTTTTCCCGTGCCCGTGCCCGAACCCGAGCCCGTGCCAGGCCCCGCGCCGACGAGCGCCACGCCGAGCACGGCAACACTGGCTGCGATAGCGACTGACCTACGCATGGGCCTTCCGGGTGCGGGCTACAACGCAGCGACGAGCACGTCGAGGCGCCGGCGCAGCGACTCGCTCAGCGGGACGTCGAGCGCCGTGAGCGCGGCGATGACCTTGGGATAGATCGCGGTCGGGTTGGAGCCGCGCGGCGGCGTCCCCGCGGGCGTCGCTTCGCCGCGCACCAGCGAGGCCGCGTCGGAGAGCAGTGCCATCATCCAGTTGGAGCAGGTCTCGACATCGGAGCCGGCGTCGGCGGCGATCTCCTCGACGCTGGCGCCACCGTGCACGTAGAGGCCGAGCGCCGCGCGCCCGAGCGGGCTTTGCTCGGAGAGCCAGTCGGCGAGCTTGCCGGGCGGCACGTCGCCATCGATGTAGCCGAACACCGGCGCGCGCGGTACGGGCTCCGCCTCGGCGAGCTCGGCGAGCAGCTCGCGGCAGCGCGTGCGCGCGATCTCGAGCATCCACGCAGCCGGCGAGCCGCTGGCGCGAAAGTCACCGAAGGCTGAGAAGGCGCGCGCGAAGCTGCTGTAGGTCAGCTCCTCGGCCTCCTCGGGTGTGCGCGCCACGGCAGCGCAGAGCTTGACCACGCCTTTGCCATAGGTGTTGACCATCAGCAGCGCGGCGCGCTGCGAGTCACCGGTGCGCAGCGCGTTGAGCACGCGCTGATCGTGGGCGTCGTCGAGCTCGAGCTTCACCCGGTCGCTCCGCCGTCGGCACCCCCGCCGCTGTCAGGCGCGGCGCCATCGCTCGCGGTGCTATCGGCGCCGGTCTCGGCGCCGACGTCCTTACCGCCGCCGCCGCCGTCGTCGAACACCGGCGGTGGACGTAGATCGTCGCCGCACGAGACAGCCTGTGTCGCCACCGTGATGAAGGTCAACGCGATGCACACAGCGAGCAGGATTCGCCGCGAAAGACCTCTCCAAGGCCAGGAGAATCGACGCATGGCAGAGACGTTAGCGGCTGTCGCTTGCCGGGGCAAGCGACAGCGCGCGGCGGCGCTACTTCGCTTTGCTGCCGCTGCAGGCGCCGCGGCGTAGCGCACGCACCTCGGCCGAGAGGCGCGCGTTGTCGGCCTTGGCGCGCTGGTGCGCCGCCTCGAGCCGCTTGACCGCGCGGGTCAGGGCCTTGATCGCCGCCAACGAGACGCCGGTGCCGTCGAGCGGCGCGATGTAGCGCTTGCTGTTGCCGACGCCGAAGGTGCGCTTGAAGTCCTGCGCCATCGGGCCGATGTGGCGCACGCCGGGCTTGTCGGTCTTGTACGACCAACGGGTGATCGGCAGGCTCATCACGCGGCGCAGCACCTCGCTGTCGTCGACGCGCTCGAAGTCGCGCTTGAGATTGCGGTCGCTGATCGGGCAGGTGGAGTAGCACGTAGCCTGGCCGACCGGGATCGGAACGCCGCTGCAGCAGTTGAGCCCCTTGCAGCACGTGGAGGTCAGGCAGCTGCCGCCGCTCTGCACGCAGGTGCCGGCGTCGTCGGCAGGGCCGTCGCCGGCGAGGCCGTCCGGCGCGGGCCCATCGGATGCGGGCAGGTCCGTCTTCAGACCTTCGCTGTAGAGCACGTCGCCCGGCGTCGTGTCCTTGACCGCCCCGTCGCTCGTGCCCGGGCCATCGCCGGCCTTACCGTCGGTCCGCGCGTCGGGCGTCCCGCCGGGCGTGTCGTCGCTGCAGCCTGGTGCGAAGGCGAGCCCGACCAGCAGCGCGAGGCCGAGCACCAATGCGAGAGAGCCTAGTCTTTTTGTGTGTCGCGTGTTCATGCGGGCGATCTTACGCCCGCTTGGCGGCGGCCGAAACCCGCGCCCTGTTGCTCAGCGCGGATCGGAGAGCGAGAAGCGATCGATGGTCTCGCCGGTAACGCTGACCGTCTCGGCTTCGACGCGATCGCCGTCGACGTAGACGAACACCTGATTGCGCTGCGCGCTGAAGCGTTTGACCGACTTGGTCCATGGCAGCGCGCGGTTCTGCGCGTAGTAGGGCGCGCCGGCGCCGCCGGTGGTGACGGCGAAGATCGGGTAGCTGAAGGATGGGTCGACGCGCTGGTCGACCAGCGTGCGGCTGTAGTTGTGCTCGTCGCCGAAAAACGCGCCGCGCACCTCGTGCTTGACGAGGATGCGCCACAGCGCGTTGCGGCGGCGCACGCTGGCCGGGTCTCCGTGGTAGTACATCGCGTCCTTGGCGTGGCCGCCGTTGGGGAACGCCGGCTCGTGCGTGAATACGAACGAATGGCGTGCGCCGCGCTTGCGGGCGGCGGCGAGGTCCTTGTCGAGCCACGCGAGCTGCGGCTTGGTCACCCAGCCCTCGCGGTAGCCGCGCTTGCCCACCGGGTGGTCGTCGCGGAACGGGTGCGAGCGATAGAAGTAGTTGCTGTTGAGCACGACGAAGTGGGCGTTGCCGTAGTCGAAGCTGTAGACGTTTTCTTTGTAGGTCGGCTCGCCGGGCGTCGGCTCGGGCGCGTTGGTCGGGTTGGTGAAGACCTTGGCGAAGACGGTCTGGCTGTTTTCGGGGCCGCCGCGGTGGTCGGCGCACCAACCCGAGCTCCATGCGTCGATCAGCTGCTCGTGATTGCCCATGCCTTCGTAGATCGGGATGTGCGTGTCGGTCGGCTGCGCGACCCAGGCGAAGGCCTCGAGCTGGCGGCGCAGGTCGGCGGCCTCGGTGGTGTAGCCGTCGGCGAGATCGCCGGGGAAGAGCACCATCGCGGCGCCACGCAGCAGCGCGCGCTCGAGGTGGCGCCGCAGCACGGACATGTTCACGCCGCGGTAGCTCGCCTCGCCGATGTCCTTGGCCGCGCGGCTGTCGGTCATCACCGAGAACATGAACGGCGTCGAGCTGCCCGGGCGCGGCGCGGCGCGCACCAGGCCCACCGGCGAGCGCGCTACCTCGCCGCGGCGATCGACGGCCAGCGCGTAGTAGCGGTAGTAGGCGTTGGCTCGGAGCCCGCCGACGGGGATCTCGTGACGCAGCCCGGGCGCCTTGCCGTGCACGACGCGCACCTTGCCGGCGCGATCGACGAGCAGCACGCCGCCGTGTGTTGGCACGTCGGTGGTGAAGGTCACGTAGAGGCCGCGGTCGGTGAGCAGATCGACGTGCGGGCCATCGAGCAGCGTGGGCAGCTGCACGAAGGTCGGCGCCGCGGCGCACGGCGTCTTGGCGCAGCGGAAGTAGACGACGTTGTCATAGATGTGCGACGTGGCGCGCTGCGCGTCGAGCAGCTCGACGCGATAGTAGGCGCGGCCGTGTCCGCGCGTGCGCACGTCGTTGACGTCGTAGCGGCGCACGAGCAGCCGCGGCAACTTGAAGGTGGCGTGCTGCAGCCCGGGCCGCTTGCTGACCTCGACCTTGCCGCGCAGCCGGTTGCGCTGCACGCGAAAGATCGAGGCGCGCGGCGCGAGCCCGAAGTAGATCGCGCCACGCGGGTGGTGGCGCAGCGTCTCCCAGCTGACGGTGATCGTGCCGTCGGCGGCGACCTTGGCGCCAGGCAGGCGCTGGTAGATCAGCGCGTGGCCCCGCACGCGCACCGATTTTTCGCGCTTCGGCACGTCGCGACGAAGGTGGCGCTGTAGATCGGCCGAGGTGCGCCACGACGGCGGCAGCTTGTCGACGGCGACGGGTCGCAGCGCGCCGATGGCGGGCGTGGCGGGCAGCTTGGCGAAGGCGCTCTCGCGCTTGAAGCGCGCGGCGGCGGCGCGCAGCGTGGCGACGCTCGGCGCCGCGGGATAGCGCGCGAGCGAGAAGCGCCAGCGCGGATCGATCGCGAAGGGCAGCGCTGGCTTCTTGGCGGGCGCTACCGCGCTGCCGGGCGCGGGGCTGTGAGGCTTGGCGCCGCTGCCGGAGCTTGCAGAGCCGCGGCTGCAGCCAGCGATGGTGATGGCGAGCAGCGTGCCGCACGCCAGGCGACAACACGCTGCGCAGCTCATGGCAGTCGCGAAAGCCCGAGGCGCGAGAGCAGCTGCGACGACTCGCGCGTGAAGCCGTAGTACGTGGCCGGCCCGCGCGGCGACGGCGTGAGCGTCAGCTTGAGGTCGAAGGGCTTGGGCCCCTGCACGCGATGGATGGTGAAGCGCGAGCGCACGCGTTGCGCCTTGTGCGGCAGGTTGAAGCGGATCTCGTCGTCGTGGACCTCGAAGGCGAACAGCTCGAAGTGTCCGGCGAAGACCGTGCGGTCCTGGTAGACGCCGCCGCCCATCGCCGGCGTGAAGCGATAGACGTGCAGCCGCTGGTCCTTCTTCTTGGGCCACAGGTCGAGCCAGTTGCGGTTGATCAGCAGCTTGGCGGCGTCATCGCGCGAGACGAGCTGCGCGCCGTTGTCTTTGCTGCTGCAGGCGCCGAGCGCGGCGAGCAGCGCGGCGAGGAAGGCGAACGTGATGATGCGACGTTTCATAGTGCGCGCAGTATAGCGCAACGCGCCACGCGCGCTGAGGCCAGCGCGAGCTCGGCGCGACGCGTGGGCGGCTAGGGCTTGCGGCCGTTGGGGTGGCAGCCGGAGTTTGTGCAGTGCTGGAAGTTGCCCGAGATGTAGCCGCTGCGGCCCTTGTGCTTGTCGTCCATCTTGTTCTGCGAGTGCTCGTGGCACGTGCCGAGACAGGACCAGTTCTTGAGGTTCACCGAGTCGATGTGACACGTGGAGCACGTGAGATTTCGGTGCTTGCCCGAGTCGATGGGGAACGTGTGGCTGAACGTCGCCGGCTTCCAGCCGTTGGTCGTGTGACAGCTGGCGCAGTCGGTGGGGAAGCCCGAGGCGAGGTGGTTGGGGATCGTCGGCGTGCTGCGGTCGCCGTTGTGGCAGCCGACGCAGGTCGTGCCGGTGGGCACCTTGGGGTTGTTCGGATCGGTGTGACACTGGGCGCAGAGCAGCGTGGCGTGGCGGCCGGTGAGCGGGAACTTGCTGTGGTCGACCGCGGCGGGTTTCCAACCGTTGACCGTGTGGCAGCTGTCGCAGAGCGTCGGGTTGCCGAGGTGGCCGGTGGCCGGCGCGGTGTGGCAGCCCTCGCAGATCTTCGGCATCGGCACCTTGGTGTGGCACTGCGCGCAGAGCACAGTGCTGTGCTTGCCGACCAGCGGCAGATACAGCGAGTGATCGAACGTGGCGCCCTTCCACACCGACGTGGTGTGGCAGTCCTGGCATGTCGTCGGGAAGCCCGTGACGAGGTGGTCGGGGTTCCAGCCGGCGGGCGGGCGATCGGTGAGGTGGCATTCGGTGCAGGTCTTGCCCTTGGGCACCGACGGGTTGTTGGGATCGGGATGGCACGAGGCGCAAGCGGGCGCCGCGTGGCCGTTGGTCAGCGGGAACTTGGTGTGATTGAACGTCGCCGGTGTCCAGGCCGCCGTGTTGTGGCAGTCGGCGCAGTTGGTCGAGAAGCCGGCGCTCTTGTGGTCGGGCCGCGTGGATGTCGAGCCGGTCGGGATCTTGCTCTGGTGACAGCCGATGCAGGTCTTGGGCACCGGCGAGGTGGCGTGGCAGCTCGCGCAGCCGACGCCGGAGTGGCCGCCGGTGAGCGGGAACGTCTGGCCGTGATCGAAGGCGGCGGGCTTCCAACCGGTGGTGGCGTGGCAGCTCTTGCAGTCGGTGGAAAAGCCGACAGCGCGATGGTCGGGCACTGTTGGCGTGCTGCGGTCGGCCTCGTGACAGCCGACGCAGGTGGTGGCCTTGGCGACCTTGGGGTTGGTCGGATCGGTGTGGCAGCTGACGCAGTCGACGCCGGCGTGCTTGCCGTCGAGCGGGAACTTGGAGTGGTCGGCGGTGGCGGGCTTCCAGGCGTTGGCCGTGTGGCACGTCTGGCAGGTCAGCGGGAAGCTCGTCGCGTAGTGATCGGGACGCGACGTGGTCGCGCCGGTGGGGCGCTCGCTGCTGTGGCAGTCGGCGCAGGTGGTGCCCTTGGCTTTCTTGGGATCGAGCGGATCGTTGTGGCAGGTGGTGCAGGCGGTGGTGGCGTGCTTGCCGACGAGCGGCAGGTACGTGTTGTGATCGAAGCTCGAGCTCTTCCACAGCGTGGCGGTGTGGCAGTCCTGGCAGGTGGTGGGAAAAACCGAGAGCGTGTGGTCGGGGTTGTAGCCGGCGGGCGGCCGGTCGCTGATGTGACAGGCGGTGCAGGTGGTGCCGGTAGGCACGGTGGGGTTGTTCGGATCGGTGTGGCACGAGCCGCACGTGGGGCCGGCGTGTCCGCCAGTAAGCGGGAACTTGCTGTGGTCGTACGCCGCGGGCGTCCAGGCGGCGATGCTGTGGCAGCTGTTGCACACGGTGGAGAAGCCCGCTGACTTGTGATCGGGGCGCGTCGACGTGGTGCCGCTCGGGATCTTGCTCTGATGGCAGCCGACGCAGGTGGTTGGGACGGGCACGGTGCCGTGGCAGCTCTGACAGCCAACGCCCGAGTGGCCGCCCGTCAGCGGGAACGTCTGGCCGTGATCGAAGGTCGCCGGCTTCCAGCCGGTGGTCGTGTGGCAGCTCTTGCAGTCGGTGGAAAAGCCGCTGGCGCGATGGTCGGGCACGCTCGGCTTGCTGCGATCGGCCTCGTGGCAGCCGACGCACGTCGTGCCCTTGGCGACCTTGGGTTGGTTGGGATCGGTGTGGCAGCCGGCGCAGTCGAGCCCCGCGTGAGCGCCGGTGAGCGGGAACTTGGCGTGGTCTACCGCGGCCGGCTTCCAGCCGTTGGCCGAGTGGCAGGTCTGACAGGCGAGCGGGAAGCTCGGCGCCTGGTGATCGGGCCGCGAGGTGGTCGAGCCCGTGGGGCGATCGGCGGCGTGACAGTCAGCGCAGCTCTTGCCCTTGGCCTTCTTGGGATCGAGCGGATCGTTGTGGCACGTGCTGCACGCGGTCGTCGCGTGCTTGCCGACCAGCGGCAGGTACGTCGAGTGATCGAAGCTCGCGCTCTTCCAGACCGTCTTGCTGTGGCAGTCGTCGCACTTGGTCGGAAAGCCCGCCAAGCGGTGGTCGGGGATGCTGCCGGCGGGCGGACGATCGTCGAGGTGACACTCCGCGCAGGTCTTGCCCTTGGGCACGTCGGGGTTGCTCGCATCGGTGTGGCACGAGGCGCAGGTCGGACCGGCGTGCGCGTCGGTCAGTGGGAACTTGCTGTGATCGAACGTGGCAGGCGTCCAGCCCGCGCTGCTGTGACAGTTGCTGCACAGCACGGAGAAGCCGATGGCCTTGTGGTCGGGTCGCGTCGCCGTGGCGCCCGTGGGCACGTCGCTTTGGTGGCAGCCGGCGCAGGTTGTCTTGACCGGCGTGGTGTCGTGGCAGCTCGCGCAGGCGACGCCGACGTGGCCGCCGGTGAGCGGGAAGCGCTTGCTGTGATCGTAGACGGCGGGCTTCCAGCCGGTGGTCGTGTGGCAGCGCTTGCAGTCGCTGGAAAAGCCGGTGGCGAGGTGATCGGGCAGCGTGGGCTTTTTGCGATCGGCTTCGTGGCAGCCGACGCAGGTCGTCGCTTTGGGTACCTTGGGGTTGTTCGGATCGGTGTGGCAGCTGGCGCAGTCGACGCCGCCGTGCTTGCCGCTGAGCGGGAACTTCGAGTGATCGGCCGCCGCGGGCTTCCATCCGTTGACCGAGTGGCAGGTCTGACACTGCATCGGGAAGCTCGTGGCGTAGTGATCGGGGCGCACCGCGGTGGTGCCCTTGGGGCGATCGGTCGCGTGGCAGTCGGCGCAGGTGGTGCCTTTTGCTTTGCTGCGATCTTGCGCGTCGGTGTGGCAGGTGGTGCATGGCGTGGTCTTGTGGCGGCCGACGAGCTCGAGCTTGTCGTGCTTGAAAGCCGCAGATTTCCAGCCATATACGGTGTGGCACTGCTGGCAGGTGTCGGGGAAACCGGCGGCGAGGTGGTCGGGGTTGGTGCCCGCCTTGCGATCGTTGTCGTGGCAGTCGACGCAGTTTGTGCCGATCGGCGTATCAGCCTTGCTCGCGTCGGGGTGGCACTTGATGCAGGCCACGTCCGAGTGACCGCCTTCGAAGGGGAACTTGCTGTGATCGGTGACGGCGGGCTTCCAGCCTTGCACCGTGTGGCAGTTCTGACAGTCGGTGGAGAAGTCGGGCTTGGTGTGGCCTGGACCGCGCGCGCGATCCTTTTCGTGACAGCCAACGCAGGTGGTGGGCACGGGCTCTTTGGCGTGGCAGCTGTTGCACTCGGTCTTGCTGTGGCCGCCGACCAGCGGCAGCTTGGTGTGCTCGAACGTGGCGGGCTTCCACTCCTTCTGGGTGTGGCAGCTCTCGCAGGTCGTCGGGTAGTTGGCCGCGAGGTGGTCGGGGAACTTGGCGCGGGATCTATCCGACTCGTGGCACGACACGCAGGGGCGTGGCTCGTCGCCGACGGGAGTCCGCTGCAGCGCACAACCGCCTGTGATAACGGCGCTTGCGAGCAGCAGCAGCGGGGCGATGGTGGTCGGAGAGCGGCGCATTTTGGCGGTTCGTCACATTCGTGGTGGGACGGGGCCGCACAGACAGACGGATTTTTTCGCGCGCGTGCGTGTACCTCGCCGGCATCGCATCGGCGGCGCCGAGTGATCGGCAGCGCGTTGTATGCTGTCTGTCATGACTATCTCGCGCCAAGGCCTCACGCACTGTCCCAACTGCCGCACGTATGTCCGAGCGTCCGATGACGCGTGCATCGGCTGCGGCGCCACGCTCGACGCGCGCTCCGATGGCGCGCTGACTGCGATGCGCCGGCGCTTCGCGCGCACGCGCGGTGGCGTGATCGCCGCCTCGCTGCTCGGGCTGAGCGCGCTGTGGGGCGGCTGCGGCGACGACAACAACACGCCGCCGCGCGACGTGGCGCCCGAATTCACCGCCGGCGACGCGGCCTACGGCCTGCCGCCATTCGACCTCTCGGTGGACACGTCTCTCGACGCGGCGGACGCGGGACCGCCCAAGGAGGCAGGCGCCGAGGCGAGCGGCGGCGGCGACGGCGGCGCGGGCTAACCTTAGCGCGACCTCTGGCTTGACCTTTAGTCAGTTCTGACTATCATTATAGTCAGAACTGACTAGCGTCGCCGAACGCAAGGAGGGTGCCTATGTTCGCCGTCATCGCTCGTTTCCCCGCCGCGCGAGACCATCAAGACGCGTTCAACCAGAGCCTGCAGAAGTCGCTCGAGATCACGCGGCAGCAGCCAGGGCTCGTGGCGTATCAGGTGCTCGCGCCGCGCCCCTCGACGCCCACACGCGTGTGTCTGATGCTGTGGCGCCGGCGCGAAGACTTTCAAACCTTCGTCAAGAGCGAGGCCAGCCAGCGTGCACACGCCGACGTGCGACCGGAGCACTTCGACGAGACACCTGTGCTCGAGCAGCTCGACGTGCTCGAGACGTGGCACGCCGAGGCCGAGGCCGCCACGTGACGCTGGCGCGCCACCGCGAGCTGGTCGTGCTCGGCGCCGTGCGCGCGCACGCCGCGCACGGCTACGCGCTCGTGCAGGCGCTCGGGCAAGGCCTCGGCAAGGCCGTGGGCCTCAAACGGCCAACCATGTACGCGCTGCTGCAGCGGCTCGAAGAGCGCGGCTGGCTGCGACACCGTACGCACAAGGACTCCGAGTACCCCGAGCGCCAGGTCTACCAGACCACCAGCAAGGGCCAACGCGCACTCGCCGGCCTGCTGCGCCAGTGCGTCGCCGCGGGCCAGCGACCTGCCCTCCCGCTAGCCGCTCTGCTCGCGCACCTCGACGAAGTGCCCGACGACGAACGCGCCGAGATCCTCGACACGATTTGCCAACAGATCGAGCGCGACCTGCAAGACCTCGCCGAGCTCCCCGAGCACGACGGCCTCGCCGGCGAAGCGCTCGCGCTGCTGCGCAAACACCACGAGCTGGATCTGCAGACGGTCAAGCGGCTGCGCGCCCAGCTGCCCTGATGTCCACACCTCTACAGCACTGAACGCCCAGGGTGGGCTTGGAGGGCGCGGGGCGCGGGGGCGCGAGCGTGGGAGGACGCCTCCTGCGCTCGTGGTTGGGGCGCGTTCGGGCGCGGCTGGGCTGGAGACGGGAGAGGGAGGCTGACGGCCTGCGGGCGCTTTGCGTGGTTGGCCGGCGTGGAAGGTGCGCGGGCGTGCCTTTCGCGGGCCGTGGCGAGACGCCTCGGGGCGCTCTGCGGGCGCGGGCGTTG
>JAGQIK010000027.1 GCA_020431405.1 Myxococcales bacterium
CGACGGCGAGCAGGTGATCGTACGCGAAGGTGATCCAGGCGAAGCACTCTACGTCGTCAAGGACGGCAAGGTGCGCGTGACGACGACCAAGGATGGTGTCGCCGTACACCTTGCCACGCTCGAGCGCGGCGCGTGCTTCGGCGAGGTCTCGCTGCTCAGCGGCCGGCCGCGCACCGCGACGGTGGTGGCCGACGGTCGCTGCACCATGCTGGCCTTCTCGCGCGTGCAGATCGAAGAGCTGCTCGACGCTTTTCCGAAAGTGCGGCGTCGACTGGAGACGATGGTGATCGGGCGCGCCAAGGACACGATGCGCAAGCTCACGCGCCCGCTGGCAACGCTTCGTAGGCCGAGCGGCGAAGGTCCTGCAGCGAGCGAGGCGCCAACAGACGACAAGCCCGTCCGGGAGGACGATTGACTCGCGTAGAGCCAAGTCAATAGTATGCGGAAGATCAGTGGCTAAAGGGTTGCCGTGACAGCGCAAGCGCAGGGGTACGCCCTGCGATTCATCTCGGGCAAGTATCAAGGGGGCGAGTTCCCTCTGAAGATGGATCGCGAGATCATCATCGGGCGCTCGAGTGACCTCGACATGGTCCTCGTCGAGGACATGGTCTCGCGCAAGCACGCCAAGATCTCGACCAACGGCGGCCAGGTCATCATTCAGGACCTCGGCTCCACCAACGGCACCTTCGTCAACGGCGAGAAGATCAAGCGCGTGCGCCTGCGCGAAGGCGACCGCATCCTCATCGGCACCAGCATCATCAAGCTCGTCTCGGTCGACGGCGTCTCGAGTGACGCGGTGCCGGCCATGCCGCCGGCGGCCAAGTCAGACGAGCTGGGCGTCGCCCAGCCGACGCACTCGCCCAAGCGCACCGTCTCGGGCGCGCGCTCGATGGCCGGCAGCATCGACGAGATCCCGCTGCCGGACCTGATGCAGCTCTTGTCGACGAGCAAGAAGAGCGGCGTGCTCGAGATTCAGACCGGCGCGCAGACCGGCCGCATCTACATGCGCAAGGGACAGGTCTACTACGCCACCATCGAGGGCGCCTTCGACGTCAACCCGCGCAAGGCGATCTATCGCATGCTGTGCTGGGACTCGGGCGCGTTCGAGCTGCAGCCGCCTGACGACAAAGAGTTCCTCGAGGAGCTCGACGAGCCCACCGAAGGCCTGCTGATGGAGGCCATGCGCCAGCTCGACGAGATCCGCCGGCTGGAGCCCGATCTACCGGGACGCGAAGAGGCGCTGGTGATCACCAAGCCGCTGGTGGCGTCGCTGCGCGAGCTGTCTCCCGAGCAGCTCGATCTCGTGCAGCTGGTGCACAACTACGGCAAGGTCAGCGAGGTCGTCGACAAGGCGCCAACCACGGACCTGAAGACCTACGAGGCGCTGGTGGTGCTGCTCAAGCAGAAGGTCGTCACGGTCGCCTAGCGCGCAGCGCTGGACCGTGCCTAGCGCTCAGACCGTAATCGTCAGACCTTCGCGCGCAGCGAGCAGCTCGACCTTGTCACCGCCGGCCTCGGCGTCGAGCAGCGTGCGGCAGCGCGCGGCGAGCGCGTCGACATCGCCGTCGCTGTAGTCCTGATCGTAGTGGAACATCACCAGCTGCTTGACGCCGGCGCGAGCGGCGACCTTGGCGGTGACGTCGATCGACGAGTAGCCGCGCGCGCGGCGCGCCTCGCCGTCCTCCGGCGTGTAGGTGCAGTCGTGGATCAGACAGTCAGCGCCGTCGAACAGCGAGAGCACCTCGTCCGACGGATCGCCGTCGATGTAGCCCGCGTCGGGGCAATAGACCAGCGAGCTGCCGCCGTTGTCGAGCCGGTAGGCGAGCGACGTGATGCTGCCGTGCGGCACGCTGGCCGAGCGCACACGCAGCGCGCCGAGGGTGACCTCGCCGCCGCCGCCCTCCGCCACGGCCTTGCAGGTGATCTCCGCACCGAGGTTGCCGAGGCTTTGCACCGGCGAGAAGTGCGGGTTCATCTGCCCCTCGAGGATGCCCTCGACGATGCTGTTGGAGTGCGCCGGGCCGTAGATCGTCACGCGGTTTTTCGGCACGTACACGGGCGGGAAGAACGGGAAGCCCTGGATATGATCCCAGTGGCCGTGGGTCAGCAGGATCGTGACCTCGCCCTCGCCGCGGCCGAAGGCGTCGGCCATCAGCGAGCCGCCGAGGCGGATGATGCCGGTGCCAGCGTCGAGGATGAACAGCTTGTCGTCTTCGGTCTGCACCGCGACGCACGACGTGTTGCCGCCGTAGCGAACGGTCTCGGGGCCGGGCGCGGCGATGGAGCCTCGTACGCCCCAGAACGTGACGCGCAACATCAGACCACGCCCTCCTCGACCTCGGTGCCGCTCGAAGCGATGCGGTAGGTCTTGCGCTCGGCGGCGCCGAAGACCTTCACGTCGGTCTGCTGCTGGGTGCGCTCGACGATGGCGTCCTGCTCGTCGTCGCTGCGCCCCGGCGCGTGGTGAAACAGCGCCAGCGCCTTGGAGCCGGCCTCTTCGACGACCTCGAGCGCGTGCGCTGGCGCGCTGTGGCCCCAGTGCGGACAGTCGAGGTACTCGTTCATCTCGAACATGGTGTCGTAGATGACGAAGTCGCAGCCGCGACACAGCTCGACCACGCCCTGGCGCATGGCCGCCAGCTCGGCGGCGTCCGAGCCGGTGGGCCGATCGGTCATGTCAGGCCGCTGCGAGATGAACTCGTAGCCGAGCAGGATGCGATCGAACGGCGCCGTGTCCGAGACATACGCGACGCTGACGCCGTCGGCGTCGATGCGGTAGCCGATGGCGATGTAGGGGTGGTTGAGGCGCGCGCAGCGCACCTGCGAGTTGCCGATGTTGAAGTTGGCGCCTTCCATCAGCTCGCGGTACTCGACCTGGGCTTCGACGTCCGAGAGGCTGATTGGAAAGTAGGGGTCTTCGGTCTGGCTGGCAAACAGCGTGCGCAGATGCACGTCGCGCTGGCGCGCGTAGATCGTCAGCGCGGCGCCTTCGTTGTAGAGCGGCGAAAAGAACGGCAGGCCCTGGATGTGATCCCAGTGGGTGTGGCTGATCAGCAGATGGCAGTCGTCGACGTGGCTGGCCGTGAGGTACTGGCCGAGGCGCCGGATGCCGGTGCCCGCGTCGATGATGATGCACGAGCCATCATCGGGCCGGATCTCGACACAGGGAGTATTGCCGCCATATCGGACGGTGCTCTCTCCCGGTACCGGGTACGAACCGCGGACGCCCCAGAATCTTACCAGCATTGCGCTCCCGAGATAGCTCGGCAACGTGGCCTAAACACGCGAGAAATCTATCATGGGGATCTGGCTCGGCCAAGAAGAACGCGCGTGGCCGAGCATGGCGGCGATCAGCGGCCGCCCGTGAGCTGCGTGAGCAGCTGCCGCACCTCGGGGCTGTCGGGGCGCACGCGTGCGGCGCGCTGCGCGTGGTCGCGGGCGCGCTCGAGCAGCGCCGGCTCGGCGCGACGCTGGTGTTTTCGCAAAAGGATCTGGGCCAGCCGCAGGTTCGCCTCGTAGTCGCTGGGCTCGGCGGCGAGCAGCCGGCTGAAGCGCTCCTCGGCCGGCCCGAGCCCACCGGCGGCGAGGTGGGCGCGCCCGGCGAGGCGCAGCGCGCGGTGCCCACCGCGCTCGAGGGCGACGAGATGGTCGTAGGCGCGGGCCGCCTGCGAGGCCCGCTTGAGCCGCGACAGCACGCGGCCGAGCCCCGAGGCCGCGCGCACGTTGAACGGGTCGAAGTGACGGGCCTTGCGGTAGTTGTCGGCGGCGCGCTCGAGGCGCGAGCGCGACTCGAAGATCACGGCCAGATAGAGCGCGTTGATCGGATCGGCGGGATCGAGGCGCGCGGCGCGGCGCAGCGCGACGACGGCGCGCGCGGTGTTTCCCAGGCGAACTTCGGCCAGTCCGAGCAGCGTGTGCACGGCGGCGAGCTCGGGGTGGTCGGCGAGCAGCTCGTGGGCGAGCCGGATCGCGGTGGAGGGCCGGTCGCGCGACGTCAGCTCGAGCAGCGCGGCGTGAAAGCGCGCCGACAGTCGCGCCGGCACGCGGTGCTCGCGGCGCGCGATGCGCCGGATCAGCGCGCGGCCGCGTGCGATGTCGCGGGAGGTCGGATTGTGCGCCACGGACTTGCGCGCCCACTCGAGCGCCTTGTCGAGCTCGCCGAGGTCGAAGCAGACGTGAGCGAGCGCGACGGCGCTGGCGGCGCTCGGCTCGCGCGCGAAGGCCCGCTCGAGCCACGGTCGCGCGGCGCGTGGCTGCTCGTCGGCGAGCAGGATCACGCCCAAGCGGTAGGGGATCTCGCCGCTCTCGGGCCAGGCGCGCGCGGCGGCTTCGAGCTGCGCGCGCGCCGCGGGCAGCGCCGCGGGCGAGCGCGCCAGCGCCACGAGGGCCCGGGCGTAGCTTCGTGGCGCTCCCGGCGAGAGCCCGGCGGCCCAACGCTCGAGCGCGCCGATCTCGCCGCGGCGGCTCTGGCAGTCGATGTAGAGGCGCATGGCGTCGAGCCGCTCGGCGCGGCGACTGCGCCCGACCAGCGAGGCCGCGGCGTCGCAGGCTTTGTCGAGCCGGCCGGCGCGAAGCTCGAGCCGCGCGCGGGTGAGGCTCAGATCGGTGGCGCAGCCGCTGCTCGCCACCAGCGCGACGATCGTGACGGCGCGCGCAGCCGACATCAGAACTGCTTCTCCGAGTCGATCAGCAGCGTCACGGGGCCGTCGTTGAGCAGCTCGACCTGCATCATGGCGCGAAAGCGCCCGGTCTCGACGCGCAGACCTTCGGCGCGACAGCGCGCCACGAGCTCGTCACACATCTCGGCGGCGCGCTGAGGCTCCATCGCCTTGATGAACGAGGGGCGACGCCCCTTGCGACAGTCGCCGTAGAGCGTGAACTGACTGACGACGAGCAGCGCGCCGCCGACGTCGGCCAGCGAGCGATTCATCTGGCCGGCCTCGTCCTCGAACACGCGCAGTCCCACCACCTTGCGCGCCATGTAGTCGAGGTCCTTTTCGCCGTCCTGCTCGCCGACGCCGAGCAGCACACACAAGCCGTGCTCGATGCTGCCGACGATCTCGTCGTCCACTCGAACGCGCGCCCATCGCACGCGCTGCACTACCGCACGCACGCCGGTTCTACCTCGTCGGAAGGCCGAGGGCTTTAGCCAGCCGGCCGGTGATCTCGAAGTACTCGTCGCGCGGATAGCGCACGTTGAGGATGTGAAACTCCTTCTTGATCAGACCGACGCAACCAAAGCAGTAGGTGCAGTCCGAGCAGGCGTTGCACAGCGTCAGGTACGCGCCGCCGGTGCAGTTGCTGCTGCTGGTGCAGTAGGCCGAGCTGTGACAGGCGACGCACTCCACCGAGTGACTGCAGTGGCTGCAGCTCTCGCAGCCGGTGCAGTGCGTGCACTTGTAGCAGCTCGTGCAGCGCTTACAGAACATGCACGAGGCGCACGACTCGCAGCCTTCACAACCGTAGCTGCCGGGGTTGGCGCGCGCGGTTTCGTGCTCGCGGCGAAGACGCGACAGCTCGCGCTCGAAGTCGACAGAGTCCATGGGCCGTGAGTTTGCCGCCGTCACGCGGCAATTACTACTGCTGCGTCGCGCTCTGCACCTGAGGGCGCTCGCCGCAGAACTTGGTGACCCGCAGGTTGGGGTCGTTGCGATCGCGCAGCGCCTCGGCGCCCGCGGTGCCGGTGCTGCGGCACTCGTAGCCGCTGCGGCAGTCGCTGTTGTCCTCGCACTTGAGCATGCAGAAGCGACGCTCGAGCGAAAACAGCGCGCAGTGTCCGCTCGACAGGCAGACCTCGTCGCCTCTGCAGTCGTTGGTCACCTTGTCGGGCGCGATGTTGACCGCGTCCTCGGTGGCGGGATCGCAGGGCTTGGACAGAAACTTTGTCGGAAAGAAGCGCACGCACACCGCCTCCTCGGGGCAGGTGTTGATGCCGCAGCCTTCGACCGTGCAGTAGCCCTCGAACTGCGCCGTGTCACAGATGCGATCACCCTGCGTGGAGCAGTCGAGGTTGACCGAGCAGTCGTCGCCGATGTTGCGAGAGCAGCCGAGGCCGGCCGCGACGAGCAGCGCGATCGCGGCGAGCAGTCGGAACCAGAGCTTTTTTCGAGACGCCATGCTGGTGCGCATCCTAGACCTCGCGGTTCGACATCTCAAGCGCCGTGCCGGTTGCCCTTTCACGGCGCCCACGGCGCGGCTACAATAGGCTGACCAGCTTGCAACGCATGATTTTTCCGCGACTTTTCATCGTAACGACGATGAGCATGACGATCAGCGCGCTCGCCACGGGCTGCGGCGCGCCGCCCGACGCGCCCGTCGCGCGGCGCGGCGCCGCGATCACCGACGGCACCGAGCACTACGGCCACAAGGCCGTCGGCGAGCTCGAGGCCGGCGCCACCGGCAAGATCCAGCTCTGCACGGCGACGTTGATCGGCAAGCGCACGGTGCTCACCGCGGCGCACTGCATCGAGCCCGGCAAGCCGCACGTCTTCAAGCTCGAGGGCCAGAGCTATCCCGCGGCGAGCGTGATCCGCCACGAGATGTGGGACCCCAACATCAACACCTTCCCCAACGACGTCGCCGTGATCATCCTCGCCACGGCGCCGCCCAACATCGATCCAGCGATCATCACCAAGCGGCCGCCCGCGGTGGGCCAAGAGCTGACGCTCGTCGGCTACGGCGCCACCAGCGAGACGGCCGGCGACGTCGGACAGAAGCGCATCGCCACCAACAAGATCGCCACCATCACCGCCGCGCGCTTCAGCTTCACCGGCACCGGCGGCGGCATCGGCAATACCTGCATCGGCGACTCCGGCGGCCCGGCCTTCTCCACGTTCGGCGGCCAAGAGGAGCTCGTCGGCGTCACGTCGGCGGGCACCGTCGGCGCCTGCGGCCAGCGCGGCTGGGATTCGCGCGTCGACGTCTACCACAGCTGGATCGTGCAGAACGCCCAAGGTGACGTGTACCAGCCCGGAAGCAGCGGCGACGACCAGGCGCCGACGGTCAGCATCACGTCGCCCAAAGACCGCGCCACCGTCAGCGGCAAGCCCACCATCGAGGTCGACGCCAATGACAATGTCGGCGTCGCCTCGGTGACGCTCGAGATCGACGGCAGCGAGCGCGAGACCAAAAACGCCGCGCCGTGGACCTTCAGCGTCGACCTCGCCGTGGGCAGCCACGCCATCAAGGTCGTCGCGCGCGACGACGCGGGCAACGCCGGCAGCGCCACGATCACGGTCACCGTCGGCGACGGCGACAAGCGCGCCTACGGCGTGGCCTGCGACGAGCACGCGCAGTGCATCAGCGGCATCTGCGCCTCGCAGGCCAACGTCAAGTTCTGCACCGAAAAGTGCACCGCTGGCGGCACGCCCTGTCCCGAAGGTCAGTGCGTCGACGCGGGCGGCGGCACGTCGGTGTGCGTGCCGACCAACCCGGGCACGCCGCCCGGCGGCGGCGGCGTCGATCAGATCTCGGGTGGCTGCGCCGTGGCCAACGGCGAGCGCGCCAACGAGCGCGGCGGCGCCGCGACGCCAACGCCGCTGCTGGTCGTGCTCTGCATGCTCGGCCTCGCCGCCGTGCTCAAGCGCCGTAGAGCTTCGCGGCCGCGTCGGCGCTGATCTCGCCGTAGCGCAGCAGCGGCTCGAAACCCTCGTCGAGGATTCTGTCATTGCTGGTGATGCCGCGAAGCGGCTGCGCTGCGATGCGCTGGCGCGCCAGCCACGTCGCGAGCACCGCCTTGCGCGCGTTGCCGCGCGCTTCGAGCTCGAAGAGCGCTTCCTCGGCGAGCATCGAGACCTGCACCACGTCAGCGAGCAGATCGGCGATGCGCCGCGCACGCGTCATGACCTGCGCGACGTCGGCGCTGGCCGCCCAGCCGAAGACCTCGCCGATCTGTCCCACGCCCGCCGCCAGCGCCTTGGCCAGCGGCGCGCAGGCGGGACCCGCCTCGCCTACCGCACGCGCGGTGCGCGACAGCGCGGCGACAAACGGCGGCCCCGCGTCGCGTTTGAGCGCGCGCAGCACGTCGAGCGCGAGGATGTTCTCGGTGCCCTCCCAGATGGTGTGGCACTGCGCGTCGCGGTACTGCCGCGCCATCGGCCAGTCGTTGATGTAGCCGTTGCCGCCGTAGATCTCGAGCGCCGCGCTGGCGACGTCGATGCCACGCCGGCACGTGCGCGCCTTGGTCAGCGGCACGAGCATGCGCGAGAGGCCGCGCTGCTCGTCGCTCAGATCGCCGCGTCGCTCGCCGGCGGCGAGCTCGCCGCAGGCAAACAGCATCGCCGCGCAGCCTTCCACTTCCGACTGCATCATCAAGAGCTGCTCGCGCACCATGCCGTGATCGACGAGGCGGCGCCCGAAAGCCTGACGCCGGCTGGCGTAGATCGCCGCCTCGAAGAACGCCCGCCGCGCGATACCGGCGCCCATCAGCGCCACGCCCAGCCGCGAGTCGGTGATCATGTCCATCAAGCGGCGCACGCCGCGCCCGTCGAGCGCGTCGCCGTCGGCGCCCGCCAAGAGATACGCCTCGGCGCCGTCGAGCTCGACCTCGCCGGTGGGCACCGAGCGCGTGCCGAGCTTGCTCTTGATGCGGCGGATGTGCACGCCGTTGTCGCTGCCGTCGCTGCGCCGCCGCGGCACGGCGAAGAGCGCCACGCCCTTGACGCCCGCCGGCGCGCCCTCGGGCCGCGCCACCGTGGCGATGACGTCGCCGTCGACGTTCGAGCAGAACCACTTGAGCCCGCTTAGGCGCCAGCGTCCGTCATCTCCGAGCCGCGCGACAGTCTCGGCGGCGCCGACGTCCGAGCCGCCGGCGCGCTCGGTGATGAACATCGAGCCGGTGTGGCCCTCGTCCCACTCGGCGACGCGCATCTTCGGCAACAGCGCCTCGCAGGTGCTGCTGTCGCCGTAGCGCTCGATCAGCTCGGCCACCGATTCGGTCATGCCCATCGCACACAAAAGCCCCGTATCGGCCTGGGCCAGCATGTAGCGCAGCGCGAGGTAGGCAGCGGGGGCGAGCTCGCCGCGTGCGCCGTAGCGCAGCCCGAGCCGCCACAGGATGCGCCGCGAGTCGGCGCCGGCCGCGGGATGGTCGACGGCGTTGATCTCGTCGCCCTCGCGGCTGTAGCGGCGCAGCACCGGCGGCTCGCGATCGATGACGTCGGCGTTTTCGGCGATGACGCCGCCCATCTGCGCGCCGACCTGCTGCAGGCGCTCGATCGCCGCGGCACGATCGGCCTCGCCGACGTAACGCTCGATCTGCAGCTTCAGGTTGGGGTCGGCGGCAAACCAATTCTGCCCGATGGCTCGGTCGATGGCGCTGTAGTCGATCACCTGGACACTCCTGGTCGATCTGATCTGGTCCGATCTGATCCGATGTTTCACTTATTACATAGCACGACATATCTTGACAGTCTACGTAACAACTCGCAGGCTGCTCTCGTGGCCCTCGCCGAGCACAGCGTCGTCAGCACGCGCAGCGCCATCCTGCAGCTGCTCTCCGCTTTCGCGCCGCCGGACAGCGCGGCCGCCATGCCAGTGGCGACGCTGCTCGCCGGAACGCGCGTGCTCGGCATCAATGAAAACGCCGCGCGCGTCCAGCTCGCGCGCCTCAAGTCGGACGGCCTCGTCGAAACGCCGCCCGACGAGCGCGGCCGCTACCGGCTCGGCGAAGCCGCGCGCGCCATCAACGCCCAGGTCGCCGGCTGGCGCGACATCGAGCGCCGCGTTTGCGCTTGGGACGAGCACAGCTTCATCGCCGTGCACACCAGCGGCCTCGGCCGCAGCGACCGCCGCGCCCTCGCCCGCCGCGAGCGCGCCCTCGCCTTCGTCGGCTTTCGCGCGCTGCGCAAGGGCCTCTTCGTGCGGCCGCAGAACCTCGTCGGCGGCGTCGCTCAGACCCGCGCCCGGCTGCACGAGCTCGGCCTGCCTACCGCCGCCCTCGTCGCCGGCCTCGACGCCCTCGACGAGCGCAGCGCACGCGCCGCCCGCGCGCTGTGGCGCGACGACGACCTCGACCGCCGCTACGCGCGCGCCCTCGAGGCCCTCGCCGACTCCAGCGAGCGACTGCCCGCCATCCCCCTCGAGCAAGCCGCGCGCGAGGCGTTCATCGTCGGCGGCGCCGCGATCCGCCTCATCGTCTTCGATCCGCTGCTGCCCGCGCCGATCGTCGACGCCAGCAAACGCCGCGCCCTCGTCGCCGCCATGACGAGCTACGACAAGCTCGGCCGGAGATTGTGGACCTCGCTGCTAGTGCACCAACGTTCTTCAGGCGTCCGCTAGTCGCTCTGCCGCCACGAGCAGCGCATCGACATCGACTCTCCCGCGAAACATCACGACGCCCGGCAGCGCATGCAGCTTCTTTGCGGCGTCACCGCCGAGCGCCTGGTCGACACAGAGCAGCACTCGGTGTCCAGCGGGCAAGCTGCGCGCGAGCTCGAGCTTGTCGCCGCACGCGCGCACCCGCTCGATCCACTGGTGCATCAAGGCCCGCGTCGGGACCAACACCAACGCCGCGCAGCTCGCCGCAGCCATCACGGCCATCGCGACGTGCGTCTTACCAGCGCCAGTCGGCAACACGACCAGGCCCTTGCCCGTCGCGCGCCAAGCATCGAGGGCAGCTTGTTGATACGGTCTCAGTGTTGGCGACGGCAGACGCAGGCGTGTGGGCGGCCCGATCTCATCTCGAACACGCACGCCGCTGCTCGCCAGCGCCCGACGCAGCTCGGCCAACCTGTAGGCGGGACCGCGCCACGCGTCCACCCTCGGGTCGTGTCGCAACAGCTCGATCGGCAGCTCAGCCAGGCGGCGGGCCACCGCGTCCACGCGGCGGCCGCCGTCGTCGAGCAGCAACGTGCCCGCTTGATAGCGTAGTGCCAAGGTCACGTGCTCGGGAGAGCACTGGGCGTGCCATCTGCGAAGCGCGCGAGATCCCAGTCGCGACGCGCGACACTGCGTGCGGCTCGTCCGGATAGCGGTCCGGCGCGATTCGATATCCGCACGCGCGGCCCCGGTGGATGCGCACGCGATACCGTTAGATCTATAGTCGCCTTCGACGGAAGGACTCGACTATGCGACTCACCGTGCTCGTCTTCGGCATCGGCACCGCGCTGTGTGCCGGATGCGCCAAGAAACAATCGACCGGCGGCGCGACAGGCAGCGCGACAGGCGGCGGCACGTCGGCTGCCGCCGGCACTGGCAGCGCCACCGCCAACGTCGCCGCCGGCGCCGCGACGCCCGCATCCGTCTGCGCCGCCATCGGCAAGCTCGACAGACGAACGGTCGATCCCGCCAAGAAGCAGCGCGCCGCCACGCGCTGCGCGCGCATGATGACCAAGCTGCAAGCCGAGCACCCCGAGCGCGTCGCCAAGGTCGCCGCGTGCGTGCGCGAGCAGAAGGACATGCAGGGCTTCAAGAACAACTGCATGATGGTGCTGCTCGGCGGCAAGACCAAGGCGCTGGCGGCGATGAAGAAGTACCTGCGCCGCTCGAAGTCCATCTCGGCCAAAATCGGGCTGCGCACGATCAAGTCGAGCGCCTCGATGTACTACCTCGACAAGAAGCAGTTCCCGGCGAGCACCAAGTGGTATCCAGCCAAGGCCTGCTGCGAGTACCCAGAAAAGCGCTGCCCCGCGAGCGCGCCGCTCGACGAGCCGGGCCTCAAGCAGCTCTTCGGCACGCTCACGCTGCACCTCGACTACTTCCAGTTCCGCTTCGTCAGCAAGGGCAAGGGCGCGAAGGCGACCTACACGGCCGAGGCCAAGGGTGACCCGAGCTGCGACGGAAAGGTCATCACGATGACGCAGACCGGCAGCGTCGACGACAAGGGCAACGTCGTCACCACGCCGATCGCGACGAAAGAGTAGCGCTAGGCGGCGGCCAAGACGCAGCTAAGACGGCAGCAGCCGCTGCCAGACCGCTTCGAGGCGCGCGCTCGTCTCGTCGACCCAGCGCCGCACGGCGCCGAGCGCCTCGCGCGACGGTCCGAGGTCGAGCGCGCCGGGGGCGCCGAGGTGAGTGCGCGCGCGCCAGCCGGCGCCGGCTTTCATGCCCTCGGTGGCACCGTCGGGATCGGCGGCGACCTGCTTGTAGGCGCTGCGAAACGGCTCGCCGGCGGCGACGCGCTGATAGACCGCGTCGGTGGCGTCGATGCCGCGCGAGAGCAGCGCTTCGGCGCGGCCCGCGTCGATCTCGAGCGTGCGCAAGACCGGCTGGATCGCCGTCAGCGCGTCGAGCGCGGCCTGCATGCCCTCGACAAACGGCTCTTTGGTCAGCTGCAGATCGCGGTGATAGCCGTGCGTCAGCGAGCCGTAGACGGCGCCGACCTCGGCCTGGCGCGCGCGCAGCCGCGCCGCGGTGGCGCGGATCAGCTCCAACACGTCCGGGTTGCGCTTCTGCGGCATGATCGACGAGCCGGTGGTGACCTCGTTGGCGAGGCGCACGACGCGCATCTCGTCCGACGAGAGCAGGATTAGATCGGCCGAGAGGCGCGAGAGATCCGTTACGGTGGCCGCCGCCGCGGCGAGGGCGAGATACTCGGCCTTGCCGCGATCGCTCTGCACCGACAGCGTGTTGCGCTGCACCGACGCGAACCCGAGCAGCTCGGCGACGAGCGGGCGGTCGAGCGGCAGCGCGACGCCGTAGCCCGACGCGCTGCCCAGCGGCGAGCGGTCGATGTGGGCGAAGGCCTGCTGCAACCAGGGCGCGTCATCGAGCAGCGCGTCGGCGGTGGCGCCGAACAGAAGCCCGAAGGTCGATGGCATCGCCTGACGCGTATGCGTGTAGCCGGCGACCATCGTCTCGCGCTCGCGCTCGGCGACGTCGAGCAACAGCTCGCAGGTGGCGCACAGCGCGTCGAGCTGCGCGCACAACACGTCGCGCGCCCACAGGCGCGTGGCGGCGATGACCTGATCGTTGCGGCTGCGGCCGGTGTGCACCTTGCGGCCGGCGTCGCCGAGCACGGCGGTGAGCCGGTTTTCGATGGCGGTGTGGCCATCCTCGTCGGCGCGCGCGATGGCGAAGCTGCCGGCTTCGGCATCGCGCGCGATGGCGCCGAGCTCGGCGAGCACGGCGGCGAGCTCGTCAGCGTCGAGCACGCCGATGCGCGCGAGCATCGTGGCGTGCGCTGCGCTGCCGAGGGCATCGTAACGCACTAGGCGTAAATCGAGCTCGGGATCGCGCCCGACCGTGAAGCGCTCGATGACCTGGTCGAGCGGCTCGCCCTTGTGCCAAAGGCGTGTCACTTGCTGCCGCCCGTCTCGCTGCCCTCGTCGCGCGTCGAGCTGCGGCGCACGATGTGACGGTGCGCCTTGAGGCGCAGCGCGTTGATGCGGATGAAGCCGGCGGCGTCCTTCTGATCGTAGCCACCCTCGACATCCATCGACGAGAGCTCTTGGTCGTAGAGCGAGCTCGGCGACTGGCGCCCCTCGATGATGACGTTGCCCTTGTAGAGCGAGACGCGCACCGAGCCGTCGATGATCTCTTGCGCGCGCAGGAAGGCGCCGCGCAGAAAGTCCATCTCGGGCGAGAACCAGAAGCCGTTGTAGATAAGCTCGGCGAACTTGGGCGAGAGGCTGTCGCGCAGCCGCTGCACCTCGCGGTCCATCGCGATGCCTTCGAGATCGCGGATCGCGTGGTGCAGCACCGTGCCGCCGGGCGTCTCGTAGACGCCACGCGACTTGATGCCGACGAAGCGGTTCTCGACGATGTCGATACGCCCCACGCCGGCCTCGGCGGCGAGCTTGTTGACGTAGAGGAAAAGGTCGAGCGGATCTTCGATGCGCTCGCCGGTCTCGGCGTTGCTGATGGCGACGGGGATGGCGTCGACGTAGTGGATCTCGAGGCGCACCGGCTTGTCGGGCGCGTCGAAGGGCGAGCGCGTCATGACGAACATCGACGGGTCGGGCGTGAAGTCCGGATCTTCGAGCGCGCCGGCCTCGTAGCTCTTGTGCAGCAGGTTCTCGTCGGTGCTGTAGGGCTTCGACGCGCTGGCCTCGACCGGGATCTTGTGCTCCTCGGCGTACTTGAGCAGATCCGTGCGGCCTCTGAAGCGCGCCAGAAACGTCGGGTCCTTCCACGGTGCGACGACCGCGAGGCGCGGCGCGAGCGCGGCGTAGGCCAGCTCGAAGCGCACCTGGTCGTTGCCTTTGCCGGTGGCGCCGTGGCCGAGCGCGTGGGCGCCTTCGCGCTTGGCGAGCTCGACCTGCGCCTTGGCGATGACCGGCCGCGCCAGCGCCGTGCCGAGCAGGTAGCGGTTTTCGTAAATCGCGCGGCCCGCGATGGCCGGGAAGATGTAGTCGGTGACGAACTCGCGGCGCAGATCGACGACCTCGGCGGCCACGGCGCCCGTGGCGAGCGCGCGCTCTTTGATCTCGGCGAAGTCCTCTTGCTGGCCGACGTCGGCGATGTAGGCGATGACGTCGTAGCCACCTTCGAGCTGCAGGTATTTGAGGATGCACGACGTGTCGAGGCCGCCGCTGTAGGCGAGGACGAGTTTCTTGGCCATCGAGAGTTCCCTTGGTCGCTCGGCGCTCAGGGCGCCTTCTTCTTGGTGTTTTGCTGGGGCACGCTGACCTCCGCGCGCACCACGTCGCGCGCGAAGGTCGCCTCCCCGCGCTTGATACGCAAGCGCACCGACGTGCCGACGAGACCGCGGATCGCCTCGATGCCGTCGGCGAAGGTCATGTTCGAGACGTCGCGGCCGTCGATCGACGTGATGTGGTCGCCAGCTGCGATGCCAGCGACCTCGGCGGGTGATCCGGCGATGACCTTGAGGATGGCGAAGGTCTTGCTCGTCTCGACGCGCTTGAGCACGGCGCCGATGCCGCTGAGGCTGAGGCCGGGCCCTTTGCCGCCGTGCGGCGTGAGCTCGACGCGCGCGCTGGCGGTGCGGCCTTCGAAGACGTTGACGCCGGTGAGGATGCGCGTGTCGTAGGACGGATGCGAGACCGTGATCGAGCGCCGCCCACGCGCGACATCCTCGAGCACGAAGGCGCCGGCGGTGTTGGTCAGCACCTCGTCGTCCGTCCAGCCGGTCTCCATCTTCACGGCGGCGCCGGGGATCGGCGTGCCGCGCTTGTCGACAACGATACCGGCGACGCGGCCGCCGGCCTCGAGCGTGACGTCGACGCGCGCGGCCGCGCCGGCGATCACCGAGACGTCCTGCTTGGTCACGGGGGCGTGGCGTACCGCAGAGATCGTGACGGCGTAGCGGCCGACCATCAGCCCTTCGATGGTGAAGTCACCGCCGGAGGCGGCGATGCGCACGCGCTGGCGACCAGCCGGGCCGCGCAGATAGATCGTAAACGCGCCGAGCGGCCGTCCCTGGGCACTGGTGACGCGGCCGGCGATGCTGCCCGCGCCGCGCAGGCGCAGCAGCAGGTCGCGCGTGTCGGGCGCCACGCCGGCGCGCACGACGAAGCCGTTGCCGCGGGCGGCGCGCGCGCGCACGGTGAGCGGCAGGTCGGGCACGCCGCTCAGCTCGAAGACGCCGCTGACGTTGGTCACTGCCGTGGTGGGCGGCAGAAGCTGCGTCAGCTTCTGGCCGGGCGCGCCGAGACGCGCGCTGACGCTGGCGCCGGCGGCGGCTTTGCCCGCGGCGTCGAGCACGCGGCCGCTGACGACCTTGAGCTTGGCGAGCTTGAGCTCGAGCTTGTTGGTGGCGCGGTCGTCGAGGTTGACCTGCACGACGCGGCTCGGCGAGTAACCCGGCGCGCTGGCCTGCATCAGCTTGCGCCCGGCACCGAAGCCTGCGACGTCGAAGGCGCCGTCGCTGTCGCAGGCGACGACGCGCGTTCCGCGCTCGTCTCGCACGTAGACGCGGGCGTCTTTGACGCGCTGGCGATCGGGGCCGATGACGCGGCCGGCGAGCGAGAGCCCGCCGCCGATGACGATCTCGACGCCCGAGACGGTGGCGCCTGGCCGCAAGTATAGCGGTGAGCTGAGCGCGACCTTGCCGTCGCCGCTACGCGCGCGCAGGACGGCTTCCACCGGCGGGACGCTCATCGTGAAGAGGCCGCGGCCGTCGGTGGAGGCGCGGATCTGGCTGGTGTCGAAGCGGCGGCGGCCGCGCGCGGCGGCGATGCGAACCTCGGCGCCGATGACGCGCTTGCCGCGCGAGTCGACGACGCGTCCGGCGACGGTGGCGCGCTCGACAAGCTCGAAGTCGACGCCGGAGATGGCGCCGCCGGCGTGCACGAGCACCTCGGCCTGCGGCGCTGGCGCGACGTATTGTTCGTGGACCAGCGAGACGCTGTAGCGGCCCGGCGGCAGCGCGACGCGATAGGCGCCACCAGAGCCCGAGCGCGCGGTGCCTGCGCCGCCATCGCTGGAGAAACGCAACGTGGCCTCGGAGACACCGCTGCCGGTGACCGAGTCGCGCACGCGGCCGCTGACCTGCACGGGCTTGCCGGCGCTCTGCTTGTGACTCGGCACGAAGTCGCCGAGGCGCGGCTGCGACCAACGCTGGCGCGGCGGACGGCGCACGGCGCTGTCGACCGTGCTCGACCGGCCGCCGCTATCGGCGCTGCGGCCCGGGATCGCCAGGTACAGCAGCGCCCCTGCCACGACGAGCCCGGCGATCAAGATGAGGGTGCGCGCTTGCATGAGCGGCTGATTCTTGCGGCCCGGGGGTCGCGCCGCAACCGCGATCTCTCGGCGCCGTCTCGCTGCGATCTCTCGGCGCCGTCTCGCTGTCGTGCGGCACGTCCGGTATGCGGTCCGGCGTCGTGCGGTGAGCGGACGTCCGACGCGCCCCGCGCGAAAAAGCCGAGCAACTTCGGCGCGCCCTTTTCGGCACCGCGCTTGCTCTACCCCGCGGCAACACCGAACACCGCTCGCATCGACAGCGAGCACCACACAGGAGGGCTACTAGCCATGTACAACGTATCGAGGTCGGTCGCGCGCGCGAGCGTCGCGATCCTCGCCGTAGCGCTGCTCGCCGGCGGCGCAACCGACGCGCTGGCGCGGCGCCGCGTGCGGCGAGCGCGCAAGGCGCCGACGGCACAGCAGCCGCAGCCTTCGAGCGAGGGCGTCGTCAACCTCAACGACGCCAACGAGCCGCAGCTGCGGCTGCTGCCGGGCATCGGGCACGCCAAGGCGATGCGTATCATCGCCTATCGCAAGCGGCGCAAGTTTCGCCACACCTACGAGGTGATTCGCGTGCGCGGGATCGGGCGTCGCACGTTCCGCAAGCTGCGGCAGTGGCTGGCGGTGAAGGGGCCAACCACGCTCACGCACAAGCCGACGCGCAAGAAGTAGCGAAAGGAGCTTCTCGGGCGGGCGCGAGCAGCGCGGAGAGAAAACAGCGCTGCTCGCGCCCGCCGGTTCTCAATCGTCGCTTTGATCCTTATGCTGGCGCCATGCCCGCTTCGGTCACCCCTGCCACTCGCGCGGGGAGTCGCCCCCGCGGTCCCGCCAGCATGTTCGAAGCGAGCGTGTGGCAGGACATCTGTGGCGAGCTCACCGCACTGCTGCAGCGTCTGCTGCGTATCGACACGACCAACCCGCCCGGTGACGAGCGGGCCTGCGCCGACGCGCTCGGCGAGGCGCTCGCAGCCGACGGGATCGCGTTCGAGATCATCGAGTCGGCGCCTCAGCGCGCCAACTTGATCTGCCGCCTGCGCGCCAGCGATTCCCACGGCGGCAACTCGGGGGGTGGGGGGGGAGGGGGGGGCCCCAATGATGGTGACCGCGGCGGCGGCGGCAGCGAGAACGACGAGAGGGCCACCCATCGCGCGTTGCTGCTGGCGGGGCACCTCGATGTCGTTCCCGCCGGCGAGCTGTCGCGCTGGAAGCACGGTCCGTTCTCCGGCGATCTCGCTGACGGCATGATCTGGGGCCGCGGCGCGGTGGACATGAAGGACATGGTCGCCATGAGCGCCATGGTGGTGAAGCTGATGCGGCGCTTCGATGTGCCGCTACGCCGCGATCTGGTCTTCGCCGCCGTGGCCGACGAGGAGGAGGGCTGCGCGTTCGGCTCGCGTTTTCTCGTCGAGAACCACCCCGACAAGATCGCCGCGGGCTACGGCATCGGCGAGATCGGCGGCTTTCCGCAGCGCGCCGGCCGCGCCACGATCATCCCGGTGCAGGTCGCCGAGAAGGGCATCTGCTGGATGCGGATGCGCGCGCGCGGCGAGGCGGGGCACGGGTCGATGCCGCGCCCCGACAGCGCGGTGCACCGGCTAGCGCGCGCCATCGCGCGCCTCGAAAAGCCGCTCCCGCAGCGCAACACGCCCGCCGTCGAATCGTTTGTCTCGGCGCTCGCCGCGGCGCAGCCGGCGCCCGAGCGCTTCGTGCTGCCGCTGCTGCTCAACGGCACGGTGAGCCCGCTGCTGCTCGCGAAGCTGCTTCCCCCCGAGCAGGCGCGACTGTTCGGCGCGCTGCTGCGCAACACGGTCTCGCCGACGATGCTCGAGGCGGGCAGCAAAACCAACGTCATCCCCGACGAGGCGAGCGCGATCCTCGACGGTCGGCTGCTGCCCGGACAGACCAGCGCCGACTTGCTCGCGCAGCTGCGCGCGCACCTCGATGACCCCGGCCTCGAATTCGAGGTCATCCGCGAAGCACCCGGCACGGTCACCGATCCGCACCAGACCGAGCTGTGGCGGGCCATCGACGACGAGATCAGCGACGCGGTCGGCCTGCCCACCGTGCCGTCCGTGATCCCAGGCTTCACCGATGGCGGTCAGCTCTCGCGGCTCGGCATCCGCTGGTATGGCTTCTCTCCGCTGTGGCTCGACCCCGAGGACCCCAACCTGCGCTTCTCGGACCTCTTTCACGGCTACAACGAGCGCGTCCCCGAAGATGGGCTGCACTGGGGGCTCGAGCGCCTCTTCAACGTCGTTCACCGCTTCTGCGCCGCCTGACGCTTCTCCCCTCGGCAGAGGCATCCACGCGTAGTCGCTACGGATCCCGGGCGCCCCCGAAAACACGCCGACCGATCTCGCCGACATGTGCGTACTACGGTGCATGCACCGACTGGCGGCGGACGCGCGAAGCACGGCCGAGGCGCGCAAACTCTCGCGATCTAAGCCAAAGGTGGTACCGGCGGATGGTGTCTCGTACAATCGAGAACTGACGATGTACGGCCAATATCAGGTTGTTGAACGCATCGCCGTCGGCGGCATGGCCGAGATCTACCGCGGCATCGCGCGCGGTGTGGAGGGGTTCGAGCGCCCCGTCGTCATCAAGAAGGTCCATCCGCGCTTCTCGAAGGACAGCCGCTTCGTCAAGATGTTGATCAAAGAGGCGAAGATCACCGCGCGCCTCAACCACCCCAACATCGTTCAGATCCTCGACCTCGGCCAGAGCGACGACGGCGAGTACTTCATCGTCATGGAGTACGTCGACGGCTACGACCTGCGCGCGATGATGGACCGCGCCTCGGGACGCGGCATCGCCCTCGGCCTCGACACGATCCTCTATCTCGCCTCGGAAGTCTGCGACGCCCTCGACCACGCCCATCGCCTCACCGACAGCAAGGGCCGCGCGCTCAATCTGATCCACCGCGACGTGTCGCCCTCGAACATCCTCATCTCCTACGCCGGCGAGGTGAAGCTCACCGACTTCGGCGTGGCGCGCTTCGGGCGCGACGTCTCGGTGGTCGGCTCGCTCAAGGGCAAGCTCGCCTATATGTCGCCCGAGCAGGCGCGCGCGCACCGCATCGACCACCGCTCGGACATCTACTCGCTCGGGGCCGTGCTCTTCGAGCTGCTCCTCGGCCGCCGCGTCTTTCTGGCCAACACCGACCTCGAGATGCTCAACGCCGTGCGACGCGCCGATATCCCGCGCCCCTCGGCGATCGACCCGAGCATCCCGCAGGAGCTCGAAGACATCTTGATGCGCGCGCTCGCGCCCGAGCCCACCGATCGCTTCCAGAGCGTCGATGCGCTGGGCACCGCGCTGCGCAGCTTCCGCTTCAGCCACTGCAGCGCGCGCGTCGGATCGGCCGAGCTCGCGGCGCTCTTGGGGCGCCTGTTCGGCGCCGAACAACCGTCGACCCTCGACGAGAGCGACATCTCGTTTTCGCTCAACACCGTCGACGGCGTGCACGCCAACCGCCTGCCGCGCGCCATCGGATCGGCCCTCAACGGCGACGACGACCACGAGAGCGCGCACGCCAACTGGGCTGACCAGGTCAACACCAACCCTGGCGTGCCTTCTGACGAGCTGCTCGACGAGTCGCGGCGCGGCCGGCACCGCGAGATCGTAACCACGCCGCACAAGGTATCGGCGCGCCGCAGCAGCGGCAACAACGCCAGCGCAGATGTCCTCGAGCGCGTCTCCACCGACCCGGGAAGCAGCAGCTTCACCGGCAGTCAGGCATTGCTCGAGCTCGTCACGGGCATGCCGCCGCTGCCCATCGAGGACTGGGCCGAGTCATCCGACGAAGCGCTCGAGAGCTGGAGCGACGACTCGCAGAACCGCACCAGCGAAGAAGACCTGCTCTCGCACAGGCTCGCCGATGACATCGACACGCCGGCGATGAGCCCACCCGTGCAGGCGTTCAACACGTCGAGCAACGCCGTGCACACGCGAGACATCCTCGAGGCCGAGGAGATCGACCTCGCGCAGCGCCGCGGCAATGACAACACCACCAAGCGACGCGCGCTCAACCCGTTCGAGCTGCCTGGCGCCGTCCCGACGCGAGAAGCCTCCGTCAGCGGCAGCCGCAAGGACACCGTCGAGCAAGACCAGCCGAGGTTCAAGGAGAGCAGCACCGACCCGCAGCTGCCGGGCGAGCGCCTCGGCGTGCGCGCACAGTTCGACGGTCTCGGACCGATCCTCGGCCGCCGCGTCAACCAGGGTGCTGCCGGCGCCAAGCTGCCCGTCATCGAGGACGACGACGAGGACGAAGCGACGGCGATTCACATCACCGAGGACGAGCCGGAAGACGCAGCGACCGCCGTGCGCCCATCGCCCGACGTAGACGCGCTGCTCGACAGGCTCGGCCTCGAGAGCGAAGACCGACCCACGCGTCAACAGCCCGCAGCGCAGCGCCGCGACGCCTCGGGCGCGCTGCCGACCGTGCAGGATACGGTGCAGGATGGCCGCAAGGCGGTGGTCGAGACCGCGCCAACGGTCGACGATGGCCGCGGCCAGCTGCCCACCAAGGGCATCGACGACGACGCGACCAGCGCGGCCGTCCTCGACTCGCTGCCCACGCGCGCGCTGCAGGCAGGCCGCACCGAGATCGCGTCGGGCAAAAGACCGAAGCTCAATCCTTCGGCCACCACCAACGAGCTGTCCACCGCGGATCTGCTGTCGCTCGCCGACGCGCCGATACAAGGCATCTCGAGCGCCCAACACGCGCGCGTCCCCGGCGATACGCCGACGCCCAATCCGCTGGCCAAGGCCCCCAGCGGCCCGACCACCGCGCGCGACGACGCCAGCTGGAACCCCGCGCCGTGGGAGATCGGCGGCGACGTCTCCAACTCGGAGCCGCGCGTCCCGCTGCCCGCCGAGACCGCACCCGAGCTGGACGTCGCGGACGAGAGCGCGGCGACGTTCACCGTGCCCGTACGCAGCAGCCGCACCAACCTGGCGCCGGCGGCAGGCTCCTTTTCGGGCGCGCGGCCAGCGTCAGCCGGTCCACCGCCCGCCGCGGCCGCCGTCGACACGAGCACGCCGAGCGCGCCTGGCGCGGCCCCTGCCAGTGACGCGCCGAGCTGGGATCCGACCAGCGCCTGGACCGAGCAAGCGGTCGACGAGCAGCAGCACGCTGCCGGCTCCATCGACACCAGCGCCCCCGTGCTGCCCGCCGACGCCGTGCCCACACCAATGGGCCACAGCGAGACCAACATCAAGCCGGTCAGCACGGTCGCCATTCGCGCCCCGAAGAAGAAGCGCTCCGGGCTGCCGGCGCTGTTGATCGTGGCGCCGCTGGGACTCGCCATCGGTGTGGGCGGCGCCTACCTGCTCGTATCGAGCGGCAAAGGCGGCGCCAAGAACGTGCCGTCGAAAAGCGCGGTCGCCGGAAGCGGCAGCGCCAGCGGCAGCGGCAAGACGGCCGTCGCGAGCGTGACGAACAAGAGCAGCGGCAGCGGAACTGCCGCCGGCAGTGTCGAGGCGAACAAGGCCAGCGGCAGCGGAAGCGGAAGCACGCTCGCCGCGGGCACCGGCAGCGCGAGCGCGTCGGGCGCTGGCACCGCGAGCGGTGACAACAGCGGCAGCGGGTCGGGCAGCGGCAGCGCCGCGATGGCAGCCAAGGCCGGCAGCGGCAGCGGCAGCGCCGCCGGAAGTGGCAGCGGAAGCGGCACGGGAAGCGCCGTGGCCGTCTCCAAGCCACCCAAGCTGGTGCCTGCCGCTCCGCGTACCAAGTCCAAGAAG
>JAGQIK010000245.1 GCA_020431405.1 Myxococcales bacterium
AGCCGAATGGCTCGATCGTCCCGTGCAGGTGAGCACGGCCACGTACGGCACGCGGATGCACGCGCTCATCGAGGAGCTCAACAAGGTGCGCAGCTCCGGCGGGTGGCCCGAAGTGCGCGTCAGGCCTCTCTTGCACAGGCTGCAGTTCGAGCTCCGCTGTCATATCGTTCCGCAAGCCCTACAGCCCTCGATCTTCATCATCGATGCCGATAGCTTGACGCACCCCGCCGCAGTGTTGAACGCAGCGAAGGTAGCGATGAACCACTTCCTCAGTCGCCGCCGCGCGCTACGTTACCTCGAGCACGGCCAGCGCCCGATCGCCGTCGAGCTGCACCCTGAGCTCTGGGCGGTCGTCTGCACGTGGCAAGAGACGCAGAACGACGCGCCGGTGCCGTGCCGCTTGCACTACACCGCCGGCCTCGACATCGGCCGAGCGGCGTTCCACGCGACAGCCATTCGTGTCGTGGACGAGGGCGAAGCTGGTGGGCAACAGCCCTTGCAGAACAAGCTCGGCGCAGGCAATCCGCTGCTCGCGCAAGAGGTAGAAGCCGACCTCGACAAGCTGTCCGAGCTCTCAGGCGCCGACTGCAGCCCCTTCGAGACCACGACCATCGACGGCTTCGAGGGTGACTGGGTCATCTTCATCGTTCCCTTCAATACCTAAGATAGGTACACTGGGGGGCTGGCGACAGCCCCCCGAAAGGATAGGTACATTTAAATGCGATTCTCCACTCACGTGGCCAGCGTGGAAGACTTCTGCCTCGCGCTGCTGCAAATCCCAGCCGGTTCGCTGTTTCGCCACAACGACGCGGGAGACCTCCCCGCCCTGGGACGCCCGCAGCGCTGGCTGCTGACCAACCGCGAGCAGGGCAAGACTGGCAAGAGCTATCGCTCGCGCACGTCGCGCGGTAGCTGTCCCGCAGACTGCCTCATCTACCCCATCTGCTACGCCAGCGTCGGGCCCATCTCCTGGCACTGGAAAGCCCTCGGCAAGTGGTTCAAGCGCGGCGCCAAAGCGATGGACTGGCGCGCCGTGCTCGAGATGGCGAAAGCCACGTCGCATCTCGTGTCGTGGACCTATACGCACTGGGACTGGCGCCGGTACCGCAAGACGTTGCTCCGAGCCAACGCGCTCGGCATGACGATCAACGTCTCGACCGAGGACCCCGCCGAAGCCGTCAAGGCCTTTCGAGCCGGCCTGCCCGTGACCCTCGTGGCGCCGCCCACGCAGCGCCGCCCGCTTGACCTCGATGGCATCCCTGGCTACATCTGCCCAGCGCTGCTGCAAGAGGGCTTCACCTGCGACGACTGCGGCAACGGGTCGCCATTGTGCGCTCGAGCTGATCGACACTTCATCGTGGTGTTCCCTGCGCACGGCAGCCGCGCCAACAAGGTCTGGTCGCTCATCAAGCCGCTGTGGGAGCACTGGTGGTCCAGCCGCGGCGAGCAACCTCCGTGTTGATGGCGAAGGCGCCGTTCAAGCGGGTCTATAGCTGCACCATCAAGAAGCGCTTCAAGACCAAGAACGCCGCCAAGAACCACGCCGCCAAGTACGAGACGCCCACGTGGCCCTATCGCTGCGAGTTCTGCGGTGGGTGGCACCTAACCAAGAAGAAGCCAGAGAGGCCAAAGAAATGACCCGCTATCGATTCAAGGTCATCGATCAGGGCTTTGACCCGGGCGACCCCAACGAGTGGGGCGAGTACGTCGTGACCGAGTCCTCGATCGAAGCCGCTCGCGATAGAGCCGCCCTCGAGCTCGAGGACCCCGAGGTGAACGGTCCAAAGCGGCCGAGGGACTGACGCATGACCGCGAAAAGCAAGCACGACGTGGGCACGCTGCTCGAGCGCGTGCGGCGGCAGGTGGCGGGCGAGGCGAAAGACCACGAGCAGGCGGCCAACGATCTGCAGCCGACGGATGGGCGCCGCATCGACGAGATATCACGGCACGGACTCGTTGCGAGCACGTACCGAAGAGCCCTCCGCATCCTAGACGCCGCCATCGCTGAGGCCAACGCCGCGGGCCGGGCGCCGGAGCGGGAGACATTGCAGGTTGGCGATCTCGTTGGGGGTGGACTTCGACGGCAATATCGTCGCGTCAAACGAGCGAGCTGCGCTGCTCGGCGAAGCGATGGCGGAGACTGTGGCGCAGCAACTCAGTGCAGCCATCAACGCCCCGGCCATCGCAACGCGGGGAGACTTCCTTCGTGCAGCCATGTCCATCGATGGTGTGATCGACGCGGAGATCGTGGACCCACCGCACCACGGGATCACTGGCGCGGTAGACTTGCGCATCAGGGTGCATGGCGGGCCGCAAGATGCACGAAACACAGCAGCGCAACTGCAGTCTGTTCTGAATGGGCGCACGCCTGTCGGCGCCACGGTGCACCTTACCGTGGATTACGGCAACCGAGGCGCGGGAGGCGGCGTCACGCGAACCGTTGTAGGCTGACCATGTGCCGCTGTGGCTGCCCGGAATAGCTGAGCCCATCTCGCCCCTCGTCGGTGAGGCGTGGCACCTGTACCCCTATCTCGAGCACGTCATCGGCGCGATAGAGCGCGAGCTCGCCAAGCCCAACGGGCGGATCATCGTCAACACGCCGCCGCGGCACGGTAAGTCGACCACAACGTCACACTGGCTGCCCGTCGCGTTCCTCGAAGCCTTCCCCCAGCGCAAAGTCATCCTCGCGAGCCACACGGCAAAGGCTGCGTCCGAGTGGGGGCAGAAGGCCAGGGACACGTTCGCCATTCCCGAGTTGTGCACGGAGGTGCGCCAGGACAAGAGCGCCATCGATGACTGGCAAACGACAGAGGGCGGCGGCATGCGTACCACGGGCGTGGGCGGGCCGATTACCGGAAAGGGCTTCCACCTCGGGATCATCGACGACGTCACGAAGAACGCTGAGCAAGCCTACAGCCCGGTCTTTCAGCAGAAGACGATCGACTGGTTCAACTCGACCTTTTACACGAGGGCTGAGCCGGGCGGCTGCATCGTCGTGAACATGACCCGCTGGCACGAAAACGACCTGACGGGTTGGTTGCTGCGCGAGCACTCCGACGACTGGACGCACATCGTGCTGCCGGCGCTCGCCGAGGACGACGACCAGATCGGCCGCGCGCCAGGCGAGGCGCTCTGCCCTGAGCGCTATGACGCCGAAGATCTGCAGCGCATCCGCACGGCGGTTGGCTCGTGGGTCTGGGCTGGCCTCTATCAGCAGCGCCCGCGGCCGGCCAGCGGCGCCATCATCAAGCGGCACTGGCTGCGCTACTACGATCAGCTGCCCGATGGTGCGCGGCTCGTGGGGCTCAGCGTCGACGCGACGTTCAAGGATACGGACGGCAGCGACTACGTCGTAATCCAGGCATGGGCGCGGCGCCTCGCGGAGTTCTACCTGGTCGACCAGATCCGCGAACGGATGGACTTTCAGGAGACCTGCGTCGCGCTGCTCAATATGATCGAGCGCTGGCCCGGCGCTCTGTCGCGGTGGATCGAGGATAAGGCGAACGGGCCCGCCATCATCTCGGCGCTCGAGTCGATGGTGCCGGGGCTGATCGCCGTCGAGCCGATGGGCAGCAAGGAAGCCCGCGTGCGCGCCGTGTCGCCACTGTTCGAAGCCGGCAACGTGTTCCTGCCGCGTCACGCGCCGTGGCTCGGAGCGTACGAGGCCGAGCTTTGCGCCTTCCCGAGCGCGCCCCACGACGACCAGGCGGACGCGACGAGTCAGGCCCTGCTGAAGATGACCGAGAGCAGCAAGCCGCTGCAGCCCGGCGATGTCAAGACGGTCGCGGCGCGGCGCTTCGAGTCGCGCGGGACGGGGCGCAACTGGGGCGGATACTAGTGTTGACTTCGCGGTGCCGCGCTGTCAGCATGGGCGCATGACGAAGCTGCGAGACATCGTGTTCACCAATCCAATATCAGGTCAGGCTCAGGCGGCGGTTGATCGGGTCTGCGCAGAGGCCAAGGCAGAGAGGGCCACCCCATCTCAGACGATGGCGCACCTGTTAGAGACGCTGCGCGCTGGCATCTCCGACGAGTCCGATGATGCGCTGGTTGTGCTCGCCGTTGTGGTCGAGCGCGCCGTCGAGCGCATGATGGACGCTTGCGCGGTGTTCGAGGACTTCATGGTCAAGGATGGCGTAGACCCGTCAGCCGCGGTGAGCGTGTCAGACCTGGTGAACAGACCGGACATACGGCGCGAGGCGCGGCGCTACGGCGTGTCCGCCGAGGCGTACGTCAGGCACAACTACTTCGACCTGATCAAGGATCCCAGCGAGGTGCCTAAGTGAAAATCCCCACCCCCTACCTCGTCATCGTCTACCGCGGCGGCTGCCGCCCGCGTGCCTACGCCTGCGCCGTGCGCGACGCGGCAAACGGGCTCGTCGGCGCGAGCGGCAAGATCGACAAGGGCGCCATCTGGGAGCAGCGCGCACGCTACGCCACGCACTTCCTCGAGCAGTCTCCGCAGCAGTGGATGCTCTTCGTCGACGGCGATCTCGAGTGGCGCGAGGACATGATCCCCACGCTCGGCAGCATCGTCATGGAGACGCGCGGCGTGGTCGGCTGCGTCGTCAGCAAGGACAGCTTCGGCGCGGGCTGCGCGACGTCGCCACCGATGGGGCGACACGAAGGGATCGGCGACGGGTCGCGGCGCTACGTCGACGTCGAGCACGGCATCGGGGCGCCGATGGCGATCCACCGCGACGCGCTGGCGAAGATCGTCGAGGCGGCTCCGTTCTTCAACGCGCCAAGCGATCTTGAAGAGCTGACGCTAGACCGCGTCGAGATCGACAAGACCGGCGAGCGCTACTGGACCTTCTTCCAGCCGTACAACAGAGCGTGGATGCCGACGCGATACGAGGGCAAAGAGCCGCTCATGCAGCACCGCCACGACGACACAGCGTTCTGCGACCGCGCCCTGGCCGCTGGCGCGCGCATCAGCGTGGCGCTCGGGCCGCGCGTGCTGCACTACGGCGAGTTCGGCTTCTCGCCAGAGACGTCGGTGCGCGAGGACTTGGTGGGGCTATGAAAGTCGAAGTCCTCGACAACTGGCCGCCGCAAGCGCAACCCTTTCCGCAGCACAGGCACGGCAGCTGGCCGACGTGTGCGACGACATCGCGGCGCAGCTGACGCAGATGGCGCACGAGGGCGAGGCGCTATCGCGGAGGTTCAGGTGATGGTGTAGGCTCACCTCATGGCCGAGATTGTACTGACAAAGTCCCTCGTCAAGCGCTTCTGGGCTAAGGTCGACGTGCGCGACCCTGGCGTGTGCTGGCCGTGGATGGCATCGCGGACAAGGAGCGGTGGCTACGGTCAGATCAGCAACGGCCCTGCGCCAGTCCGTGCGCATCGAGTCGCGTACGCGATAGCCCGCAGCGACCCTGGCGGCCTGTGTGTGCTTCACCGTTGCGACAACCCTCGATGCGTCAACCCGGCGCATCTTTTTCTCGGAACGCGCGCCGACAACAACGCAGACATGCGATCAAAAGGTCGAGATGTCGTGCATGGGAAAGGTGGCCGCAAGGGGTCGCTGCATTCCCAAGCCAAACTCGTCGAGGACGACATCTGGGCGATCCGTGAGTTTGCTGCGTGCGGGATCGGGTTCGCCGCGATAGGCGCGATGTTCGGTGTTTCGCGAGCCACGGTGCGCGACGCAGCCACAGGGCGGACATGGGGGCATGTTTGATGTCCGCTCGTTATCGGAGGTTTGTGCCCGAGGAAAAGCGGCGCCCGAGGAAGCCTCGCGAGGGGGTGATTATTGGGTCGTGGCGTGATGATTACGACGTCGACACCGGGCGCAAGAACCTCGACCCCGCCAAGCTAGGGCGACTGCTGCGCCGAGCCGACCAGGGCGACCACCGCGCGCAGCAAGAAGCCTTCTCAGCCTGTCTCGAAGATCCCCACGTCCACACCGTCGTCAGCAAGCGCATCCGCCGCGTGCTGTCGCGGCAGTTCACCATCACCGCCGCAGTCGAAGACGACGCCGCTGCAGAGAAGGCCGCCGAACTCTGCCGTTCGGTCGTGCTCGGCGAGGGCGGTGAGGGCTACGGGATCTGCAACTGGCGCGAGGCGCTGTGGCACCTCGGCGAGGCCGTTGCCCGCGGCTTCGCGTTGAGCCAGATCGTCTGGGACCACGACGGCTCGCTGTGGCGCCCGGTCAAGCTGAAGCGCTGGATGGCGCGAGACACGCAGCTCGGCGATCCGCGCGACCCCGGCATCGGCGCCGATCGCGACGTCGACGAGATCCGAATCCTCACCGCGGCTGCGTCGTGGGAGGGCGAGCCGCTCGACCCCTACCAGTGGATCGTGCACGTGCGCCGAGCTCGAAGTGATGCGCTGGCCAAGTGCGCGCTGCTGCGCATGTGCGTGTGGTGGTGGCTCTTCAAACACTTCAGCGCGAAGGACTGGGTGATCTTCGCCGAGCGCTACGGCATGCCGCTGCGCCTGGGCAAGTACCCGCTGCACGCCGGCCAGACCGAGCGCGACGCGCTGCTCGATGCCGTTATCACGTTGGGGAAAGACGGCGGCGCCATCATGCCCGAGGGCGCGATGATCGAGCTCGTCGAGGCGGTCGTGCGTGGAGAGGTGCCCTACCAGCCGCTGATCACGACGGCCGACGCGCAGATCAGCAAGGCCGTGCTCGGGCAGACACTGACGACGGAGGCGGGCACGCGCGGCGCGCGCTCGCTCGGCGAGGTGCACCAGGACAGCGAGAAGGACATCGCCAACGACGACGGCATTGCGCTGGCCGAGACGATTCACCGCTGTCTGCTGACGCCCATCGTGCGCTTCAACATGCCCGAGGGGACACTGGTCCCGTCGTGTGCATTCCTCGAGAGCGAGCAGGAAGACAAGCTGGCGAGAGCTCAGCGCGACAAGATCCTGATCAAAGACATCCGGCTCCCCGTGGGCGAAAAGTACCTGTACGAGACCTACGACATTCCGCCGCCGGCCGATGGTGAAGCCCTGGTCAATCCGCCCGCAGATCCGCCGCCGTTCGGGGGCAAGCCCGGCGATGGCGGGCAGGACCCGCAGCAGGACAGCGAAGACCCGCCTGGGGACTCAGAGGACCCGAAGCAAAACGAGTGATTGGCGCTTGGCCCCGCTTCCGGTATAAGCTTGGGCCATGGGCGCGCGACGCAGCTGGTACACGTTCACGGCGAAGGCGGGCGGTGAAGACGCCGAGGTCTTCCTGTACGACGTGATCGGCTACTGGGGCGTCACGGCCAAGAGCCTGATCGACGAGGTCAAGGCCGCCGGCAAACTCGAGCGCATCACGCTGCGGATCAACTCCCCTGGCGGCGAAGTGTTCGACTCGCTAGCCATCTACAACTACCTGAAGGGCCATGCCGCCGCGATCGACGTCGTGATCGACGGGCTTGCTGCGTCTGGCGCCTCGGTGGTGGCGATGGCCGGCGATACGATCTCGATGCCCGAAAACGCGCTGATGATGGTCCACAATCCGGCTGGGCTGACGTGGGGCACCGCATCCGACTTCCGCGAATACGCTGACCGTCTGGACAAGATGCGCGACAACCTGCTGACGATCTACGCCGACCGCACGGGCCTGGAAAACGAGCGCCTGATCGAGCTCCTCGACGACGAGACCTGGATGAACGCCGCCGAGGCGCGCGATCTCGGATTCGTCGACGAGGTCACCGAATCGGTGGACATGGCGGCCAGCGCGGGGTTCAATCTGGCACGCTATCGCAACGCACCACAGATCGCCGCGGTCACCGACCGTCGCGCGCCGCAACCGAAGGATGAGGCCATGAACGAAGAGCAGCTCAAGCGCATGCGCGCCGCACTCGGTCTCGGCGAGACCGCGACCACCGAGGACATCATCACCGCGACCGTGGCCACGCAGGAAGACGCCGGCGCCACGATCCAGATCGCCGCCGCGCTCGGCTGCGACGAGGGCGCCAGCGTCGAGACGCTCGTCGAGGCCGCCGCCAAGCTGCGCAAGGCCGCCAACGACGAGAGCGCCGCGCTGCGCGAGGTCCGCGAGTTGCGCGCCGAGGCTGCCGTGGCGCGCGCCACCAAGGCCGGCAAGATCACCGCGAGCAATCGCGCGTGGGCGACGGCGCTGGCGGCGAAGGACCCCGAGGGATTCGCGGCCTGGGAGCAGTCGGCGCCGAAGGTCGTGCCGATCGACGTCAAGACGCCGGCGACGGCCGCCGACAACCTCGGCGACAGCGAGCCGAGCGACGAGCAGATCGCCGCGCTGGCCAAGCGCCCCGACGTGGTCGCCGAGGCCAAGGCGCAGGGCGTCAAGGCCGAGACGTACGCCAAGGTCAACTACGAGGAGCTGATCGCCGAGGTCGCCTAGCGCCACGGTCCACACGCGACGCCGCTAGGGCGCGCACAAGGGAGTCGACGACATGACCGCACTTTCCGCCGATCGCAAAACCGTGTTCAACGCGGGCGACGTATCCAGCTACGGCGCGGCGCAAGACATCATCTACCTCGGCGCGCTGGTCGGCCTCAACTCGAGCGGCTACGCCGATCCCGTCCCGGCCAACTGGGTCGAGTTTCTCGGCGTCAGTCAGGAGACGGTCGACAACAGCGGCGGCAGCGCGGGCGATCTCGACGTCCAGGTGCGCAAGACCGGCGTGCGCCAGTTCGCGTCGTCTGGCCTGGCGATCACCGACATCGGCAAGGCGCTGTTCGCCAGCGACGATCAGACCGTCACGCTGACGCCGAGCGGACCGCCCATCGGCATCCTCGATTCGTTCGAGTCGGCCACCGTCGCGCCCGTGCGAATCCAGCCCGGCATCAAAGTCGGCGCGCCGTTCACGCTCGTCGTCTCGCGCGCGACGGCCGTCCCGACGACCACCGCGGCGCAGAACGCGCTGCAGGACTACGAGCATCCGACGCGCTTCATGGTGCTGTCGGGCTTCGCCAACGCCACCGTGGCTCCGGGATCGGGCGTCAACCTCGACATCACGCTGACCAACGGCACGACGTCCAACGACTCGGTGGTGCAGATCGCAGGGACCGCCACGAAGGGCGAGAACAAGACGATCAACAAGATCTACGCCGCGGCCACCGATCTCGACGTGACGATGGCGCACGACGCCACGGGTGGCGCCGCCGAAGACATCGTCTGCGTGTTCAACTGCATCGCGCTCGGCTAGCGCCGAGGAACCCGCGGCCAGCGCGCCGCACAGCTGAGGAGCTGAGCCATGTCCGTTGCCAACATCCAAACCCAGCTGACGCGCGCCAATCGCGGCTATCGGGCGGCGTTTTACGAGCAGCTCGAGTCGACGCGCGCACGGTGGGACCCGATCGTCAACGCCGTGACCATGCAGGTAGCGAGCACCGGGTCGTCGGAGGAGTACAACTTCACCGACGGTGTGCCGCGCATGGCCCAGTTCAAGGGCGAGCGCAACGTGAGCCGTCTCGGCGTGCAGGGCTTCACCCTGACGAACGTCGAGTACGACAACGGCATCGAGATCCGCCGCAAGGATCTGATGGACGACAAGCTCGGCCTGTACATGCCGCGCATCCGTCAACTCGCCGAGATGGGCTACCTGCTGAAGCTGCAGCTCATCCGCGACCTGATCAACGGCGGGTTCACCTCCAACGGCTACGACGGCACGGTGTTCTTCGGCAACAGCCACCCGCTGGCCGACTCGTCGAGCGTCAACGACAACCTGACGACCGGCGCGCTCGCCGAGGGCACCTTCGAAGCGGCGTTGCTGCTGCTCGCGCAGATGAAGGACAGCTACGGCGAAGAGATGGGCCTGATGGCCACGCACCTGCTGTACGGCTCCGACAACATCGTCAATGCCAAGACGCTGCTCGGCCAGCGCACGCTCGCCACCGGCGAGGAGAACCGATGGTTCGGCGCCGTGACCCCCGTCCAGATCCCCGGCCTCACTGCCGGCTACTGGGTCCTGGCCGACCTGTCCAAGCCGCTCAAGCCCTTCGTGCTGCAGGAGCGCGAGGCGCTTTCGTTCACCTCGGTCGAGTCGGCCGATCACCCCGACGTCTACAATCGCAAGGTGTTCAACTACGGCGCCGACTGGCGCGGCGCGGCCGGCTACGCCTTCCACGAGCTCATGGTCGGCAGCACCGGCTAAGCCTCAGCAAGCTACACCCAGGGGTAAGGTCGCTGTCCCCCGACGCAACGGCCGGCGCTGCGAGCGACACGCGGCGCCGGCCACTTTACCGCGAGGCCAGCCATGGCGAAGACCGCCGCACAGAAAAAGCCCGAAGCCAAGCCGCTGTCGCCCGCCGAGGCTGCCAAGGCCGCGCAGGAGCAGCAGCGCGCCGCAGCTGCCGCCGACGAAGAGCGCCGCGCCGAGCACAAGGCCGCCGAGGCCGACGCGCGCCAGGCCGAGAAGGCCAGGGCCGATGCGCAGGCCGCCATCGTCGCCGAGGCGCAGGCCGAAGCGCTCGCGCACGCCGAGCAGCAGATCGGCCGCACCGTCGTCTTCACCACGCTGGACGGGCGCAAGCGCGCCGCAGCGGTGACCCTCGCCGACGCCAAGGGCTTCGGGCTCAGCGTGCTGTGGCACGACGAGGACAAGCTCAGCCGACGCGTGCCCGCGCGCGTGCAGTACGACGAGAGCGGGCGTCCCAACACGTTCCGCTTCGCGCCGAACACCGCGGTGGGCGGCGGGGCGCTGTCCGACCGCGCCATCGCGCAGCTTCACAGCAGGCTCGACGCGCTGACCGACTCGCTCCGAGGGCAGGGTGCTAGGATCGGCGAGTCGCTGTCCGCGATCGAAAACGCGGTTGCCGCGCCGCTTGCCGCCATGGAGGCTCGCTTGAGCGAGATGGAACGGTCGGCGGGTGCGCTTCTTGGCAAAAACATGGCTGACGCACAGTCAAAAGCCGCAGAGCCCGCGCCCGAACCCGCCAAGAAGTCCAAGTAGCGCCCATTCTGTGTTGACAGCGGCTCGCCGCTGGGTCAGCATCCAATCAGCCCCAGGTCGCAACTGGAAACCCCGGCAGGGCTCGCTACCTTGCCGGGGCTGGCTATTCACCAACCACGGAGGCTGATTATGGCAATGGACCTTTCCCAGAAGCACTATCGCGAAAACGGCACGCTCGAGCGCGTGGTGGGCGGCGGCGGCGCCGTCGAACACTACGACATCCTCGGCAAGTTCGTGGAGCGCATCGAGTGGCCCAACGGCGCTGTGGCGTTCTACGCGCCGCCCGAGGGACCTGGCAACGCCAAGAACGGGCGCGAGGTCCGATTGGAGTGGCCCGAGCAGCGCCGCTAGCAGGGCATGCACCCCGGCCCGGCAGGGGTTCGGCCGCCAAGCTGGGATAGCTGCAGGCATGCAGTGAAGCAAGGCGGCGATTTTGGCGAGTCCGCACACGGGGTAACGCCCATTGCAGCGGAGGCGTTGCGGGTTCGATTCCCGCGCTCGCCGGATGGAGTGTGGCGACTCCGCAGGCGAAAGCCGAAGCGAACTGGGGATCGGAAGGCGCCAGGACCCGGCAAGTAAACCGGCCGCGCTGCAAACGTAGCCGGCGCCCTGGCCCCGTGGGGCAGCCAGAACACGGGGCATTTGCTATGCTCGCTGCATGGGCACCTACCTGGCCGACGCGACCGCGCTCGACGGACCGATCCCAACCCGCAAGCTGATCGGGCTGACCGACGACGAGGCGCTCGCCGACGCCAACGGCACGCTCGCCGCAGCCATCACCGCCAACAGCGCGATCGACACGCGCATCCTGCGCGCCATCACCGACGCCGAGGCGCAGGTCAACGGCTACCTGCGAAAGCAGATCGCGACGCCAGTCTCGCCCGTGCCCGATCTGGTCGTGCGCCTGACCGAAGCGGTGGCCGTCTACAACCTGTTCCGACGTCGGCGCACCGAGTACAGCGAGATCCCCAAGGCCGTCAAAGCGGACTACGACGACGCCATGACGACGCTGCGTGATGTTTCACGTGGAACAATGGACCTTGGCGAAGCCACCCCGCCGGCGGACTCGCCGCTGATCGTGGCCACCACAGGCGGCGAGGATCGCGCGTTCACGGCCACGACGCTCGAGGACTACTGATGCAGGTCAGCGTCCAGGTCGATATGTCGCGCGTGCGCCAGAGCTTCGACCGGGCGCACCGGCGCGCGAAGGACATGCGGCCCGCGTGGCAGCAGGTCTCGCGTCTCGTGCTGCAGTCGATCCAGCGCAACTTCGCCGAGGGTGGGCGCCCGAGCCGATGGGCGCCGCGCAAAGACAACCTGCCGCACCCTCTGCTGATCAAGTCGGGGCGCATGCTGGCGTCGCTACGCGCGCGCAGCGGGAGCAACTTCGCCGAGGTCTCCGAGCGCGCGCCGTACGCGATCTATCACCACACGGGCACGGGGCGCATGCCAGCCCGCAAGTCGGTGCTACTGCAGCCCGAGGATGAACGCGAGATCGTCGAGGTGCTCGAACAACACATCCTGCGTCCGCTGCTGTAGGATCGCGGCATGCGGTTTGGTGGAGAAACCCAGTTCGGCCGAGGGCGCTACGGCGGCGTCGGCACCGGCAAGCCGATCGGCTACATCATCCGGCGCATGATCGCCGCGATGGAGCAGTTTCGCTACGACCCCGACACCGGCACCGGCTCGCTGCGCACGCTCGAACGCCTCACCGGCAGCATCCGCGACAAGGCCACGTGGGACATCATCGCCAGCCGCGGCTTCCCCGCCGTGCTCGTGGCCTACGCCGGCGGACCGTTCGTCAAGCCGAAGACGATGGACGGGGCACAGGTCACGCAGGCCAAACGCATCCATGTCGTCTGCATCGCCGACAGCTTGCAGGGCAAGCGGATCGACCGACTCGAAGGCAAGCGCCGCAACCTCTACGAGCCCGGCCTCGACAACATCACCAGCTGGGTCGTGCGCTACATGGGGCGCGAGTTGCTGAATCTGAACCTCGCCGGCTTTCAGCCCGTCGACGAGGACGTGTTCGCCTTCGACACCAACGCCTTCGCGTCGATCATCGAGTGGCGTGTCGAGGCGACCATCGATCTATACGACGATCCCGAGTCCGACAACGAGTTCACGCGGCTCGGCATCACGCACACTCCGAAGGACTTCAACAACCTGTTTGAGTCCGATAACATCACCCCGAAAACGGACTCGCCCACATCCCCCGCGACGGGGTATGCTGACCTGGACGACGACACGAGCACCGCGCCGGTCTACGAGGAGTAGCGCTCATGGCAGAAAAAACGCTTCGGGTCACGCCAGAGGGCGACACCCCGATCCGCTACGAGGGCAAGCGCAAGCAGTGCATCGCCCCCGGCGAGGTGGCCATCGTGCCGCGCACCGCGTACTATCTGCGCCTACTGGGCCGCGGGCTGCGTGAGGTCGAAGAGCCGGCGCGCAAGACGACCAAGGCGAAGGACTAGGCCATGGCGATCAAGTTCACCGAGATCGGGCAAACGCTCGTCCCGACCGTCGCGGTCGAAACCAACCTCAACGCCGCGCGCATCAGCCTGCCGTCTCTGGCCAAGCGGCTGCTGCTGATCGGCTACGCGACGACGGCGGGCACCGGAACAGTCGGCACGGTCTATCGGATCACGAGTCTCGATCAGGCCGTGACGCTGTTCGGCAAGGGCTCCCAGCTCGCCGTCATGGTCGAAGCCGCGATGCGCGTCTCGACGCAGATGGAACTCTACGCCATCGAGTACGCCGAGAGCTCGGGAGGCAGCGCGGCGGCGGCGGCGCAGACCGTCACGATCGCCACCACGGCGACAGGTCCGGGCGTCGTGACCGTCTGGGTTGCGGGGCGGCGCTTCGACGTCGGGATCGAGAGCGGCGACACGGCCACCGTCATCGGCGACGCGATCGAGACCAAGGTCAACGCGCACCCGAACCTGCCCGTCACGGCGAGCAACTCGAGCGGCACGGTCACCTTCACATGCCGACAGATCGGCACCGAGGGCAACTCGATCGGCATCCGATCCGAGATCACCGCCGGCATCGCCACCACGTCAACGGACGGCGGCGCCACGCTGGCCTCTGGCGTCGACGGCAGCTCGGGCGGCGATCCGACGTCGGTGCTCGCCAGCATCGCCGGCATGCGCTTTCACATCATGTGCCTCGGCACGAGCGACGACACGCGTGCGGGCGTGCTGCAGACGCACGTTGACACCTACTCGACGGCGCTTGAGCAGAAGTGGGCGCGCGGCTACGTCGGCACGTGCGAGGCGGTCGGCAGCGGCGCCAGCACGCTCGCCGGGGCGCTCGACTCTTACCGCATGACCGTCGCCTGGCAGGAAGCCGGCGAGGTCGGAGAGGCCGAGCTCGCGGCGGCGTTCGCGGCGCGCCGTGCGGCGCAGTTCAACCGCAACGAAAACCTCGACGACGCTGTGCTCCCCGGCATCCCCGCGCAGTACAGCAAGAGCGTCTGGCCGCTGCGCTCAGAGCTTCAGGCGGCGCTCGAGGCCGGGCTTTCGCCGGTCGCGCCCCACGAGAACGGCACGGCGTTCATCGTGCGCGAGATCGTCTCTCGCACCACAGACCCGGCCTACCTCGATCCCGAGGAGTGCGAGATCAGCGACTACGTCGACGAGGACCTGATCACGAACGCCAAGCGGCTGTTCCGTGGCCAGGCGCTCAAGTCGCTCTCGCCGGCCGGCACGTCGGGCGTGCTCACCCCGTCGCGGTTTCTCGCCTTCCTGCGCGGGCGTATGCTCGTATGGGACGAGGAACTCGACTACACCGAGGGGGCGCGCGCCGACTTCGAGAGCGACAGCTACAAGCCCGTCGCGCAGATCAACGCCGCCGATCCCAAGTCGCGCATGGACGCCGGCTACATGTTCCGGCCGGTCGGACAGGCGCACGTCATCGCCATCCGCAAAGACTACCTGCTGCCGACGCAGACCGATCCGCGCACGGTCAGCGTGCCGATCTAGCGCGCCGAAAGGACACGCCACATGGCCACCGAGTTTGTCAGCCGCGCGTTTCTCGACATCGAGGGGCAGATCGTCGTCTGCGAGTCGCTCAACTTCCGCATGACGACGAACACCGAGCCCGCCAAGGAGATGACGCAGAACAACCGCTCGCGCGGCTACATGGATGGCGTCCCCGAGTGGGAGGGCAGCGCGAAGGTCAACCGTCCACTCGGTGGCTTTCCGGTCGACTTCAACAAGCTGGCGCGCGACCGCACCGAGTTTGTTTCGACCAAGGTGTTTCAGGACGGCACCACGCAGAGTTACCTGCGCTGCCGCATCACCGAGATCAACGACTCGAGCGAGGCCGGCTCGTCGAGCAACGTCGAGCTGACGATCAAGGCCCTCGACAGCGACCCGTAGGCGGTGGACGTCAGCCGATACCGCCTCGCCGCCCCGCAGCTTCGCCGCTTCCCCGGCACCCGCCAGCCCGTCTCTCTTCGCCCGCTTCCGCAAAACACGCTCGACAAGGCCCGCGCTGGCGTCGAGGCGCTGTTCGGCTTCGAGGGACTGCCTTGCGAGGGGGGCGCCTTCGACAGGGCCGTAGCGCTCGCCGTGCTGCGTCTGGCGACGGGTGAGACGTTGGAGCACATCACGCTGCGCCAGGCCGCTGAGCTTTCGGCGCTGTGGGTCGACGTGCAGGACGCGAGCACGCTCGACGATGATGCGCTCGACCGGCTCGACGCCGAGATCGAGCTGCAGATCGCCGAGGGCAAAGGGATCGCCGCCGGCGACGCCACGGCTGCGGCGCAGTGCCCCACCCCGCAGGACTTCTACGGGCGCCACGCACTAGACCTGACCGATGGTCAGCTGCTTTACTACCTGAGCCTGCGCGCAGTGCACGCGCGCGTCTACGGCGAGGAGGAACGATGCGTGAGCCTGGAGGAGCTTCGGAGGCGAGCCGGACGATAGGCGACTACAAGTCGCAGCGGCGCCACGTCGAGCAGGTCAACTGGCCCGGCACCGAAAAGCCGGTCTGGGTGCTCTACCTCAGCGTCGACGAGATCCAGCAAGCCACGTTCGCCGCGCGCGTCTACTTCGACACGAAGGCGCAGCGCATCGATCCAGCCAACGAAGTCATTCTCGATCGCGAGATCGAGTACCAGATGCTTCAGCGGATGATCCTGCGCAGCGAAGACCCGAAGGCCAAGCTGTTTCCGCGCGTCGAAGACCTGCGCCCCGCCCTGTCCGTCAACGAGTGCCAGTATTTCATGGACGAACAGGAGCGCATCAAGATCGCCGAGTGGACGTCGTGGTTTGCCGAACTTGATCACCCCGCGCTGCGCCAGATCGCGCGCGTGCTCGACCTGCCGATGACGACAACCCCGACCGAGCTCGCCGAGGCCGTGCAAGGGCTGAGAGAGACTGCCGAAGCGCTGACAGAAGCGCTAAAGTAGAGTCGTGGCCGAGACCGTCTCCATTCGCCTCAACGAGACCGGGTCGTCGCGCGTCGCCGGCGGCTTCGACCGCGTCGGCCGGGCGATGGACCGGACCGGGCAGACGGGCAAGCGCGTTGCGCAGACCATCACGCGCAACTGGCAGTCGCTCTACAATGTCGGCTCGCGACTCGTCGGCGTGTTCAACGGCCTCGGCGCTGGGCTGAGCGCGAAGAAGATCCTCGACTTCGACGACGCCCTCGGGCAGCTGCAGGTCGAGACCGGCAAGAGCAACGCCTACATGATGAACCTGCGCAACAACGTCCTCGCGACGGGTGCGCAGTACGGCGTGAGCAAAGACAAGATCGCCGAGTTCATCCAGATCTTGCAAGACCAAGGCGGCCACTTCGATCTCGCGACGCGCCTGATGAAGCGCGCGACGATGATCAGCAAGGCCACTGGCGCCGAGATGAGCAACCTCGCCAGCATCGCTGCGGCGCTCAAGAACAATCTCAACTGGTCGGACTCGCGCATCCTCGACTACTTCGCGCGCCTCAACGCGCAGGCCATCTCGGGCACACTCAACTTCAAAAAGATGAGCCAGGTCGCCGCCCCGCTGATCGGCGCCGCTGCCAACACGAACCAAGACGTGGGCAAGCTCGGCGCCATGATGCAGACGGTCGGCAACGTCTTCGGTGGAAAGCAGAACCAAGCGCGCACGGCCGTCGTCGCGATGCTCGACCAGCTGCAGATGAAGTCCGACAAGATCAAGAAGACGCTCGGCGTCGACATCTTCGCGGGCATCGATCCGAAGACGGGCAAGAAGAAACTGCGCGACGTCGAAGCGATCCTCATCGACATCTTCAAGAAGACGAAGGGCGACGTCGGCGGCAAGAAGGGCCTCGCGCAGATCTTCAGCCGGTCATCGCTGAAAGCGATCACGGCGCTTTCGGGGTCATTCGACTTCAAGACGGGCCGCTTTGGCGGGCAATACAAGAAGTCCCTCGACGCCTACAATGACGTCGAGAAAGGATCGATGAAGACGCAGCTTCAGCGCCGGCAGACCGGCATCGCCGCCGAGAGCGAGCGGCTCAAGCGCGCCATGGCGTCGCTCGAGCAGAAGTTTCAGACCCTCGGCAAGAAGCTGGCCGTGTGGGTCAGCCAGAACCTTGGCAAAGCGCTCGGCATCGGCGCGGCCGGGCTCGCCGCCTATAAGCTGGGGCCGAAGCTGCTCGGATGGATCGCGGGCAAGTTCGCCGGCGGTGGCGCAGCGGGTGGCGCGGGCATGCTCGGCGTGCAGAAGGTCTGGGTCATGAATCCCGGCTTCGGCGGCACGCCGGGGGCGCCAGGGGCGCCAGGCGCTGGAACGGCGGCCAAGGTGTTCGGCGGGATCGCCGCGGGCGCCGCGGGCTACGCCGCTGGCACGTACCTGGATCGCAAGCTGGGCCTCAGTGACAAACTGAGCGACACGGCGCGCGGAGGACTGCGCGGCGCGGCTAGCGCGGTAGCGGTGCAGCGACACACCGACAACGTCGCCATCGGCACGATCCAGCGCCAAGCGGCCACGTTCGCCGCCATCGCACAGCGCGCGCAGGCAGGCGGGCGACAAACGTTTCAGTACACTGGCGCCGGTGGGCAGGTGCAGACGGCCGCGGCGACGCAGGCAGGCGCCGCGCAAGCGCTACAGGCCGCCGCGAAGAAAGAGGGCGTGCAGCTTTCGACGGCCGACGCGCTCAAGATCATCGCGCAGAATATCAAGGTGGAGGTCAACGCGTCCGGCCTCGACAAGCCGAGTACGCAGGTCACGCGAGGCACGCCGCAATGAGTTGGGATGACGGCGATCTAGTCCAGGCCAGCTTTCGCGGCTTCGCGTTCGCTGTCGAGCGCGTCTCCGACAGCATCGACCGGCGCGTGATCGAGCACGAGTTTCTTTACCGCGACGGCGCCAACCTCGACGACACCGGCCGGCGCGCGCGGCCGTTTCGCTTCACCGCGTTCTTTCTCGGCCCGGGCTACCTCGCCGAGCTCACCGCGTTCATGCGGATCTGCGACGAGGGCAAGACCGGCACGCTCGTGCACCCGCTGTTCGGGCAGTTTCAGGCAAAGTGCGTCAAGTGCGATCCGTCGCACAGCCACGAGCGGCGCAACCACGCCTCGCTCGAACTCGAGTTCAAAGAGGACGGCACCAACACGCGTCAGGCCATCATCCAGACGGCCAAGTCGGCGGCGCAGTCGCTTTCCACGACGCAGTCGCAGGCGCAAACCGATCTCGATGGCCTCGGGCTGTCTGCCGACGACACGACCGCCACGCAGGCAGCCATCGACAACGCAGGCACGTTCGCTGACGACATCGAGGCGACCCCAGACGATCTGAGCGCGCGCTACGACGAGCTGCGCAAGTCCGTCGATGAAGCCGTCGACGAGCTCGAAGCGATCGATCCGACGACCACTTGGCAGGTGGCGCAAGGCGTGCGCGACATGCTCACCGATGCGCAGACGCTCAAGGAGGCGGTCGAGACCGTCTCGCGCCAAGTGCTTGCCCGCCCCGTGCCCTCGGCGTTGACGCTGCGCCTGCTCGCGCTCGATCTCTACGACGATCCCGAGCGCGACATCGACCTGTTGCGGCTGAACAAGGTGCGCAACCCCTTCATGATCCCGGCAGGCGCCGAGCTGCTGGTCTACAGCGAGTAGCGTCGTGGCCCGGTCTGAGGTGCGCTTGTTCGTCGACGGCAACGAGCTTCAGGCGTCGGAGTGGAGCATCGAGAGCGATCTGCTGCAGCCCGCCGATGCCTTTGAGGTCACCGTACCGAACCCGCAGGGAAGGCTCTCGTACCTCGCCGATCTCATGCTGCCCGGCTGCTCGGTGCTCGTTGACGACACCGTGCAGATGACGGGCTACGTCGACAGCGTGACGCAGGATGGCCAGCCCGGCACCGGCAACGTGTTGCGCTTTTCAGGCCGCGATGCGTTTGGGCAACTCGTCGACTGCGCCGCCGCACCTCAGTCGCTAGCAAATCACGACGTGCTCATGATGGCGATCAAGCTGGCCGGCGCGTTCGTGCCCGACTGGATCGTTGACAACGAGGCCAACCGGCTCAAGCTGCAGCGCGCGCGCCGGCAGTACGCGCGGATCGCCAAAGAGGTCAAAGACGACGCGCTGACGTTTCGCGCTGACAACCTATCGCCGTCGTTCGCCGAGACCGCGAAGAGCGTTAGTCGGCTCAATCAGAAGCGCCTCGCCATCGCCAAAGCCAACCTCGCGGCCATCCGTGCGACAGTCTTTCCCCGCGTCAAGATCGAGCCCGGCGAGTCGATCATGGACGTACTAACGAAGGCGGCCAAGAAGACGGGCATGCTCGTGTGGCTCGCAGCAGACGGGACCGGGGTTATCGCCAAGCCGCACTACGACCAGGCGGCGCAGTACGAGATCCACCTGCACAAGCCATCGAGCCCGCTGAAAGACCGCAACAACGTCAAGGGCTACAGCCACACGCACACGCACAACACGCGCTATCAGACGTGGCGACAACTCGGGTGGTCACCCAACACCAAGAGCACGGCGGGCCAGGGCTCGCGCCACGCCGTCACGATCACCGACAGCGACATCACGTTGCCGCGCCTGAAGATCTTTCCGCGCAGCACGCAGAGCCGAAAGCACGCCAAGAAGACGATCCGCCGAGAGTACGAGCGCTCGCTGTTCGATGCGGTCCAGCTTTCCTACACCGTCGAAGGGCACACGCAGAACGGACTGCTGTGGCAGATCGACACGCTGTGCTCGGTGGACGACACCGTCACCGGCCACCAGGACACCTACTACGTCACGCGGCGCCGCTTCTCGGGCAGCCTGAGCGGAAGCCAGGTCACTGAGGTAAGCTTGCGTCGAAAGGGGCTGCTGCTGCCGTGATTGATGCTGTGCGCCGCATGATCGACTCCGCGCGCGACGAGCTCTCGCAGCTCATCCGCCGCGGCCTCGTGAGCCTCGGGCAGTCGGACAACCAAGTCACGCTCGAGGGCTACGACGGCGAGGCGTTCCCCGACGCGGAGATGTGGCAGCAGTTCGGGCTGGTATCGATGCCGCCGGCCGGCGCTGAGGCGCTGTTCTGCGTCATCGATGCGGACGGCATCCACCCTATCTGCTTCGCCACCAACGTGCGTGACGAGCGCCCGACCGGGCTAACGTCGGGCGACGCGATGCTGTACGCCAAGAAGAGCGGCAGCGACCGCGCGAGCGTGCACTGCAAGGCTGACGCGTCGGTGGCGATCGGCGGAACGAAGCTGGGCACGTACGGCGCGACGCCGGTAGCACAACAAAGCGTCAACACACTGACGGACTCGACCACGGGAACACCAGGCAGCACGATCGGCCCTGCAGTGGGTGCCGGCAACTGCGACGCCACGGCCGTCAACAACAATTTCGCCACGGTCAACGCCAAGCTGAACGAGATCCGCACCGTGCTCGTCAACCTGGGACTGCTGTCGTGACATTGACGCTCGTCAAGTCGTTTACGGCGTACAACGAAAGCGGGCTGACCATCTCACCCGCCGGCGGCGTCAATGCCTCAACATGGTCGAGCGGCCTCGACGCCGACAGCACACCCAAGGATCTATGGACCGGCGGCGCGCTGATCGGCCATCGCATCTACGCTGCCCTTGCCAACTATATCGCTGGGACAGTCGCCAATCAGCGATTCATGGTCGAGATCCCGTTCCCCGGTGACACCGATCTGCACTGGCTCGACCCGTTCTGGACCACCAATGTATTCCGTCACGGCCTCGCGCTGTTCACCGACGACAGCAACGGCTATCTGGTCGAGTACGGCCAGGACGGCGCCAAGCTGTGGATCTATCGCGTCGACGCGGGTGTGCTCACCGAGCTGTGGAGCTACGGCGCGACGCAGTCGGGCTACCCGAACGCCGACCCGTTGCGCATCTACTTCAACGGCAGCGCCGACGCGTGGACGCTGCCCGAGACGGGCGACCCGTCGCTTGCGGCTGGATACGTCGGATTGGTCTGCGACGACGGCGCCGGCAATATCGGACTGCGCGTGCAGGAGACATGGACGCCATCGGGCGATCCGGTTTACGTCGGCGAGTATACGCGCAACCCGATTCCTGGCTTCGCGAGCCAGTACGGGTGGGTGTCGATCCCGAGCCTGGACATCTATCAGGAATTCGACACGCCACAAACTGACTTTTCGCCGACGATTATTCGCCGCATCACTGGGGAAGTGCTGATTTTCACCTTCAGCAACACGACTGCGGTGCTTGACGTCACGAGCATGTCGATTGGCGGTGTCCCTGCAGTTTCCGGCAACGCGATCAATCGCAGCTATTTCTCTGGCGAGGTTTCGCAGGGCGCCTTGACGACGACCGTTACACTTGTTCCCCTTAGGAACCATTGGGGTGCGACGCGATCGGTCACATGGAACGTGACGCTAGATAATGGCGCATCGCACGCGCTATCGGGAGGGTTGCTGATGTTGCCCACGAGACAAACGACGGGCGACGCGATCCTGATCAATGACGATCTCAACTACGAGGTGGACGACGCCGGGCACCTCAAGCGCGACAACACCCCCGAGACCCGTGACCGGCTGCGCATCCGCGGAAAGCGCGGGCGTTGGATCGGCAACCCCAACTTCGGGATGCGCGCCCCGCCGAAGCTCACGAAGAATGCGCAGAAGGCGCTCGAGAACAACATCCGCGAGGCGCTTCAGCCGCTGCTCGATGACGGCACCTACACTGACATCAGGTTCGGGGGCTTCGCTGTCGATCGCCGAGGTGGCATAATCGGGATCGCCTACATGCCCGTGCTCGCCAGCGGGCGCGTGTTGTCTCTCGTGGCGCCGCTTGCCGGCCAAGGTGTGCTGTGACGCTGACCCCTCCAACCCGAACGCAACTGCTCTCACAGTACCAGGGGGCCGTGCGCTCGCTGTGCGAGGCCGCCTCGATCCCCATCGTCGTCACCGAGGATAGCGACGTCGGGATCAAGGGCGTCGCGCTCATGGAGGCGATCTATGGGCTGCACTACTGGCTCAGCGTCATCGAGAAAGACATCTTCGTCAGCGGCGAGACGTCCACCGCGGCGCTCGACAAGCACGCAGACGCCAAGCTTGAAGGGGGCCGCAAGGGCTCGACGTACGCCAGCGGCACCGACGCGCTGACCATCACCGGCACGAACGGCAGCACCTTCGCTGCCGGTGAGTCGCTGACCGGCGACGACGGCACGGAGTACGAGCTCGCGAGCGGCGGCACCATCGCCAGCGGGACCGCTACAGCTGACGTGGTGGCCACGACGCGTGGCAGCGCGGGCAACCGCGCCGTGGGCGATACGCTGACGTTCAACTCCCCGCCGAGCGGCATCGACGCCGCGGCCACGATCGCGGTGGCCATGACGGACGGAGAGGACGCCGAGACCGATGGCGAGCTCGCCAAGCGGCTGCTCGACGCCTACCGCAACCCGCCCGCCGGCGGCCGCATGAGCGACTATCGGCAGTGGGCCACGGCCGTCGAGGGCGTCTACACGGCATACGTCTACGGGCCGAGCCGCTACGCGCAGAACGGGCGGCGGGGCCTCGGGATCGTCGACGTGGCGATCCTCGGGCGCGGCAGTGGCTCAGCGCGTGTTCCGTCGACGACGGTCGCCGACAACGTCGATGATGCGATCTACGCCAAACGCCCCGCGACGGTCAAAGAGCACAGCGTACTGCGCCCAACGGCGGTGACCCAGGCCGTCGAGGCGGTCATCACGCCGTTCAAAGAATACCAGTATGACTGGGAAAAACAGGCCGCTGTCACGGTGGACGCGGCAACAACTGACGCGCGCACGATCATCGTCGACGACGAGATCGCCGACTTCGCCACGTCCGCGCGGCCACTGAAGGCGGGCAGCCGCGTCCTGATCGCCGGCGAGCTCGCGACGGTCAAGAGCGTGACCGACAACACGCCGAGCGCGAAGGCCACGGTCGTGCTCACCGCAGACCTGGTCGGCGGCACGCCATCGGGTGGCGATTCGTTCTGGCCCGCAGGTCCGCTGACTGCAGCCCACCTCGCCGTGGTACAAAAGCTGTTCGATCAGCTCGGGCCAGCGCGCGGCGAGTCTGTCGGCTCGAGCACGAGCGCCGCGGATGGCGGCTACGACCGCGAGCAGACCGGCTGGGATGACACGCTGCGCCTTAACGCGCTTCACCGCGCGCTGCGCGGCGGCGGCGTGTTAGATCTCGAGCGCGACGACAACGACAAGCTGCTCGCGCTCGGCGTGCAGGATGCAACGATCTCGACGCCAAGCGCCAACGTTGAGCCTGACGACAACGCCCTAACAACGGGCGATGTAGAATTTCTGATCGCCGGCGAGCTAACGATCCGCCCGGCGCTGACCACGTAGGAGCGCGAAGATGACCGTACCTCCGACCACAGCATTCGATGCGTCCCTGACGACGGCGGCGCTGGTGCAGACGCTTCTCGGCGGCATCGCCAAAGAGAACGAAGAGCCGGTACACGACGCGCTGAAGGACATCGACGCCAACGACTGGAATCAGATCGTCTATGCGGTGGCCGAGTGCGTGAAACGTCTGCGACACGGCAACATCGTGCCGGTCTGCTGGGAACTTGAGAACGTGCCCGGCACGGCGACCACTGCGATGGTGCAGCCCGGATCGGCGACAGCCGAGGAAGGGCAAATGCTCTTTAAGGATGCGACGCTCGTTGCCATCGTGCTGCGCCTCAACGACACATGGACGGCCGGCACGCTCACCGTGCAGCCGAAGCACGGCGGCACGAACACCGATCTGTCGCTGGCGATCAGCAGCGCCGTTTCGGCTGCGCGCGCCTATCAGGTGGTCGCTGACGCGGGTGCTGACGATCTCTACGACGCCAGTGCGCTCGAAGATATCGCGGTCGACATCATCACGAGCGGATTCACCCCGACGACGGCCGATGCGCAGGTCTGGCTCTTCTACAACGTTGGCGAGGAAGAGGCTATCTGAGCCGCCATGGCCAAGTTCGGAGGTTGGTCGAAGTTCGGCGGAGGGTCGCGCTACGGTGGACGCGACTCGTGGTGGCACTCGTGCTACAGGCAACTGAAGGGCATCCTCGTCACGGCGGGGTTCTGGTCTGACGACGACGAGAAGCTGATCAACTACATCCTCCGCGGAGAGGCGCAGCTTGTCGCGCACGGCCATATCTTCGCCGAACGCCTCGAAGCCGAGATGTTCCCGCAGGGCGCAGATGAAGCGCTCGCGCGCTGGGAGCGGTTTCTCAACGTCGTGCCCAAAGATGGCGCCACGATCACAGAGCGCCGCGACGCGGTGGTCGCGCGCTGGCGCGGCGGTCAAGGCTCGTCGTTGCCCGAGATCCGGCGCGCGCTCTACCCGCTACTGCGCCCGTCGACGGCGTGGCGCGACGACTTCGCCGATGAGTCACTATCGTATCGATGGACGTCGAGCGGCAACGGCACGCGCACCGAGAGCGGCAGCGACTTGACCATGGTCGCCACGGCGGCGGTCAACTGCGAGCTCGACGGCGTCACCGACAACGGCAACATGATCCGTCGTCGCGTGCACGATCCCAACGACGATTTCACCGTGACACTCGACGTGATGAGTGTGTCCATCGGCGGCGGCGGCGCAGCGGGCGTCGGCATCTTTGGCGACTTCGACAACATGATCGCGATCGTCTTCGGCGACAGCAGCGACATTCGTGTCGATCAGATCATCGAAGGCACGCTCACCGAGGATGTTGGCAGCGCGGCCGACGCGGCGCCGAGCGCGCCCGAGTATCTGCAGATCGAAAAGGTCGCCGGCGAGTTGGTCTTTCGCTACGGCGATGACCTGACGGCGCTCACCGAGCTTCACCGTCTGAGCACGCCGCGCACGATCAAGACGCGCGAGGTCTGCGCCTACGTGCGCAACACGGCGCCGGGCCTGAACGCGTCGAGCATGGCCATCGACATGATGCAGCTCGTGCACGCGACGCCGCACAACAACGTCGAGATCATCGAGCGCACGGCGGCAGCGCTGGACGTGCGCGGGGCGCCGTACGAAGACCTGCTGATCGCCTTCGTACACCGGCGCCCCGACGATCCCGGCGATTACAACCTCGCCGAGGCGCAGCGCCTTGCCGACAAGGCGCGGCAGGCGCACACCCTGCTGCTGGTTGGCGAGTCCGACGTGTTCAAGGCAGGCGACCCGTACAGTCTGTGCGGGCGTGATATTCTAGGCCCATCATGACCAGCTTTCCCTACGATACCAAGGCAACAACATTTGCTGAGGGTAGCCCCGTTCCGCCGGCAACGCTCAACGCGATCCAGGATGCAGGGATCGATGTCGTCGGCGCGCATACGACGCGCGGCCATCTAGGGCACGCCATTTTCGCAGACAACAGCGGGGCCATAGGGTGGGCGCTCGATGTAAGCAATCCTGAAAGTGGGGCCAAGTGCCTATCTGGGCTCGCTGGCGATGTGGCGATCCCTATCCCAGCGCGGCAGGGCAGCCGCATCAACACGATCAAGGTCAAGGTGTACACGGTCACGAGCAGTCAGCCCGTGGCCACGTTGTACAAAAAGACGGCGTACCTTGACACTGCCGCTACTGCACCATCTCTTGGGTCTGCTGTCGGAGATGACACGGCTGCATCTGGCTCAGATAACTGGCAGGTTCTCACCATCCAGCCTGGCGTTGTTGGAGGATCGGGGACTGCAACCTATAGCGAGCTGGGCAACGACGAGGAGTTCGTGCTTCACATCGACACGTTCAGCACCAACGATCGCATCGCAGCCATCGAGGTGCTCTGGGATCGATACCTCACTGCCACCACCGAGATCACGGTCTAGGAGACGCCATGTCAGCACTTACATCAACGGCCGTCATCGAAATGCTCCTATGCGGAACGCCAACGCTGGGCGACGGGCAGGTCGTCAGCTTCGATTCGAGCGTCGCATCGAGCAGCGCGCTCGCCGCCGGCGTGCACCGCATCTCGGCCACCGAGGACTGTTGGTATAAGGTCGCCGCGTCGCCCACGGCTGCAGCCAATGAAACGTCAGCCTTTCTCAAGGCCGGCGCGATCGATTTCGTGCCGATCCCCGTCGGCGACGCCTACAAGATCGCGTTTATCAAAGACACAACAGCCGGCAAAGCGTCGATCCAGAAGTACGAGGTAAAGGGGTCTTGAGTAGGTATCGCGCCATAGCGGCGGCGATGCTGCGGGGGCGGATCCTTGGTCCGAGGGCTGGATCTCGGGTAGCCCCCTATGCGCCGATCGTCCTTCCCGTCGTGGCCAACATCAACGAGACGCTGGCCTGGCCCACTGTCCGCTATCGCGGAGATGAGGCTGACGGAACCGCCAAGACGTGGGTGGCCAACTACTACGGCCCGGATCTTCAGCAGACCGTCAGCGGCCCAGAGCCGACCTATGACGCCGCCATGGCGGACTTCGTCGCGCCTGCGGCCATCGGCGTCGATTACAACGGCGGACGCTATCTCTACGCAGCCGACGGGGGGGCAGATGGCGATCCCGCGGCGTCGGCGAGCGACGTGCTCAGCATCATCGCGTTCAAGTTCGACGGCGGTACGACGCAGCGGTTTCTCGGCGGGAAAAACAACTGGACAGGCGCCGCGCCCAACTACAAAGGCTGGGGCTGGTGGGTCGACACGGGACGGCAGCTCAAGTTCACCTATTACGACGGGACCGTTGGTAACACGCTTGTCAGCACCAGCCTCGGTGCGACGCCGCGGGAGGTCTTCGCCTGCGCGGTGATCGACGCGACGGAGGCGACGGCTGCCAACGCGAGCCGCATCTACGTCGATGGGGCCGATGTAACCAGTGCGGCCGTGAGCTTTGCCGGCATCGGAGACGTTAGCAATGGATCCAACATGGCGATCGGTGGGGCTGTCGGCGCGAACGTGTACACCGATATCATCTCGTTTCTCTCTACCCACTTCAAAGCGGGATGGTTCGCAGGCGGTGCAACAAACAACACGCAGTGGGACGCGTTCGTCGCGAGCAACTACGCACTGGTGGCCCCCTGATGGAAAACATCGTCGTTTTGGGTGATTCGATCACATGGCACCCCATCGTTGGCGGCCTGTGGTGCGCCGAGCGCGGCATGGCCGCGAGCGATGTCGCGCTCGACTGGTTCAACCTGATCGAGGCGGCCCACCCCGAGTACACCTGGTACTGCCCGACGCGCGATCAGGCCAGTTTTGACTTCGTTCAGATCGCGGCGCAGTTGCCGACGCTATACGCCGCTGTTGACGTGCGTTGCGTGATAGTACAGGCGGGCGAGCACGGATTGGCTGCAACGACGGGGCTGCGCAACGACGCTGAGATCGCGTCGTGGTTGGAGGTCGTGGGCAACTTCTGCCGCGCCAAAGGGGCCCACCTCGCGGTGCTGTCGCGACTCATCGCGCCCGCGCCGCCATACGATCCAGACACCGGCGTCGGGCTCATCGATCGGTTGTTCCGTGAGGCCACAGCGTATCAGCGTGGCTCTTGGATCGATCTGAGTTACACGGTGAATATCGACGCAGGGAACAAGGGCGACGATCCGTGCAATGACCCTGAGCTCGGCGCAGTACAGGGACACCCCAACGACGCCGGGCATCAGGCGGTCGCCGACACCGTCAGTGCCTGGGTGAGCGCGGTGCTATGACTCGCGAAGCACTCGAGTTCGACGATCGCGCCAGCGTGATCATCCCGCGACGTCTCGTCGCTTCCGAGCCCGCGCCGGCCATGGTCCGCGTCAGCGCGCGTACCGGCCGCGGCCCAGACGGCGATTGGCGCATTTTCCAGGCAGGGCTGCGTGTTGACGGTGCGCTGGTTCTCGACGGCGGGAGCAAAGCCGAGCACGGCGTCGAATTGCGTGGCATCGGCGGCGCGCGCCAGGCCGGAGACTTCGGCCCGCTGAAGGTCTGGGGCTGCACGCAGTGGAGCGTCGCGGCTACCGACTGCATTGGCCTGCGCCTCGCGGGACTTTCGCTGTGGCACCGCGGCGTACTGCTGCGCGGCTGCAACGGAGCGAGCCTGCGCGGCGTCTACGGCTACGGATGCGATGGGCCCCTCGTGCGCGTCGAGCCCGGAGAGCGCGTCAGCGGGGCCGGCGTGAAGCTCTACGACGTCATCAGCGAGGGCGCCAAAGGCGGCGCGCTGAGCGTGCACGGCGCGAGCGTGGACGTATATGGCCTGTGGTCAGAAACGGTGAAGGGTGCTGGCGATCTGGTCGTCGAGGCGACTGCTGGCGCTCGCGTGCACATCTGGGGCGGCCGAGTCGCCAGCACGCCGGGCAGCGTGGCGTTCATGGGGCGCGCGGGCTCGCGCATCGTGCTGCACAGCGTCGACGAGCGCTACCCGACTGAGGACGATTGCGACGCGGCGAGCAGCGTGGAGCGGGTTCCGTGAGTCACGAGGTCAAATCCGCCAGCGCCGCCGTCGAGGACGACGCGTGGGTTGACGGCGTCGCTGCCGATCTGGCCGACCAGCGTGAGCTGCTGGAGAACGTGCTCGACGTGGTGCGTGGCAACCGAGCCATGCTCGTCGAGCTCCGCGCCGAAGTGGACAAGTTGCGCAAGCGCCGCTGGTGGCGGTTCGGCCGGTGACTCGGCGGTGCGTCCTGTTCGTCGACGACGAGACCACGCTGCTGCGCGGCTGGCAGCGCGCGGTGCGCGACCTCTGCGTCGTGCGCACGGCGGCGACGTACGAGGACGCGTGGCGGATCCTGCAAGAGCACACCGTGCACGTGGCCGTCGTCGACGTGAAGCTAAATGGGCGCACAGGAGTGGATCTGCTCGAGCGCATGCGGTCGTCGCACCCGCGCACCGTGCGCGCGCTCATCACGGCCGGCGAGATCGAGCCCGATCACGTCACGCGCGCGCGGCCGCGCTTCGCCGTCCACAAGCCAGACATCGGCATGCGAGACGCCGTGAGGAAACTCGTGCAAGAAGCGCTTGACGAGGTCGACCGCCTGACCGACGACCACCCCGCCGTACCGCCCGCCGCGCCGACGTGGGAGCAGCAGTCGACGCCGACCGTCAAGCTCGACGCGTCGGCACCTCTGACAGAGGAGCGCGCCAAGCAGATGCCTCTGACGGCTGGCCTGCTGATCGCGCTAGTATTGATGGTGGGCGGCGCCATCGCGGCGTGGCTCGTGCTCGAGGGGCGGATCGACGCGAAGGACAGCAAGGCCGTCGCCGGGCACGAGAGCAAGTCGTTTCGAAGGGCGCACGAGGACGGCGCGCGCCGGCTTGACGACTTGCAGAAGTTCGTGAAAGAAGCCATCGACAAGCAGCGCAGCGAGACGCGCACCGCGATCGAGGCGCAGAACGCCGCCGTCGGTAAGCAACTCGACGAGTTCAAGCGCTGGTTACGGCTCGCGCTGAGGAGACGACGATGACGACCTGGGGTAAATGGCTGTTTGCATTCGCCGCGCTGTGCCTGATTGGCACCGTGACGATCCTGCTGTTCGGCGACACGTCGCTGCACGACTGGGCCAAGTCGCTCGGCGGGCTCGCCGTTGGGACGATCCTCGGCGGCTCGTCGCGCACGCGCACCGACGAGGCGGCCAAGCCGCCCAGCGCGCCGCCGAGCGCCGGCACGGGTGGCGGGTCGCGCCCCGGCGGTGGAGGCGTCGAAGTGCTTGGCGAGGCCGTAATCCGCAAGCGTGTCGCGGTGAGTCCCGTCGCGATTCACCTGGCCACGGTCAACGATCCGTCCCGGCTGCGCACGTCGCTGAAGGTGCTGATGGTCGCCTTCGTGCTGGCGTCGAGCGGTATGGCGCTCGTGGTGCATTCGGCCGGCTGCAGCCCGCGCACGCGCGCCGAAATCGTCAGCGGCGCCCTGGCGGACCTGGCCCGCGCGGCGTGTCGGCCAGCGCTCGACCGCTGCAAGGCGGCCAACCTCAACCCGTGCGCCGAGCTCACGGCGTGCCAGGCGAAGCGGCGTCAGGCGTTCTCGCTGATGCGCGAGGTGGTCAAATGATCGCGAAGGGACTGATCGCCGCGCTCGAGTTGGTCAGCGAGCTGTGGAAGATGGCCAAGCCCGAGGACATCACCGCCGAGGTCAAGGCCGCCGTGCGCAACGCGTTCGCCGTGGTCAACCTCGACGAGATCGAGGTCAACGAGCAGCGCGAGCTCGACGCGGCCGTGCCGCCGAAGGGGTAGATGATCACGCAAGTCACATTCCCGGGATGCAGCTACTGCGGTTGCCCGACCGGGGAGTGCCGTCGAGGCGGACCCAACGAGATCGCTATCACCCTGCCCAGCCGCCCAAGCGGATACGCTCCGATCTTCGAACGGCCACGCGGCCCCGTTGGTCACTGGCTGCGCAACTGCGGCCCGGTACTGGACGACATGCTGCCGCCGGCGCCACCGCAACGGCAGCGCCTTCCCGATCTTCACATCGTGCCAGCCGAGGCAATCGGGGCACGACATCAGCGCTTCACCTGCGGCGCGAGAGGTCGCTAGCGATGCCTGAGGTCCCCGCCAAGCGCACCACGTGGCCGTCGCGCGCCGCGTTTGCCCGCGACGTACACGCAGCCGCCGTGATGGGCGGGCTCGACCCGCTGCCGGCGGCCATCCTGACGGCGCAGTCAGCGCATGAGACAGGGTGGGGCGGCAAGGTCTACAACTTCAATATGGCCGGCCTGAAGGCGCGCGAGGGCTGGCGCAAGTCGCGGCCATACACCGTGCTCGGCGGCAGCGAGTGCATCGACTGCAAGCCCGGCGAGGAGCCGTCGCCAGAGTGCCCGCCGGGGCAGCGGCTGAAGGGCGAGCGGATGTTCTGGCGCGCCTACGACTCGCTACGCGAGGGCGTCGACGGCGTTCTGGCGCTGCTGCAAGCCGACCGCTACGCCAAGGCGCGCGCATGCTTGCGGGCGGGCGATCCGTGGTACTTCGTCCAGGTGGGAGAGGACGGCTGGTTTAGCGCCGGCCAGGACGTCTACCTCTGGGCGTGCAGCCACCACCTCGCGATGGTCTGCGCCACTGTGGGCGTCGATCCCCCGTTGGCGGCGCGACTGACGACGCCGGACGGCCGCGCCGAACTCCTCGCCGAACTGCGCTACGGCAGTGTGCGTGAGATGCAGCAGCAACTGCTCGGCTTCACCGGCCGGGATGCTGACGGCGACTACGGCAAGGCGACCCACTTCGCGCTGCTGAAGCTGCTACGCGGGCCGGGCGCGGGCTAGCTAGCGCGAGTCATCCTCCGCGGCCTGCGCCGCGATCATGTCATCGCACGCCAGCGTGCGCACCTCAGTCGCGGTCAGCTCGACGCCCACCCCGATGGCCGCCGCGCGCACGATGCGCTGGTGCGGCGTGCCTCCGCTGCGGCGCGGAGTCGAGCACTTCGCACATAGCCACCCAATGTGCGAGTAGCGCCAGCCGCGGGACGAGAAGTCAGCACGCGCAGCCGCACGGCTAACATTCCGAGGCTTCGTCGCAAGCCGCGCACATGCAGCGCAGTCGATGCGCCATCCCACGGTGGCCTGCGTGATCTTTCCGTCCAGGCTCATCCCTGCACCTCCCCGTGGAATGCGTCCAGCCCGAAGCCCACGCTGCGCGGCGTAAGTCCGGGGTAGCGCGCGGCGGCGCAGATGGCCGCGAGCAACGGGCACGTGGTGCGCTCGTTGGCGTGCACGGTTCGCCCGTGGCCCGTCAGCACGACGCGGTAGATCCTCACAGCAGCGACTGCTGCGCCGGGCCGCGCTCCTCGCCCGCCAGGTTGCGTGCGGCCTGCTCGAAGTAGCTGCCCTTGAGCTCGGCTCCGACGAACCGGCGCCCCTGCTCGAGCGCCACCACGCCCTCGCTGCCGATGCCTGCGAACGGGCTCAACACGATGTCGTCGGGGTTGCTCCACATGCGCAGACACCGCCGGATGACTTCGAGCTGAAGCGGGCAGATGTGCCGCTCGTCGTCATGCTCGCGTGCGCTGCGGTATTGCAGCGTGTCGCTCGGATCGATGTCCATCCAGACCGGCGAGGCATAGTTCTGCCAGACTTGCACGGGGAACGTCTCGTTGGTGTGCGAGACAGGCTCGGGGTTGTCGCCCAGCTTGCGCATCGTGACCACCTTGTCGGGCAGCCCCTGGCGCGACATGCAGCTGTCTTTCTTCAGTTGCTTGTGCAGTAGCCCGAGCGCCTTGGTGCGCTGCATCGCCGTGACGGGGTCCTTCCAGATGCATACCTCCGAGTGGTAGACGAAACCAGCGCGCTCCATCGCTCGAATCAGGTCACCCGGGAAGTCACGCACTCCGATGAACCCATCACGGCTCTTGCTGCTCGGCATCGGCATGCAGTGCATCGACACGAGCCGGCCGGGCGCCAGCACACGATGAAGCTCGGCGGCGACGAAGGCAAAGTGAGCGAAGAAATCCGCATCATCCTTGCAGTTGCCGAGATCGCGCATGCTGGCCGAGTAGGTGTAGAGCGACGCGAAGGGCGGCGAGAAGATCGAATAGCCGATGCTGCTATCGGGCAGTCCGCGCATTACCTCGACACAGTCGCCGCGGTAGATCGCGAAACGCTCACTCAGGCGCTGATCTTCGACTCGAACATCCACGCGGGTAGCTGCATCGACTGGCGTGGATCGTAGCGGTTCCATCGGGAGTGCTCCCCTTTGATCATGATGTGGTTAACGAGCTCGCGGCCCATGCGCTCGGCCTCGTCGCGCTTGCGCTGAAGGTTGGCCGTGACGTGCTGCTCGCCCCACGCCTCGCACGTGCGCACGATGACGGGGCGCTTTTGACCGAAGCGCCAGCAGCGGCGCACTGCCTGGTATGTCTGCTCGTAGCTGTGCGACGGGGCGACGAAGTAGACGCGCGCGCAGTGCTGCCAGTTCATGCCGAATCCGCAGATGCTGGTCTTGCTGACCATGACGCGGTGTTTGCCGTCAGTGAAGCCGAGGAGTCGCGATTCCTTCTCCTCGCGCGTGTGGTTTCCGCGCACTTCGACAGCGCCCTCGATGGCTTTGGTCAGTGCTTCGCTCTCGGCGTTCAGTTCGCACCACACGAGAGCGGGCTCGTTGGGCTCGTCGGCGATGGCTGATGCGATGGCGTCGACGCGCTCTGTCAGTGTCTCACGGCGCAGCTTGCGCTGGTCTGATAGCGAGATCGCCTCGACCCCGAATAGCGTCTGCCCGTTCTCCACCAGTGCATCGATCGGCAGCGCTTCGTGCACGAGGTCGGGTAGCGCGAACCCTTCGTCGCTGTAGCCGAGGTCTGACGGCCGCTTGACCATCGCGGCCCATAGTGAGACCCATCGCCAGAACGCGTCTCGAGCGTGGCCCTTCAGCCGCCACTCCGAGGTGCGCGCGCCGTCATGCACGAAGAATTCAGCCAACATCTCGGCGCGCGACTTGACGCCGAGAAACTCCGCGTGGTTTCCAAGCTCGGTATGGTCATTCGGTGCCGGCGTGGCCGTGCACGCGAGCCGATATGGGGTGCGCGCGAAGGCTTCGATGATCGTCGTTCGCGTCTTGCCGTCGTAGGCCTTGAGAATGCTGGACTCGTCGAGCACGACGCCCGCGAACTTGCACACGTCAAATGCTTTCAGCATCTCGTAGTTGGTGACCACGATGTCAGCGCCCGTATCCTCGCGGCAATACTCGGCGCGGATGCCGAACTTCGCAGCTTCACGCACAGTCTGCGTGGCCACAGCGAGGGGTGCGAGCACGATCACGCGGCCATGCTGGGCGACCTGCTGAGCCCAAGAGCATTGCATCAGTGTCTTGCCGAGGCCGGTATCGGCGAACAGCGCGGCGCGCCCGCGGTCGAGCGCCCATTCCACTAGGTCGCGTTGAAAGTCGAATAGCCGATCTGGCAGCGGGTCAGCCCGCGGCACGGAGTGCGCGGCCAGCTCGCGCTCGCGCTCGGCGAGCCATGCGGCGTAGGTAGTCATTGAAGGTCCGGGGGAAGGGTGGGCGCGTCGGGCCATTGGTGTTGTCTTCCTCGATCATCAGCCTCGCCTTCCTTCCGAGCGCAGCGGCGGCATGTGGTCGCGGATCACCCTGCCGTGAATGCTGAGCGCCGCTTCGAGTTGCTTGACCCGCTCGCCCATCGCCAGCAGCGCCCGCGTCGTGTCCACCAGCTGGCGCCGCAGCAGCCGCGACTCGAGTGCAGCCGCCCCGCCAGGCGCCGCCGCGAGGTAGCGCACGGTGCCGTCCGGGGCGAAGTGCTCGACGATCCACCCGCCGTCGATGGCCTGCGCGATGGCCTGCTCTGCCGCCTTGCGCCACGCGGTGCGCGTTTCGTCTTCCGACGCATCGACGCTCGGCGGCGTGACGTGCGCGGCGAAGTCGGCGCGCGTGAAGACGCGACCCTGCTCCATCGCGAAGCGGTGCGCCTGGTGCCAGTTGACGAGGGCGGCGGTCACTATGGCCACCTGTTGGAGCATGAGCAGCCGCCGTTGTGGACGCGCGGCATGCATACGCCCCACACGATGCCGTTCACGGCGAGGTTGACCGTCTCGCGGTCGCTTCCGGCAAGTATCGCCGCGCCGGACTGGATCAGGATACGCGCGGCTTCTTGACCGATGATCGGATCGTCGCCCTGCGGCTCTGCGTCGGGCACCGCGATGAGCTCGCTCCCCGGCTCGACGACGAAGCGCTTGGCAGCGCGCCGCAGTCGCGCGTTGCGCTTTCGGCCGCCGTCGTAGCGACACCCGCATGGCGCATCATCGATCAGGTCCACGACATGGCGGACCCCGATGAAAGAGCGCGCTGCTATCTCGTCGCTGACATCAACACGACGCGGTGTGCCCTTGGCGAAAAAGCGCCGCTCGGCATCGGCGCGGCCAAGGATTGCCCAGTCCTCGGCGATAAAGTGCCCTAGCCCGACAAACCGGCGCCCGCAGAGCCGCGCGTCTACCGGGTATCCGGCGTGTGAGCGCATCAGGTCGCGTATGGCGTGCGCTGTGATCATGGCACCTTCTCCCCGCAGAACCCGCAGGTCCCGTCCTTGCGCCGAGCGCTGGCCTCGTGTCGGCACCGCATGCACGTCGCACACGTTCCATCAGGCATCGGCGCGCCCGGATGGCAGCACTCCGCAGGCTCGTTGCAATACACGCAGCGTCCTTCGTACGCGCCCGCGCTGTGGTCGCACGGCCCGTCTGTCGGTCCCGCGGCGCACTGCTCGGCCTTCGCCTTGCGCCCGCGCTTTGGCGCCTTGGCGCCGCCCCCGTGGCGCGCTTCGAGCTCGGCCAGGCGCTTCGACCACGCCTGCCCGCTCAGCGCGAACTGCGGCGGCAGGCGCTTGTCGTTGCGGTTCGTGTCGCTCGCGCCTTCCCACAGCGCGTCGAGATCGGCCGACTCAACCATCGTCGCTGCCTTGTAGTCTCCGATCAGCTGCCCGGCCCAGCCCTTCTTGAGCCGCCGCTTGCCGTCGTCGTCCTGCTGCCCCGCCGCCGTGATGGCCTTGCTGAGATCTTCGCGCCAGCGGTTGAGCGTCTGCACGTCCCAGGCTGCGGGCATGCGTCGGAGGCAGTGGTATTCCATCGTCTGCAGTCGCCGCACCTGGCGGTCGGTGGCCTCGTCATCGCGCACCTCGCCCGTCTCGGGGTCGTAGTCGATGGCGCCGGCCGCTTCAGCTCGCTCTGGCGGTGGGTCAGCAGCGGCCCGATCTGCGGCGTCTACAGCGTCGGCGGCTTCGCGCGCGAGCGCCTTGCCGCGCCGCTCACCACTTGTCGATGACGCGCTGCCGGATGTCGCCCTCGGCGTCGGCATATCCTCCGGAGTGTCGCCGAAAGGGATGTCGTCGTCGCTCCCGGACGGTGGCGTGTCGTCTGGCGGCGGCTCCTGCAGCATGCCGCGCGCTTGGTCGATGCGGGCCTGCGCCTTCTCATAGGTCAAATCGGCGGCGTTGTCGGCAGCCCAGCGCAGCCAGTTGCTCGCGGTCTCGGGGCAACCGGGGTGATCGGCGATCTCGCGCATCTCGTCGCGCTGTGCGTTGGTTGCCAGCAACGGCTCACGATCGGGCGGTTCGGGCTCGCGCTGCGCGGCGGGCTTGGCCGGACGGGGTGGCGGCGTGGCGCTGCGCCCGTCGTCGTCGTGTTCGAACACGCTCAGGCCGCACGCGGCGAGCAGTGTGTAGCGCTGCAGGTATGTCACTGTGCTGGCGATTTGCTGGATCGTGTTCTTGTTGCCGCTCGTGTCGGGCGGCGCGATCAGCGTCACGCTCTCGGAATGGCCGTCGACGTGTGTCAGGGTGCACGTCACAGCGATAGACCCCTTGGGCTGATCGACCGTCCACGCGTGCGAGATGCCGACACTGGCGAGGCTGGCAATCACCGCATCTGCGACTGCGCCAAGCGTGGCGTGCCAGTAGCTCGTGGTGCCGAAGCTGACCTTCTTGTCTTTGATGATCGCTGGCGGGTTGGCCTTGAAGGCGGCCATGGCGCGCGCGTACGCCTTGCGCGCCTCGTTGGCCTCCCACTGCAGCTTGAGCTCAAGTAGCTTGCTCAGCTTGTCGATGTCCGCGCCCTTGTCGACGGCGAGCGCGATCAGAGAGTCGATGGACGGCGCTGGCTCGAGCGCAACGTCGGATGGCTGACGGCGGATGACGGCTGTGTCGGTCATGACGAAGCCTCGTTGTGGTCCCCGCGTCGTTCTCCTTTCACCTGGGAGCCAGCGGCACGAGGCGACACCGGTGGCTCTGCGTTGTCGGATATCTTGTGCCATGAGGACTGGGTCCAGCCTTGGCGATTGGTGTCGACATGTACGCGGTAGCCGAAGTGTCGCGCGACCTCGCATGCCGAGTGCGCAATGGACGCCATCATGTCGGCTACGGCTACACCGCAGTCGTCTGGCCGCTGGAGTATCTTGGCACCGGCGGCAGTCGCGGTCTCCATGAGGCCAATCAGATCGAGCATCGGACCGGACATTCGTCCACCTCCGCAAAGGTAGCCCGCTGCGACAGCAAGCGCCGTCGAGACCGACACGCCACGCAGGCGCGGTGAGCGCTGGCGCAGCGGGCAAAGGTGTGTCGCGAAGTTCGCGGCGTGTCGAGTCAATGTTGACGGCATGCGGCGCCGTAGTCAACACGAAAGCACAGAGAATCGACGTGTCACAGGGACCGCAAAAATGGTCACACTGACCACCCCGCACTGCCTGTTATGAACCTGTGGATAAACCGTTGACGAGCAGCTTTTATCGCAGGCGGTGCACGCACTTAGAAAGTCGTGGCAGTTATCCACTGGACAGGCCTAGCTGGCATGAGGTTGCAATACGCGTAGACGCCAACGCACACTCCCTGTCCCCCTTCCGCCGCTCATCGCAGCACGGGGCACATCGCCAGGTCAGTGCAATCCGCACAGGCTGGCGAGGGGCGGGGTTCGGGTTGGCGCCCGGCCGGTCCTCGGCGACGCATCAGCGCCCAGCAGCAGCACCCGCAGCCGGCCGCCGCGCCCTCGGGCAGTGCGCGCGCTGCGCTGCGCTCGAGCGCTGGCTAGGCTTCCTGACGCCTTCGGCGTCGGCTCGGCGGGTCGTCGGGGTGCAGTGGGCGGCAGGGGCGAGCGGGCTACTCGTGGTCAGGCTCTGGCATTCCGTTCGTGACGGCTTCGATCATCAGGTCGAGCACCTTGTGGCTCGACGCGTATTCGCAGCGGTAGAGCTTGCCGTGCACCTCGAGCCACAGGCTGGCGTCGCTGACGGTGAGCCCGCCGGACGGACGGGGCTTGCCCTGGTGTAGCGTGATGGTCGCGATCTTCGGCATCGTCGTCACCTTTCGCGGGCTGTCAGCACCCGCTGTGGATATGTGGGCAACCGGCGGCCCGCGGAGACCAGATCGCACGGCCCGGCTCAGCGGCGGGGAAGCCGCGCCCCTGCTGCGACGTCACAGCCGCACACTCCGCGCGATGGCGCTAAAGCGCAGGCCGGCGTAGGTGCCGCGCGGGTCCACGTAGAGGGCAGCAACGGTTCTTTATGGCATCGTCTCCACAGCCCACCCGTGCGCCAACGCGCGGCGCAGCAGCTTGACCGGGCGCACCGGCGGGGTATCGCAGCGCGGCTCGCGCACGGAGCGCAGCACGCGGCTGAGGTGTGCTACCCGGCGGGCAGCGAGGCGCCAGGCGGTCGCGGCGCGCTCGAGCGGCTCAGCGGTCGTCACGCGGCGGGAGGAGCAGGATGCCCTCGGGCGGGACCTTGCCACCGTCGTCGTGCGGCTTCTTGGGCGCGATGCTGCGCATGTCGACGCCGTCGATGCTCGGGCAGCACGACGAGAAGCGCTCGGCGCGCACGACGCGCGGCAGCGGACTGCCCGCGAGCCGGCGGGCTTCGGCGGCGGCGTTTCGCATTCGCTCACCGTTGCTGTGTTCGATGTCAGACCACTTAGCCCACGCGACATCGCCGTCGCTGTTGAGAATTCGCTGCTCGCTGCCCTCGTACTGCTCGGCCAATCCGTCGAACGTCTCCGCCAGCTGCGCCAGTGCCGCGCCGCGCAGTGCACCCTGCTCATCCGCCTCACGCTCGGTCACCGCCAGCGTGCCGGGCGGCAGCACCTCGCCTGCGTCGTCGCACACGGCCGCGTCCAGCGCGGCGCGGATGGCGTCTACGATCATGGGAGCACCACGCTTTCCCACCACGCATATCCAAGCTTCGTACATGCTTCGATCAGGCGGTCACGCACGTCGCTCCCGCCGATGTCCACCTCGACCATGACGCCTACGCGTGCGCACGCGACGGCTGCAATCGCATCGTGCGCCCCCGGCTTTCGTTGCAGCGCTTGTGCAGTTAGGTGTGCAAGAACGGACAGGCGACGAGACTCAACGGCGCCCATGGGACATATCGGGATTGTGTAAGTGTCCGCCGGCTGCGGAATCGTGTCCTGTGGCGGCATTCCGTACAACATGATCATCGTTGTCTCCTTCACGGTGACCCAGCTTCGATCACCGTCGACAGCTTGACCGGATCGGCGCACCGCAGCTCGCCGCAGCGGCGCAGGAAGCGCAAAGTTCTGGCCGTCAGGTTGACCTCGGCCGGCGAGCCGGGGTTGTACCCAACGTGCCGCATCAGCGCGTGAACCTCCCAGCGGTCGGCCTCGGCGAGGGCGCGGCGCACGAGCTCGGTCAGGGTGGGCTCGCCGAGCACTATCGGGCCTTCGCCGGCATGATCGCGCAGCCGTCAGCGTCGACTTCCCAGCCGAGCAGGTCGGCCACGGCCTTTGTTGACTCGCGGGTCGTCCGCGGAAATCGCCGTGCTAGCGCCTCGTCCTCGTGTGCCATCTCGCCGAGCTGTGCCGCGAGGTCTTCGCACATTGTGGCCAGCTGGCGCGTCGTGGCGCCGGACCGCCACAGGGCGTACAGCGCAGCCTCGAGCTTGGCGCGGATGTGGGCGGCCTGGTCGGGCTTACTCGCCGGCATCGTCGCTCTCCTCGGCGCCCGGCGCCGGCTCGGGTTGGGCGGCCCGCTCTCGCAGGGCCTGGACGGTCAGCGACAGCGCGGTGATGCGCCGCCGCATGGATTCGCGCTCGGCAACTAGGCGCGCGTTCTCGGCGCGCAGCCGGCGCAGTTCGCGGTGCAGTGGGGCGTTGGAGTCGTTCACGATGACGAGCATAGCGCAGCCGCCAGCGCCTTCAGCGCGTCGTAGTCAAGCTTGGGCCACAGCGCGCGCCCACCGCGGTCCAGGTGCCGCTCGCAGACGCTGGCCTTGCTCGTGTGCAGCACGTACGTCTCGCGCTCGCGCAGCGTCAGGGCCTGCCACACGGTCTCGCTGTCGCCGCCCGGCATCTCGTGGTCGCAGAGGATCGCGGCGTACGGCTCGCCGACCTGCAGAGCCTGGCGGACCTCCTCGATCCCTGTGGGTGCGTCTGGTGCGTGGTGCACCTCGCAGCCCGCGCGGTGCAGGACGCGGGCGGCGCAGCGGGCGACGGCTGGGTCGTCGTCGATTATCAACACGCGGGGTTTCGTCACGGCAGCACCTCGTCGAACGGGTCGCAGCGGTCCGCCAGCGCCACGAGCCGCTCGCGCTCCTCGGGCCCCCACAGCCCGCCGCCGTGCAGCGCGGCAATGGCGGACGTGCGGCGCCAGCACTGCCAGTACTGGTCGTAGAACGACACCTCGCACGTGTCGTCGTGGAACGTTGGCGCGTAGTCCGGGCGCACGACAGCGGCGCGGTCGTCCTCGGGCTCGTCGGGCTGCACACCGTTGTCCAGCGCGTGGTCGATGTCGGATGGGGCGAAGTCGCGGAAGGTCATGGCTACAGTCCTCGATCTCGTTGACGACCGTCGATCTCAATGGCTTCGTGAAGGCACTTTGCGTGCACGAGCGCCCCATCATCCTCGGCGTAGTGCGGCGTCTCGTAGCCGATTTCGAGACCGCAGTATCTGCACGGCTGCGAAGCCTGCGTTCGCGTTGCACTGCAGTCGATGTGACTGCACGCGTTGGGGCAGGGTCCAAGCGGCGTTCCTGGTGCCGGCAGTGTTGCGTGTGCCATGGCTACATCTCCACCCCGCCGTTGTCGCGGCTTAGGTCGGTCTCGC
>JAGQIK010000246.1 GCA_020431405.1 Myxococcales bacterium
CAGGGCCGGGGCTGCTCCGAGACGCGCAGCGATCGGGCGTCCCCGACGACTACGACGGCGACGACCTGCTGCAGATCGAGTCCGATCAGGTCACCGCGCGCCCGCAGCTTTCCAAGAGCGACACGTCGCGCCAGCGCAGCCGGGCGCGGCGGCGCGGCCGACGCTACGCCGATGCGGCCGCCAGCTGGCGTGACGAGCACGGCGACCCGCGCCATCAGCCCACCGAGGTCTCGGTCAGCAACCCGCCCGAGAGCGCGCGGCCTGCCACCAGCTGGGACGTCGACGATCAGGCTAACATCGACACCGCCGACGGCGACCCGCGCCCCGAGCCCGCGCTCACCGGCGGTATCGAGATCGAAGCCAAGGTCGGCGAGTTCGCGCGCGATCCGGATCTACGCGCCACCGCGGAGTCGGCGGAGCCGCAGCGCCTCTCGCGCTCGCCGGCGGCGCTGCGCGCGACGGCAGACTCGCTGCGCCCACGGCCGCTCGAGGACGACACCGAAGGTGACATCGCTGCCGACGAGGCGTTCCGAGGTGAGACCTTCCGCGAGGACTCGCCGCCACCGCCCCACATGGTGCCGACGGCCACCGGCGAGGATGACGACCTCTCGACGCCCCGACCGGGGCTCGACAAGCCGCGCCACGAGCGCCCGGGCGCGAGCTCGCTGACCGACGACGAACTCGATGACCTGGACGTCATCGAGGAGATCGCCCTCGAGGACATCGAGGAGAGCACGCAGGCCCCGCGCACCGAGCGATCGCAGCGCGACGCCAAGGTGGCGCCGCAAGCCGACGACGCGCCCACGCCCGCGCTCGGCGAGCGCAAGCGCTGTGTGGTTGTCGCGGCGCGCCTCGACTGCTCGCCAGCGCTGCGCGACGAGGCCGAGCGGCTCACCGCCGACATCGCCTACAAGCTCGAGGGGCAGCTGCACGAGACAGACGAGGAAGGCCTGGTAGTGCTCTTCGGCCTGCCCGTCGGCCACGAAAACGACATCGTCTCGGCGGTGCGCTTCGCCTTCGACGCCGAGGAGGCCGTGCGCCATCTCGGTGTCGAGTCCACCGCCAGCGGCGTGCGCGCCGGCGGCGAGAGCGGCAACGTCTCGCTGCGCTGCGGCATCCGCGCCGGCACGGCGCGCCTCTCCGGCCAGCCCGCCAAAGAGGGGTATCTGGTGCTCGGCAACTCGGTGCGCGAGGCGCAGGCCCTCGCCGAGCACGCCGAGGAAGGACAGACGTTGATCGCTGGCGCCGCCGCGCGTCTCGCCGCGACGCACTACCAACTGCGCGAGCTCGCGCCGATCAAACGGCAGGGCAAGTCGATCCGTCGCCATCGCGTGGTGGCACCGCACAGCGGCGAGCGCGACCGCCGCATCGACTCCAGCGACCCGCTGATCGGGCGCGAGATGGAGACCAAGGCGATGCGCTCGATCTGGCGCGAGGCGGTGATGCGCAGCGAGCAGCGCAGCCTGCTGATCGTCGGTGATCCCGGCATCGGCAAGTCGCGCCTGGTCGACGAGTTCTTGCTGCGCTACTGCGGCGAGGCCGCCGTGGTGACCGCGGCAGCGTCACCTCACCGCGTCGAGACGCCCTACTCGCTCGTCGCCTCGGTGCTGCGCGGCATCACCGGCGTGTGGAGCAGCGGCACCAGCCGCGGGCGCGCGCGCTTGATCGACCGGCTGCGCTCGCTGCTCGATCGCGTGTTGTTCGAAGATGGCGGCGACGCCGAGCAGGCGCTCGACGCGCTGGCGGCGGTCATCGACCCCGGCACCATGCCGGTGGGCGACGCGGGCTCCGGTTTCGCCAAGAGCCGCGTCTACCGCGCGCTGCGCCAGGTGCTGCACGCGGCGGGCAACCAGCGGCCGATCGTGCTCGTCGTCGAAGACCTGCACTGGGCCGACAGCGCGTCCATCGAGTGTCTGCGCGCGCTGGTCAGCCGCCCCGAGGACACGCGCGGGGCGCTGCTGGTGCTCGCCACGGCGCGGCCCGATGAAGGCGGCAGCGATGGCCACAGTCTGCTCGAAGACGCGGGCGTCTCGTCGGTGGTGCTCGAAGAGCTCGACGAGGGCGCGCGCGGGCGGTTGATCGTCAACCTGCTCGGCGAGCACGGCGTCGACGAGGTCATCGAAGGTGTCGAGCAGCGCGCCGGCGGCAATCCGTTCTTCATCCGCGAGCTGTGCGACGCGATCAAAGAGCTCGGCGGCGGCGTGACGGGCATCCCGGAGACGGTGCAGGGTGTGATCCTCGGGCGCGTCGATCGCCTGCCGACGCAGGTCAAGGTCGTGCTGCAGTACGCGACCGTGATCGGTCCGACGTTTCGCGAGGGCATTCTGACGCGTCTTCTGTCGCGCAACCCGGCGCGCTCGCTTGCCGAGCTTCGCAACCGCGGCGTGCTGGTGCCGGGCGTCGACATGGCCGTTCCGTTCACCAACGCAGGCCCCGGCGGCCCGAGCGAGCAGTTCGAGCGCCAGTGGTCGTTTCGCCACGTGCTCGTGCAGGAGCTGATCTATCAGGGCATCAACCTCGTCGACCGCCGCACGCTGCACCGGCGCATCGGCGAGATCATGATGCGTCGCTCGGAGCGCGGGTCGACCGATCCGCCGGCGGAGATCGGTCGCCACCTCGAGCTCGGCGGGCTCACCGAGCAGGCCGCCGTCTACTACGTGCGCGCCGCACACAAGGCGGCCGCGGCCTACGCAAATATCGAGGCGGTGGATCTCTTCGCGCGCGCGCTGCGCCTGTGCGGCGAGCAGAAGAGCGTCGAGTACGACGCCTACGCTGGCCGCGAGCGCGTTTACGGCCGGCTCGGCCTGCACGACGAGCAGGCCGCCGATCTGCGCCGGCTCGGCAAGCTCTCCGGCGATGACCCCAAGCGGCGCGCCGATCTGCGCGCGCGCGAGGCGGTGCACCTGCTCAGGCTCGGCCAGCTCTATCGCGCGCTCGAGGCCGCCGAGCAGGCCGAAGCCGCGAGCGACGAGGCCGGCGACAGGCTGCTCAAGGGCGAGGCGCTGCGGCTGCGCGGCGAGGCCTACGGCCGGCTCAACGATCACGCGCGCGCCGAGCACGCGGTGACGGCTGCGCTCGAGATCTTCGAGGGCGAAGGCGCGGTGCAGCATCAGGTGCGCGCGCGCATCGCGCTAGGGCGCATCCACCTGGTGCAGGCCAACTACGACGAGGCCTTTCGTCACTACGATCCAGCGCTGGAGCTGATCAAGCAGACCGGCGACCGCTGGCAGGAGCGCGTGCTGCGCAACAACCTCGCCGTGGTGCACTACTGCCGCGGCGACTTTTCGCGCGCGCTGGACGAGGCGCACTACAGCCTCGAGCTCTGCCGGCAGTATGCCGATCGCGCGCGCGAGGGCGACAACTCGTCGGTGGTCGGCATCGTCTCGCTCGAGCTGGGGCTCTACGAGCAGGCGCGCAACTACATCGAGGAGGCGCTGGCGATCCACCGCGAGACGGGGTCGGCGTGGAGCGAGGCCGACACGCTGGTCTACGCCGGGCTGCTCGACGCCGCCACCGGCGACACCGAGCGCGCCCTCGCCCAGCTCGAGGAGGCCAAGGCCATCGCCGAGGAGATGGGCGCCAAGTACATCGCCGTCAACGCGCGCAACGCGATCGCGCTGGTGCTCGCCGATCGCAACGATCCCGGCGACGCGGCCAAGGCCGTCGACGAAGCGACCGAGGCCTTCGAGTCGGCGGGACAGGCGCAGCTGATCGTCGGCGAGATACCGGGCTTGTCGCGCGCCGCGCGCGCCACGGCGCTGCTCGGCGATCTCGACGCGGCGCGTGCTCTGTCACGGCGCGCGGTGGAGCTGCTCGACGAGCAGAAGGCCATCGAGAGCTCCGAGGAAGAGATCTACTACACGCACTACCGCATCCTCGAGGCGCGCGGCGACGACGGTCGCGAATACCTCGAGCGCGCGCACTCCGGCTTCGTCGGCAAGATGGCGCTCATCGACGACTCCGACGCGCGCGCGGCCTACAGCGATCGCGTTCGTCTGAACGTGGCGATCCGCCGCGACTACGTCGGGTCGGATCTGGAGTAGCGCGTCGTGCTAGCGGTTCTCCTCGACGTACTCGACCAGCGCATTGCGAATTCGCTGCAGCTCCCCTTGTGACAGCCCGCAGCGGTCGAACTGCACTTGCAGCACCAGCGAGCCGATCACGCGATCGATGAGCTGCACTGGCTGCTCGGAGGGTGACTCTGAGAGCGGATGCACTGGGCCCTCGACGACGTAGTCGAGCGAGCGGCTGGCGCGCTCGGTAGCGCAGGCGATCATCAACACCGCTGCCTCGGGTGTGGACGGCTTGGGGCCCTCGTATCGAAAGCCGGCGGCGTCGACGTCGGGGTTGTCGGCGCGGGCCGCGTCGTAGAGCCCGCTGAGCAGGATCGTGCCGTTGTGCTCGGCGATGAGGTTGCGCACCTCGCCGGGCAGGCCTTCCTTCTCGGCGATACGAAGCCCCTCGCGCACGGTGGCGCGCGCGGCGGCGACGCGCTCGAGCGGCGCGGCGTCGGGCGCGGCGTGCGCGCTGCTCTCGAGCTTGCCCACGTCGTGGTAGAGCGCGCCGCAGCGCACGAGCAGCCGGTCGACGTGCACGGCGTTGGCCGCGTGGTCGGCGAGGTTGACCACGCGCACGGTGCTGGCGAAGACCTCGGGCTTTCGCTCGCGCAGCCTGCGGCACAATGGGTGATCGAAGTCGGCGAGCGTCTCGAGCTTGCCGCGGCTGACCTGCCCGAGCCAGCGCTGCACGAAGGGCAGCACCAGCGTGGCGAGCAGGCCCGAGACGATGCCGCCGCCAAAGGCCTGCGCGGCGGCGAGCAGCTCCTCGGGTGACTGCGGCCGCCCGGCGACTGCGCGCGTGGCCTCGTGCGCCAGCGCTTGCGCGAGGCCGACGAGGATGCCGGCGGGCAGCACGCGCCCGCCGCGGCGGCGTCGCACGGCGAGGGCTGCCACGACGCCACCGGCGACGCCCGCGATGACCGCGTCGAGGTCGAGCACGTGCAGCGAGCCGAGCGCGGCGGGTACGGTGATGGCGAAGACGAGCGCCGCGGCGCGGCCGTGCAGCACGGCGGCGACCAGCGTGAGCGCCACGGTGGGCAACAGCACGGCGCGCACCGGCAGGTAGGCGAGCAGCAGCGCGCCGAGCAGCAGCAGGCCGAGCAGGCCGCCGTGTAGCAGCAACAGCCGACGACGCGAGAGCAGCGGCGGCGCCACCTCGCGCGCCACGACCACGAACAGCACCAGGATCGCGCCGAGCAGCGCCACCTGTCCGGCGATGCGCGCGGCGCTCGATACGCGCGTCGCTGCCGCGTGGCTGGCGCGCATCGCGTGGTAGGCGCGGCTGCCGACGACGCGCCCGCGGCGGGCAAGGATCTCGCCCTTGCGGATCAGCACGACCTTGACGCCGGTTACCTCGGAAATGTCGATCACGCGCTGGTTCTCGGCGGCGTAGGTCAGGTTGGGCGGCAGGCGCGCGACGATGAAGTCGATCACCTCCTCGCGCAGCTCCGCGCTGCTCTTGAAAAAGAACTCGCGCGCCTTGGCCTCGAGCGCGGGCCGGATCTTCGAGAAAGTGAAGATCCCGTCGACGCGCTTGGTGATGTAGCGCGACGCGCTGCGCGCGAGCGCGACTTTGGCGCGCCCGGGGGCCGAGTCGACGGTGAGCAGACGGACCTGCTTCTTCTGCGAGGGGTACTCGTTGTCGGCAACCACGCCGGCGCGGTAGTAGGGCGCGAGCAGCTTGAAGAAGCCGTGGATCAGCGCCTCGAGCTCGCGTCGCGCGACGGGCGCGAGCCTGGTCCGTCCCGCCACCGCCCTACGCCGTCCGCCAGCGTCCTCCTCTTCGCCGAGATCAGCGCCGCTGTCGGCCGAGGCGACCGAGGTCCTGGTCTTGGTCTTGGTCTTGGTCTTCGCCTTGGTCCTCGTCTTCGTCTTCGGCTTCGGCTTCGGTCTCGCATCGGGCCCGGGCTCGGCCAGCGCGTCGAGCACCCGCGCGTCGTCGGCCACGCCCTCCGCACCCGAATCGACGCGAGACGCGAGCCTCCCGTGACCAAACGACCACAGCGCCGCGGGCTGGCGCAGCGCGGCGGCCACCACGCGCGTCTCGACGCGCGCGAGCAAGCCCTCGTCGCGCAGATAGATCGGCAAGTAGTCGCGTCGCGCGGCAGCCGCTTCCTCGGCGTAGGACTGCCTGAGGTCGAACACCGCGTCGGTGCGCGCGCGCACGGTGAACGGCGCCACGCGCCCTTTGGCCAGCGTCGGTGGGTTGAGCAGGCGCTGGGTCAGCGCGTCGAGAGCGACCAGCACGGCGGCGCTGATCAACGCCGCCACGAATGCGGTCTTTACTCCGTTGGGACGCTCGGTCTTGGGCTCGGGCGGCATGTCTTCGCCGGCGGGCCGCAGGCGCCTACCGGCCAGGCGCGTCGTGGGACGTCAGGATGCAGGCGCCACGCCCAGCGGCAGGATCGCAGTTAGAAGCGCATCCCGTTGCGGGCGCGATAACGGAACCAATCCCAGGCTGCCCAGCCCGCGATGCCGGCACCGATGAGGCCGATCGGCCAGGCGCCCACCGCCAACAGGACCGCGCTGCCCACGGCGGCGCCGCCCGCGACCTGCCCCTTGCGCTTCGCTTTCTCTTTGATGGCCTTTCGCGACATCACGTACCTCCGGCCGCAGCCTCTATATCATACGTCAAACTCACGGTCGGCGCTGCCTCAGGGCGTTTTGCTCGTGTTGTTCTTGGCCTTGCTCTTGTCGAAGAGCTTGAAGGTGCGCTTGACGGTTAGCCCTTCAGGGCTCTTGAGCCCACCCAAACGCACATTGGCGAGGGCAGTGCTGATGCAAGTCTGCACGGCGGTCGAGACGCCCGACGCGGTGGCGCTCATGATGTAGCCGCTGCGGTGAATGCGGATGCGCACGTCGGTGTTCTTCTCGCGCGCGCCGGACTTGCGCAGGCACGCCCCCAGCTTGCCCGAGATGCCGTTGAGCTTGCTGTCGAGCGCTTTCTCGTCGGCGACGCGCGCTTCGGCGGCCTTGCGCGCCAGCACGTCGGCGTCGCTCGGACCGCCCGCGTCTTGGGCGCTGGCCTGTTTCGCCGCCGGCTCGGTCTTCTTCGACCTGCTGGCAGGTCGGGCATCGAGCCGCGTATTGCGCCAGTCGTCGTCGGCGCCCTTCTTGGGCCTCGGCGTGACCACGGGCTTGGCCTTGGTGGGCGCCTGCGGCGCGATCGACGGCGCTTGCGCTGGCTGCTCTTGCTTCTTCGGCTGCTCCTTCTTGCACGCAGGGCACCAAAGGAGCGCGAACGCGATCACGAGCGGGGTGTGTCGAGCCATGGGTCAGATCCTAGGGCGTGCTAGAAACCGGGTCAACACTGCGTGCTTTCAAGGCTTTTTCCGCGCACAACCTTGCGCCAGAGCGGACGACGTGATAACTGGCTACTTGGTCTGCGACAGCGGCGAAGGGGTCAATCGAGGACGAATGTGCGCGACAGCGGCGAGCTCGAGCAGCTGATCGAAGCGGTCAAGAGGCAGCCCGGCTCGCGCGCCTACGCGATGCTCGCCGAGCGCTTCCTCGAGGCCGAGCGCGTCGACGAGGCGTTGCGAGTCTGTCAGGCCGGCTTCGCCGCCAACAGCACCTACGAGCGCGGCGCCCTCGCCTACCTGCGCGTGCTGCGCAAGCTCGGCGACACGCCGACCGCCGAAGGTGTCTATCAGCGCGCCATCGGCGTGCACCCGCGCTCGTCGCGCCTGCGCGTCGGCTGGGCGCTGGTGATGCTCGACGAAGGGCGCGAACGCGAAGCCCGCGCGCTCGCCCGTGAAGCGCTCGACCTCGACCCAGCCGATCGCGAGGCGCGCGCGCTGATCGCGACGCTGGGCGGCACACCGCCACCCTCGCTGGCGGGCTCGACGCGCGAGTATCAGAACCCGCCGCTGCGCAAGAAGGACCTCCAGGCCACCAGCCCGCCGCCGCTGCCGGCGAGCGTGCGCATCCGTCCGCCCGGCCAGCGCACCAGCGCTACGTCGCTCTTCGATCTCTCGTCGGCACCGCCAGGCGCGGACGAGACGCCGCGTCCGCGCTTCAAACGCTCGCCCTTCGACGCGACGCCCGCGCCGATGCATCCGGTGGGCGACGGGCCACCGACCTTCGAGCCGCAGCCCGCCGCCGCCGAGCACGGGCCGCTCAGCGCGGCACCGCGCGAGCAGCCGCGCCCACGCCGGCTCGACCAGACCGGCGAGCACGATCTCTTTCCCGAGGGCGGCGGCAGCGTCACCGTGACGAGCGTCGCCGAGGCGCGCATCACGGGCGAGCACGCGGTCGCCACGCGCCCGCCGAGCTCCGCGGAGGGCGACATCGCGCTATCGGACACGGTCTCGGCGCCCGCGGTGCGCAAGGCGCTGGTCACCACCGGTCCGCCGGCGCCGCCACGCCCGCCCGCGGGGCTGCAGGGCAGCGGCCCACGCAGCGCGCTCGACTTCACGCTCGACAGCGGCGCGCGCGACATGCGCGACGTGACGGACCTCCCGCTCGATGCGAGCGCCCCACGCACGACGGAGATCGACCAGCTCTCACCGTCGATGCCCGTGCGCCGCAAGAAGAAGCGCTGGCCGCTGGTGCTGCTCGTGCTGCTGTTGCTGCTGGGTGGCGGCGGCGGCACCGCGGGCTTTTTTCTCTATCGGCGCCACGCGCGCGAGCAGGCGCTGCTCGAGCTGACGCGCCTGCTGGACTCGACGCGCGTGGACCGCCGCACGCGCTATCTGTCGGTGGAGGGCAAGCTGGCCAAGCTCGAGGCCGCGCCGAGCGCGCGACGCGCCGGCGCACGGGCGCTGGTGGCGGCGCACCTGCTGCGCCTCGGACACCGCAACGAGGCCCAGACGGCGGCGTGGCTGCGCGCGGGGCAAGGCAGCCACGAGGCAGAGCTCGCGCGCGGGCTGGTCGCCGTGCACGCCGCGCTGGCCAAAGGCAGCAAGGCGCCCCTTCCAAGCGCGCCCGCGAGCAACAGCTGGCACGGGCGACTGCTCGCGATCGAGCAGGCGATCCTCGCGCGTCGCTGGGATGCGGTCGAAAAGCTCGGCCGCGACGAGCTGGCGCTGGGCAAGAAGGCGGCGCCCGCCGTGCTGCTGGCGGCGGCGCACGAGGCCACCGACAAGAAGCACGCGAGCGCGCTGATCGCCGCCGGGCTCGCGGTGTCGCCCGAGCACGCCGGCCTGCGCATCGAGCGCGCCCTGGTGGCGGAGAAGCCCGCGGGCGGCG
>JAGQIK010000247.1 GCA_020431405.1 Myxococcales bacterium
GCCACGATCGCCGTCTTGGCCTCCTCGAAGGACCGATCGTCGAAGGACGGATCGACAACCGTGTCGTCGTCGTGCGGTCGCGGCGCCTGCACCACGCTCGACAGCTCGAGGCCGTGATCGGTGGGCACTGCCAGCGCGTGCTCGAGCATCGCCGCGGCGATGCGCGCGGCGCCGTCGTCGGCGCTGCGCCGGCTGCGTGCGCCTGCTGGGCCGCCGGCTGCAACGCCCGCCTGGTGGCTCGATTCGTCGCCCTCGTCGGCGCCGACCATCTTGATGTACTCGCGCAGCGTGGCGTGCATGTCGCGCGAGCCGCCGAACTTCATCTGCAGCGCGAAGGCCTCGTCGGAGAGGCGCCGCTTGAGCTCGGCGGCGCTCGGTCGCGCGCTGGGCGCCTTGGCCAGGCAGTCGAGGATGATGCGCTCGAGCCCCCCGCTCAGCTCCTGGCGGTACTTCGACGGCGCGGTCACGCTGGTGCCGATGCGCACCGAGTCCAGATCGGCGCGCTCGCGCAGCGGCCGCCCGCAGCACATCTCGTAGAGCACCGCGCCGAGGGCGAAGACGTCGCTACGCGCCTCGACCTCGCCGCGCGCCTGCTCGGGCGCCATGTAGCTGAGCTTGCCCTTGATCAGCGGCGCGGCGCTGACGGCGAGCCTGCCGGCGGCCTTGGCCACGCCGAAGTTGGCGAGCTTCACCTCGCCCTGGCGCGACAGCAGGATGTTGCTCGGGCTGACGTCGCGGTGCACCACGCCGGGCGTCGCCGCGCCTTCGGCGCTGAAGCCGTGCGCGTACTCGAGCGCGCCGCAGACCTCGATGGCGATAAAGAGCGCCAGCTCCACCGGCAGCTGCTCGTCGCGCGCGCGCGCCGTGGCGAGCAGCCGCCGCAGCGAGCAGCCCTCGACGACCTCCATGACCATGAAATGCTGGTCGTCGTGGGTGCCCGCGTCGAAGGTCTGCAGCACGTTGCGATGGCTCATGCCCATCGCGATGCGCACCTCGTCGACGAACATCAAGCTGAAGTCGGTGTCGGGCGCGCCGGTGAGCTCGTCGCGCTCGAGCAGGTGCGAGCGGATCACCTTCAGCGCCACGTGCTTGGTCGCGCGCCGCGGCCCATCGATCTCGGCCTGCAGGCGCGCGCGATAGACCACCGCCATGCCACCGTCGCCGATGGTGGAGAGGATCTCGTACTTGCCGAGGCGTTTGGGGGTGGCCATCAGACCCGAGGGCGCGAGATCGGCATGTTAGCATACGCGCTCGCGATCGCTGGCGAGCCGCACAACGTGTCATCCGACTCTCCAACTCAGGTCATCTACGCCGACCGCGAGGCGCTGCTCGTGTTTCGCGCCACGGTGCTGCGCGTGCTCGCCGGCCCCGACGCCGGGCGCAGCGTCGAGCTGCCTGCCGCGCGCGCCACCGTCGGCAGCGCCGCCGACAACGACCTCGTGCTGCGCGACGAGAGCGTCTCGCGCCACCACCTCGAGATCCAGGTGCACGACCGTGGCTATCTGGTGCGCGATCTCGACAGCACCAACGGTACCTACTACCGCGGCGCGCGCATCCGCGAGGCGCTGCTGCGTGTCTCCGGCGAGATCCGCCTCGGCGCCACGGTGCTGCGCTTCGAGCAGGGCAAGGAGCACTCCGGCTCGGTGTCGGCGCGCGCCTCTTTCGGCCGACTGGTCGGCAGCGCCCCCGCGATGCAGCAGGTCTACGGTGTGCTCGCCGCCGTGGCGCCGACGGACGTGACGGTGCTCATCGAAGGCGAGACCGGCACTGGCAAGGAGCTCGTCGCCGAGCAGCTGCATCGCCAGTCGGCGCGCGCGAGCTACCCCTTCTCGGTGATCGACTGCGGCGCGCTGAGCGAGTCGCTGATCGAGTCGGAGCTTTTCGGCCACGAAAAGGGCGCCTTCACCGGTGCGGTGGGCGAGCGCGTGGGCATCTTCGAGAAGACGCGCGGCGGCACGGTGTTTCTCGACGAGATCGGCGAGCTGCCGCTGCACCTGCAGACGCGCCTTCTGCGCGTGCTCGATCAGCGTACGATCCGACGCGTGGGCAGCAACGTGCAGCGCAAGGTCGATGTCCGTCTCGTCGCGGCCACCAACCGCAAGCTCGACGACGAGGTTGCCGCCGGACGCTTCCGCCAAGACCTGCTCTATCGCCTCTCGGTGGTCAAGATCCGCCTGCCGCCGCTGCGCAGGCGCAAGGAGGACATCCGCGAGCTGGCGCGCAACTTCCTTTTGCAGGCCGGCGCGATCGATCCCGACGCCGTGCTCAGCGAAGCGCTGCTCGAGGTGCTGCGCAATCGACGCTGGCCAGGCAACGTGCGCGAGCTGCGCAACGTGGTCGAGCGCGCGATGGTGATGGCCGACGCCGCCGGGCTCGACGCGATGGACGCCGTGCAGGAGACCGACGTCAGCCGCGTCGCGCCAGCAGACGCGCACGACGCGCACGGCGCGCACCACGGCGAACACGGCGGCGGCGCGATGCGCGGCGAAGGCCAGAGCGACGACGAGCGGCTCGCCCAGCAGGGCTGGCTGGCGCGCGCGATGCCGGCGGGTTATCTCGATCGGCCCTACAAACACACGCGCGAGGCCTTGCTCGAGCAGTTCGACACGCTCTATCTGGGACGGCTCGTCGATCGTCACGGCACCAACATCTCGGCCATCGCACGCGACGCCGAGATCGATCGCCACGTGGCGCGGCGCCTGCTGCGCAAGCTGGGGCTCTACGAGTGAAGCGCGCGCTGATCGTGGCGTGCCTGCTGTCTGCCGGCGCGGCGCACGCCGAGCCGCGCGCGCGCGTGGGCGTGCTGGTGGTGGCCGAGCGTCCCGCCGACCGCCGCGCGCTCGAGGCGGCGC
>JAGQIK010000248.1 GCA_020431405.1 Myxococcales bacterium
CGCTGCCACCCGCACCGTGGCTCGTCACTGGCGAGCGGGACTTGCTTACGCGCCCCAGCGCGAAGCCGAGCGCCAGCACGCCGGCGAGCACGAGCAGCAGCGGCCACCCCGCCAGCGCGCGTCCACCCGTCCGCGCGTCGTCATCGCGCTGCTCGGCCGGGCGCTCCGCCCGCGTCGCTTCGCGCGTGGGCGCAGGCGGCTCGCGCGGCAGCTCGCGCGGCAGCTCGCGCTGGCGCGTCACCGCAGCATCGGGCACAGAGCCGAGCGCCATGTCGCGCACCGCGGTGACCTGACGCGGGATCAGACTGTCCTCCTCCGGCGTGTAGTCGCGCAGCGTGAGCTGGCGCGTGTGCGGGAACGCGGCGCGTACGCGCTCGTCGAGCGCCTCGCGCACCAGCTCGGCCAGCTGATGCCGCTTGGGCGCGCCGCCGTGCGCCGCGAGCTCGTGGCGCAGCGCCTCGGCCAGCTCGCCAGCGTCGGACGGACGCTCGTCGGCGCGCGGCGCCATCGCCTGCAACACCAGCGCGTCGAGCGACGCGGGCACGCTCGGTCGCAGCGTCGACGGCGGCGCAGGTCGTCGCGCTTCGCGCGCTTCGGCCCGCGACGAGCTGTCGAAGGGCTTGGCGCCGGTGAGCATCTCGTAGAGCGTCGCCCCCAGCGCGTAGATATCGACCCGGTGATCGATGCCCTCGCCGCGCGCCTGCTCGGGCGGCATATAGGCGAGCTTGCCGATGACGAGCCCCGGCATGCTCTCCTCCGAGCTCTGCATCACGCGCGCGACGCCGAAGTCGGTCAGCTTGGGGTGCCCGTCGCGCGAGACGAGCACGTTATGCGGGCTCACGTCGCGATGGATGATGCCCAGCGGGCGGCCGTGCGAGTCAGTGCAGCGATGGGCGTAGCGCAGCGCATCGGCCAGCTGCGCCGCCACGTCGAGCGCGACCTCCATCGGCAGCTGGCGCGGCATCGCCCCCGGCGGGTGGATCACCTGCTTGAGGTCGCAGCCGTCCACCAGCTCCATCGCGATGTAGTACTGGCCGTCGATGCGGCCGAAGTCGAACAGCTGGACGATGTTGGGGTGGTGCAGCCAGACCGTCAGCTGCGCCTCGGAGACGAGCCGCTTGACCACCTTCTCGCGCGAGCTGCGCGATGGTCGCAGCCGCTTGAGCGCGAGCAGCTTGCCTGCCGCGCCGTCGCCAAGGCGCGCCACGTGCACCTCGGCCATCCCTCCACGGCCGATCTGTCGCAGCAGCTCGTAGCGGCCAAAGAACACTCTGCGAGCCTACACGACTCGCGCGGCACGCCCCCAGCTCGCGAGAATCGATCAGATGTCCTCACCAGACTTGACCAGCTCGCGCAGGAACGTGGCGCGCACCAAGTTCATCGTGCCCATGCGTGCCGGTGGCCGCTCGAGGATGCCGGTGCCATCTGGGCGCTGCACGCCGGCGTTGACCTCCGAGCCGCGAAAGACCATGCGCTGCACGCGCTCGTAGCGCGTCTTGGCCTTCTTGCTGACGACCTTCGTACGCTTGATCTGCGTCGGCTTGGCGAGCGCAGGCGCGCTAGCAAACGTCAGCAGCGCGGCGGCGAGCAGAACCTTCTTCATGACAAACCTCTCCTGTCTTTCGGCCACCAAGCGCGGTGGCCGAGATGCCTCTGCAGATGTGTGTGGGGGCGCGCTCGCTAGTAGGAGCGATAGCGCATGCGGATGACCTTCTCGAACGACTCTTTGGTCCACAGCGGACCGTGCTTGGTCTTGGGCCGCACGATGATGACGTCGCCCTGAGGTTGCTCGCCGAAGCGAACCACGCCGGAGCCCTTGCTCTTGTTGTTGGCCTTGGCCTCTGCCGCGAGCGTGACCTTGGCCTTGGTCGCGGCGGTCTTTCCGCGCAGCACGGGCTTGCGCTTGACGGCGCGGAAGGCCAGCACGCTCTTCTCTACGACGGGCGCCTTGAAGCTCGGCGCCGCCCGACGCGCAGCGCGTACCGGTGCTGGACCGATCGACGCGGCGCGCCGCAGCAGCGACTCCCCGTGACCCCCGCCGCGCAGCGGCGAGTGCCCGTGGCCCCAACCTCGAAGCGGCGACACCGCCGCGGCCTTCATGTCGAAGCGCGGCTCGCTGCTGCGCGACACCAGCGCCCACGTCACACCGGAGGCGAGCAGCACCGCTGCGGTCAGCCCGCCCACGGCGAAGCGCGTCTGCAGCGCCGACAGCCACGCGCCGCGCGCTGCGCTGCGATCGGGCCGCACGAGCGTCGGAAGCGGCGTCACGCCCGCTCGCCGCTCGGCCAACGCCTGTGATTGCTCGCGCGCCCGCGCCAAAAGCTCGCTCATCTGATCGTTGCCGTTGCTCATCTCGAAATTCATCCTCGCACCAGCTCGGTCGTCGTCGACGACTCGCCCTGGGCGTCCGAGTTGTTGATGCCGAGCTTCTCGAGGCTGCGCCGCAGCCGATCGCGCCCGCGACGCAGCCGCGACGCCACCGTGTTGAGCGGGATCTCGAGCACGTCAGCGATCTCGGCCAAGCTCAAGCCTTCGAGCTCGTAGAGCACCACGGTCTCGCGCAGCCGCGGCGAGAGCCGATCGAGCGCGCGATGCACCAGCTGCAGATGCGGGTACGACTCGTCGACACCGCGCAGCGGCGAGACCACCTCTGCCACCGCGTCAGCGCGCTCCCACAGCCGCAGCCGGCTGCGCCGGTGCTTGCGGTAGTGCGTGCGCGCTACGTTGGTGGCGATGCGCAGCATCCAGTGCTCGAACGGCGCGTCGCCGCGGAAGCGATGGATGCCCTGAAACGCCGCGACGAACGCGTCCTGCACCAAGTCCTGGATCACGCCGGGCCCTGCGAGGTGGCTGATGCGCCGCACCACGGCGCCGTGTGTGCGGCGGTAGAGCGCGTCGAAGGCTGCCGTGTCGCCGGCGCGGGCTCGCGAGACGAGCTCGGCGTCGGCGGGCGAACGCTCCGCCGTCAGGGAGTGCTCGCATGCTTCGCTCGCCGCTGCGATGGCCAATGAGCTCATGCTTTCTCCGTCATCACACCAGGGCTAGGTGCACGCCAGCCTTCTCGTTGTCCCTCTTTTTTTCGGGCGCGAGCACCCGACCCTTCCCGTTTGTCCGGCTACCGGTCCGGCGTCGTGCGGAGAGCGGACGAAAACAGCGCGAGCTCACCTGTTTTCAAAATGTTAGCCGGCGGCATGTGCGATGCAACCGCACAACTCATGAACGCCCCTATCTCGCCCGCTGCCCTGCTGCCTGCGCCGCTCGCGCTCGCTCTGCTCCTCCTGCTTCCGCACGCGGCGGCGCCGCCGCCTGCGTCCGCCGCGCCGCCGCCCGCGTCCGCCGCAACGCCACCCGCGTCCGCCGCACCGCCACCCGCGTCCGCCGCACCGCCACCCGC
>JAGQIK010000249.1 GCA_020431405.1 Myxococcales bacterium
GGCACGGTGACCTCGCCAACACGCGGCCCGGGGGCGGCGCGCGCGCGCGATGGTGCTGCTATCGCCGTCGAGATCGCCACCACCGCTAGGACGCACCACTGCCATGCTGCGGCCGATCGCCGAGCGCTCATCGAACCCTCCCGTGTGGAGTCGCCCTCCCGCAGACGACCATGCGTGTGCGCACGGCCACGAGCAACGGGCGTACCAGCGTCTAGAGGGGCCTAGGCTTGGTTGTGGTGCAGAGCGTGTCTGTCAGGACACGTGCCGCTGTGTCTTGACAGACGCAGTGCGGCTAGGACTTGGTCCAGATGTCGCCGCTGAAACGGAAGATCAGCACGCCGGTGGGGACGCCCTGGCTGACGTAGGGATCGCCCGAGCGGAAGCGGCTGTTGAACCACCAGGCGACATGCAGCAGCACGGCGGGCTTTTTGAACCAGCGGCTCTTGGTGTTGAAGACCCAGCCGAAGATCGGGCCTAGGCGATGGGTGGGCGAGTTGAGGTTCTCGGCGCCGCCTTGCTGCGCGTCGGTATAGAAGGTGGCGACGATCGAATAGCGCACGCCCGCGATGAGGCCGAAGTTGCTGAGCCACAGCGCCATCGCGTAGTTGGCCAGCGCCCAGCCGCTGCCGGGCAGCACGTTGTCGAGCCCGATGTCGTACCAGACGGTGTCGCCGTTGCGGAGGTTCATGTCGAAGTAGTAGAGCTGCAGGTCGTTGACGATGGCGATGGGGCCGACCTTGGCACGCACGAGGGCGCCGAGGGTCACCTCGTGGCCGGTGGGCGTGTAGTTGAGGTCGGCGTCGCTGCGCGCCTCGAGCGTGTCGTCGTCGAACTGCGCGGCGGCGTTGGGGAACGACTGCAGCTGCTTGAAGCTGCCGAAGTAGCCGCGCAGCTCGTAGCGCGCCCAGAGGCGAAGCGGCGCCAGCAGCTGCAGCGACAAGCGGCCGCCCACGCGGACGAACGCCGGGTTGAGCCGCGTCTCGAAGTCTGCGCGGATGAAGTTCTCGCGAAAGACGATCGACTCGCTGGAGAACAAGCGCATGCGATAGCCGACGCGAAGCCGCGTCTCGGCGCCGAGCGGGTTCCATTGACCCGCGGTGAGGCTGTTGAAGACGATGCTGTGCTTGGGTATCTCGGGGGGCAGTGGCTTCTGCGGCATCGCCGGAGGCGGCATGGTGGGCGGAGGAGCCACACTGGATTGCGCCAGCACCGGCTCGACCACGATCATCAGCAACATCCACCCCAGGACACCGACGAGAGCTTTCTTCATTTGAGCTCCACTATAACTGCGACGAGCGGATACCATCACCTCATGTCGAGCCGCATCGTGACCCAGCTGATCGCCGCGATCGTCGCGCTGAGCGCGGCTGGCGCGTGCGGCCCGTCGCGCCCGCTGCCGCGCGCGGCGATGCCCAAGGCTGCGCGACGCGACTCGCCGCCACCCGGCATCGATGACAACGCGCTGGCCGTCGGCGCCACGGCGCGGCCGTTCGGGCTCGTCAGCAGCGCCGGCGGCTCGTGGAGCCTGCGCGAGGCGCTGAGCAAGAAACCGGCGCTGCTCGTGTTCTATCGGGGCTCCTGGTGACCGCACTGTCGAAGGCAGCTCGGGAAGCTGCAGGCTGGCAAGGACACGCTCGATGCCGTCGAGCTGGCCGCCATCTCGGTGGACCCGCCCGACCAAACAAAACAGCTCGCCGAGAGCCTCGGGCTTGGCTTTCCGCTGCTCTCCGACACGCACCGCACGCTGACCAAGGCCTACGGTCTGCTCGACGCCGAAAACAACGTGCCCTGGCCGGCCGTCTATCTCATCTCGCGCAGCGGCCGCGTGGTGTGGCGCTGGCTCGCCACCAGCTACAAGAAACGCCCCAGCGTCGACGATCTCGTCACGGCGCTGTCGAAACTAGAGGTCAAGCTGAACCAACCATGACCCGTATCTCTCTTTTCGTGACCCTCGCGGCGGCGCTAACGCTCGGCGCCTGCAGCAGCGAGGGCGACGCGCGCACGATCGTCTGTGACTCGCAGCAGAGCAACAACCCAGCGGCGCGTGGCCTGTGCCGCGTCTGGACCGGCAAGGCCGGCGACGCCTACGTGCAGATCTGCGCTCAAGAAGGCGGCACCGAGGTGCAGAGCTGCACGGCGCAGGACCGCGTGGGGCTGTGCGCCACCGACCAGGGCTTCGGCGTCGGCCTCGACTACGTCTACTACGCGCCGGCGTGGGACGCGACGTCGGCGCGCCAGCA
>JAGQIK010000250.1 GCA_020431405.1 Myxococcales bacterium
GCGAGATCGACGGGCTCGCGCCGCACCACGGGCGGCGGCGCGGCGCCAGGTCGCGCACGCGCCCGCAGCTTGATGTCCACCGTGGCGCGCGGACCACCGTGCTTGGCCACCACGCGCGCGACCGCCAGCTGGTGCCCGTCGCGCCGCAGCGTCAGCACGTGCGCGCCCGGCGTGAGGCGAATTACCAGCGGCGTCGCACGCGGCTGCGGCTGCGCGCGCGCGTCGATGGTCACGCGCGCGCCCTGCGGGTCGGTGTTGATCAACACGTCCACCGGCCGCGCCTCGATGTCGGCGATGCGCCGCCGCAGCGCGCGCTTCTGCGCGTCGTCCGTCGAGATCGCCAGCGCCTGGCGCAGATAGGTCAGCGCCTGGTCGAGCTCGCCGAGGTTCTGGTAGCAGCGCGCGATGTTGAAGAGTGTCGCGCTGTGGCGTGCGATGCGGTTAGCCGCCTCGAACTGCACGAGCGCCTGCTTGTAGCGGCCGTTGGCGTAGAGCTTCTTACCGCGCTCGAAGTGTTTGCCGGCGCGCTGCAGCGCGCTCGGCTCGCTCGTCGCCGGCGACTTTCCGGCGTCGTCAGCTGCCCGCGCGGGCGAAGACCACGTGCTCCACGACAACGCCCAAAGCGCCACAGTAAGAAACGCCACTGCGAGGCGCCAACGCGACCCTGCTCGACTCGCCACGAAACCCAGTAGACGCCAAATCCCGGGCGCCTACAAGCATCACGGCGCGACGAGCGAGACCGTCAGCTCGCGCTGAGCGCCAGCCACGTTGACCCGCACGGCGAGCCCGCTGGCGCTGAGCACGAGCGGCATCACCGGGGTGACCTGCGCGACGGTTCCGTCGCTCGCGCACCACACACCCTGCGCTGTCGGCGCGTCGCCCGCGCTCGGCTGGCGCACCACGACGCCGGTCATGCAGCCGTCGTCGAGCACACCGTAGAGGCCGGCGATGGTGCCCGCCGCGGCGGCGCTGGCGTCGAACGACAGCTCGCGCTTGTCCGGCGTGGTGACCTTGCCCGTCAGCGTGCTGCCCACCCGCGTCACCGTCGCCGACCAGCCGTCGTTGGCGGCGAAGCTGCCGCCGTCGTTGTCGAGCGTACCCTCGAGCCAACGCGTGGTGTCTTGGTAGGTCGCATCGCCGCCACAGACATAGAGCTTGGCGAGCCCCTGCTTGCTGCTCACGCCGATGACCACGTCGCTCTGCGACACCGCACCGACGAAGTAGGTCACGCCATCGTCGTCGCCGCCGCACGCCGACGCTACCCAAGCTACCGCGATCAAAAGTAAGACGCGCTTCATGCGCCACAGCCTAGCGCGTGCGCGCCAGCGGCGCACCTTAAGACGCGGGCGGCGACCTTAAGCACGATAGGGCTAGGCAACTGCGCCACGTTCGCCGAGCAGCTGGTCGCCTGACGCCTCTGCACGCGCTTGGACGCCGCCTTCGAGCGGCTGTTCGGGTGTCTCGCTGCGCTCGCCAGGCGGCGCGTCGGGTGACGGCGGCAGCAGCAGCCGCCTGAGCAGCACGCGCGCGCCGCCGACGTCGAGCTGCGCGCGACTGGGGCTCAAGTCGTGGCACTGCGCCACGCGCGCCACGGCCTCGACCGCGGCGTCGTCGGCCTTGGCGAAGGTCGAGTCGAGCAGCGCCGCGCACAGCGTCAGCGCAGCCTTCTGCACCTTCACGTCGGCCGCGCGCGCGTAGCCGACGCCGCCGGGGAACGTGTCGAGCAGCAGCAGCGCCGGCCCGCGCCCGGCCAGGTCGACGGTGTGCGCCACCACAAGCCCCTCCTCGCCGCAGTCGAGCAGCACACCGAGCGCGGCGCGCAGCAGATGCACCAGCGCGTGCACGGCCGGCTCCCCGCCGTCACGCGGCACACACAGCACGCGCGCCTCGCCGCGCACGCGCGTCTCGATGGGCGCGAAGGTCGACACGCTCGACAGCGTGCCGTCGCGCCGGTGGCGCCGCGAGCCGACGATGCGTTCGATGGCGACCACGCGTGCCAGCCCGCCGAGCACCTGCTCGCCGCCGAGCGAAAGCTCGCGCAGCGCATCAGCGTCCTCGATGTTCACCGCCAGCTTGCGCACGCGCACGCTGTGCAGATCGTCCTCGCAAAGATCGACCGCGATGCGATCGCCAGCACGGTAGCGCGGGATCTCCTCGTCGGGCACGCTGAAGCGGCGCCCGCGATAGAGCAGCACCGCGCCGGGGTAGGCGACCAGCGGCGCGCGCTCGGGGTCGAGCCTTCGCACCACCGCCCCGGTGGCGCGGTCCACCACCAACACCGGCTCCGCGTGCACCGTCTGGCTGTGCGCCCGAAACGGCGGCGCCGCGCCGGCGAGACGCACCTCGCGACCGCGCGCGAGCCGCGGGGGCTCGCCTTGCAGGCGCCACACCGTGCGCCAGCGGATCAGCCCCTCGCTGGCGAGCTCTGCGATCACCGCGCGGCCGAAGCGCTGCTCGAGCCAGTCGCCGTCGGCGGGCTGCTCGGCGAGGCACTGCAGCGCGTGCTGGCGGGCCAGCATCCGCGAGCCGAGCTCGGCCACCAGCGCGCGGCCGCGATCGGCAAGCTCCAGCGCGCGACCGAGATCGCTGGCCAGCCAACGCGATATCGGATCGGCGGCGGGCAGGATCAGCTGGTGGTGCTCGTCGGGCGGCTTCGGCTCGGGCTTCTCGTCGGCCTTGTCGGCCGCGTCGTCGTCCTCCTCGGGCGGCGCCTCGCTCTCGAGCTTGGGCGCCGCGCGCCCCTCGCCCGCGTCCTCGTCGCCTTCCACCAGCGCGCGCGCGACGTTGAAGCGCGAGCCGATGTGATAGAGCGTGGCCACCAGGCGCGAGAGCTGCGGGCCCGAAAGCTCGGCCACGCTCACGCGCGACAGCTCGGGTGCCACCGTCTCGACGCGCCCGCGCGAGCGCGTGACCTTGCCTGCCGCGCGGTCGAGCTCGCTGCGCGTGACGTTGGCGAAGCCGACCATCGACATCGGCAGCTCGAGCGCCGTCGCCTCCGCCGCCGCCAGCGCCGCCGCCGGCAGCGACTCGTCGTCCGCGCGCGGCTCGCGCGCCGGGTGCAGCTTGATCGTCACCGTCGGCGCCGCGTCGCCGGCCACCAGCGAGAGGTCGACGCCGAGCAGCGTCTCGGCGTAGCGCTCGAGGTCACGCGCGGGCAAACCGAGCGTGGCCAGCACACGCGGACCGTCTGCCTCGAGCTTCGGCTCACCGGCCGTGGCACCCGCGCCGATGTCCGAGCCGAGCGAGGCCAGCACCGCCGCGAGCCGTCGCATCACGAACGCGACGCTCGGCGCGCGCGCCCCCGAGTAGCGCTCGATATCCTCGACCACCACGAGGCCGAGGTGCTCGAGGAAGTAGGCGTAGTCGTCGTGGTTGGCGAGGATCGCCGACAGCGCGTCGGGATGGCAGAACGTCAGCACCGGCGAGCGACGCTGCGCCAACAGCGCGCGCAGCTCGGCGCCGGCCTGCGTGCAGCGCAGGTTCTGCGCCCAACTCGTGTGCGCGAGGGCCTCCTGCATTCGCGCGCGGCCCTCCGCCGCAGTCGGCTCGTCGCGCAGCACGAAGAGCACGTTTTTGCCGCGCGCCAGCGCCACGCGCGCCGCCAGCAAGCTCGCCGTGACGCTCTTGCCGCTGCGCGGCGGTGTGGCGAGCAGCACGTGCTCGCGGCTGTGCAGCACGCGCGCGACGGCCTCCGACTGGTGCGCCCACAAGGGCTCTGCCTCGCCGATGAGTACCCCGCGAAGCTCGTCCTCGAGCGCGCTACTCTTGCGCGTGCCGCGCCGCGCGACCACCGCCGCGCGCGGCGAGACCGTGCGCGCGGGTGTCGCCGAGACCGCGAAGCCGCGCGCGCGCAGCGCCTCGAGCCAGGCCAGCGCGTCGCCGGGCGTGCTCGCTTCGGGCTGCGCTTCGGCCTCGCTGCCCTTCTTCAGCGCCGGTCGGCTGAGCAGCCAGTTGGCCCAGGCGCTGATCACGAACACCACGCAGGCGCCCCAGACGAAGCCCGAGAGCGCCTGCGTCTTGGCCGAAAGCTCGAAGAACGAGAGCAGCAGCAGCAGCGGCAGCACGACCAACATCGGCCGCAGCCAGCTCAGAAAGCGCGGCTCGATGGTGCGCAGGTCGCCGTAGCCGCACAGGTCGAAGAAGCGGCGCCACATCGCCGCCGAGCGCGAGGCGGCGTAGAAGATCGCGTCGAAGCGAGCGCGCTTGCGATCGTCGTCGCTGTCCATCGGTTCGAGCCGCGAAAATCGCCCCAGCCAGTAGCACAGCGGCGTGAGCAGCACGTGCAATAGGCAGGCGATGCCGACATAGATCGGGGCCGCCACCAGCGGGTGCTTGTCGAGCGGCATCAGCGCGCGCAGCGCCTCGATACGCCCGAGCGTCATGCGCTCGACGAAGCTGCCCAGCGCGCCGCGCGCCTCGTCGCGCACGAGCAGCGCCACCGCGTCGATGGTCGAGCCGAGCACGTACAGACCGAGCAGCGCCAAGACGCCGCAGACAAACGCCGGTCCGGCGCTGATCTTGTCGTTGCGCGAGCGCAGCGCCAGCGCGAGCAGCACCACGAAGACGAGATAGACCAAGAGCTCCACGCCGATGGTCACGCGCGACCAGAAGATGCCGTTTTCGCCGGAGAGGTACTTAAGCATCGGCGTCACCGCCGTCTTCGCCGCGCGGCACCACCTCGAGCCGCACGTCCGATGGCGCCGGCTCCGCCGCCCGCGCGATCGTGCCATCGCCTGGCGTGTCATCGTGCGACGTGCGCCCGATGTGCCAGCGGATCGCCGCCGGCGAGATGCCGCTGACCAGCTTGAGCAGGTGCACGCGGTTTCCCACTTCGTCGGTGGGGCGCAGCTCCCAGCGCCCGCCGTCGCGCGCGCTCAGCGCAGCGCCGACGACGTCGCGCACCGGCGCGCCACAGACACACACCGACGCCAGCGCCCGATCGAGATCGTCCTCGTCTTCGAAGACGCGCCCGGCGAAGTCGAGGTGAAAGTCGAGACGCGCCCCGAAGTCGCCGCAGAAGCGCGCCAGCGCCGCGCGCGCCTCGTCCTCGAGATCGTGCGCCAGCAGCGCGCTCTCGCCATGCACGTGCTCGTAGTACGCCGCGCAATCATCGACGAGCGCGTCGAGGTCGGCGAAAGGAAGCTGCGCCGCGACGTCCGCGCCCACGAAGCCCCCGAACGGCTCCTGCTCGCGGAAGTAGTGCTTGACCACGTCTTCGAGGTCGCGCGGCTTACGCCGGCGCTCGGCCAGCTCGTCGAGCACCTCGGCGCGCAGCAGTCGGCGGCGAAGCGTTGCGTAGTGACTAGGGGCGTAGTGGCTGCCGGCGTGA
>JAGQIK010000251.1 GCA_020431405.1 Myxococcales bacterium
CGCAGGCGCTGGCGGCAGCGACAGCGGCCGCGCCAGCAGCAGCCGACGCGCCCGAAAACAAAGGGGCGATCGGGCCTCGGCGACATCGCGCGCGACAACCCCTACGCGCCCTGATCTCGTTCGGGGCGACCACAGGATCCAGTCCATCGTTCGGATGTCGTCGGGGCGCCGGCGGCAAGAATTCCATGTTTGCAGACATTTAGGCATGGCCCGCACCTTGCTGTACGGACACGTGCCGGGGGTGCCTAGATGCGAACATCTACAGGCCGTGTGCTCTTCTTCGCGCTGCTGCTGGCAGCGTCTACTGCCCACGCCGACAACAAGACGACAAAACAGCCCGTGGGCGAGCGCCAGGCGATGGTCATCGTGCATGGCATCGGCAACCAGAAAGAGGGCGACTACAAGGCGTTCAAGGACGCGATTCGCGCCGAGTTCGAGCGCGAGGTGCAGCGTCTGACAGGCAACAAGCCGCCGCAGGAAGCGCTGTCGCTGAAGACCGCGCTGTGGGCCAACATCACGCAGAGTCGCCAGGACCAGTACATCAAAGAGGTCGGCAAGAAGTACGGCGGCACGCTGCCGACGTACAACCAGCTGCTGGTCGAGATGGGTGGCGACGCGCTGATGTACTCGCGCAACGGCACCAAAGGCATCCGCATGCAGAACGAGGTCAAGCGCGACATCCTCGACCTAGCCAAGGAAGCCAAGGGGCAGAAGGTGGCGCTGCATCTCGTGGCGCACAGCCTCGGCACGCTGGTCAGCTCCGACGCCATGCGCAAGATGACGCACGAGAGCGCGCCGCAGCGCGACGCCACCGGCTCGACGTTCGACCAGGCGAAGATGCCGGGCAACGTCGAGTGGGCGCACTTCGTCACCATCGGCGGCCCGCTGGCGCTCGGCCGCGACGACGACGACGTCAAGACACCGCTCAAGCCGCGCAAGTGGACCAACATCATCTACCCGCGCGACGGCGTGGGCACCGACCTGATGGGCAACGATGGCAAGCCGCTCGCCGGCATGAAGGAGTTCGCCGGCGTCAAGGAGCTGCGCCTCGGTAGCGCCGGTCATCGTCACTGGCTGACGCGCGCCGTGCATCGTTTGATCAGCCGCACGCCGTGGGTCGGCGCCGCCTCGCACGTCTTCTACTGGACCGACCCGTCGGTTCAGAAAGCGATCGCGCACGAGATGGCGCATCGCTACGTCAAGAGCCTCGGTCCGCAGGCCAAGGCCAAGCAGCTGCGCGTGCCGCGCCAGCGCGTGCGCTCGCGTCACTAGCGCGCTCTCCGTTGCGCTAGACTAGACGCTAGCGCGATGCCCGACTGGCTTCTCTCATCACGCGTGGTGCTCTCGGCGGCCGTCTGCGTCTGCGGGCTGGTGGTGCTGCTCGCGCGCAGGCGCTTCCAGCAGCGCGGCATCGGCGCCACGCCGTGGGTCGTGATCGGCTTCGCGCTCGCGATCTGGATCCCCGAGCGCTGGCGCGACTACGTCGTCGCGGGCAGCGCGGCGATCGCCGTAGGCGCCGGCATCTCGTCCGGTGTGTGGGGGTTGATCGCTGGCGCCGTGGCCTACGGCCTGGCGGCGGTGGTGCCGGGCGGCGGCAGCGTGCTGGTGCTCGGCGGCGTGATCATCGGCGCCGTGGTCGCGGTGCAGCGTGCGGTGAGCCACCTGCGCGCGATGAAGCGCACGCGTCGCCTCGAGCCTGGCGAGACGCCGAGCGGCGCGGTTCAGATCGGCGGCACCTTCGAAGGCGTCGCCGAGGCGCCTCGGCCCGCGCTCCCCCACGGCGAGCCGGCTGCCGACGAGGAAGGCCGCAAGGTCGCCGCGTGGCAGCTCAAGCTCGGCGATCGCTGCTTCTGCAGCACGAGCACGCTGCGCTTGGTGGGCGAGCACGGCACCGCGCTGATCGAGCCCGCCGGTGTGGTGATCGACAGCAGCCACGAGCACACGTTTCACGACCGCGGCTACGTCAAGCAGCTGGCGGCCTATGTCGGCGTCGAGCCCAAGAAAGGCGAAGGCATCGACCTGTGCTGGATCGAGACGGGCGAGACGGGCTACGCGCGGGGCATCCCGCGCTGGCAGGCCGACGCCCGCGGCCGCGAAGGCGGCTATCGTCAAAGCCCGCTGGCACCGGTGTTCTTCAGCCGTGTCGAAGCGCACGAGCTCGTCGCAGAGGCCGGCGGGGCCGACGGGGTAGCGGCGCCGGTCGTCGAGCGCGCCCCCGAAGGTGGCAAAGACGCGACCTACGTTGCCAATCGGCCGCTGGACGTGCTGCAGCGCGAGCGCAGCTACCGTCTGTGCGCTTGGCTCTTGTGGGGCGCCGCCTGCGCTGCGATCGTGATCGTGCAGGCTGTCCACTAGCAGCCTGTCCACTAGCAGCCCCAGCAGCGGTATCCTGCGGCCATGAGCAGCGCTCCCTTTGTCGGCCGCGCCGACGAGATCGCCGCGCTCGAGCGCGCGCTCGGCGAGGGAAGGCGGCTGCTCACGATCTGGGGGCCTGCGGGCATCGGCAAGACGCGGCTGGCGCAGCGGCTGCTCGAACGGCGCGCAGCCGACGAGGGCTGGTTCTGCGATCTCGCCGCGGCGAGCGACGCGAGCGAGATCTGCGCGGCGCTGGCACGTGATCTGCGCGTGACGCGCGACGAGCTCGCGTCCGTGGCGACCGCGCTGGTGGCGCCAGGCGAGCACGTCGAGGCCGACGAGCTGGCGCTGGTGCTCGCCGCGCGCGGCGAGACGCTGGTGGTGCTCGACAACTTCGAGCAGGTCAGCGCCTACGCCCCCGAGACCCTGGGCCGCTTCGTCGCGGCGGCGCCGCAAGTCTGCTTCGTGGTGACCTCGCGCGAGCGGCTGCGGCTGTCGGCAGAGATCGCCTTCGAGCTGGCGCCGCTGTCGCTCGCGGCGCGCGACGACGGTGACGCGAGCGAGGCGGTGACGCTGCTGATCGAGCGCGTGCGCGCGGCGCAGCCGAGCTACCAGCCGAGCGCGGACGACGTGGCGAGTCTCGCCGAGATCGCGCGCGTGCTCGAAGGCATCCCGCTGGCGCTCGAGCTGGCCGCGGCGCGCGTCGAGATGCTCGGTGCTGCGGGCGTGCTGCGGCGCCTGCGCGACGAGGCGGCCTCGACGCCGCAGCTCGCGCTGCTCTCGCGCGGCCGGCGCGACGCGCCCGACCGGCAAGCCACGCTGCAGCGCGCCATCGAGTGGTCGTGGTCGCTGCTCGGCGAGATCGAGCGCGCAGCGCTGGCGCAGCTGTCGGTGTTTCGCGGTGGCTTTTCGGCGGCCGCCGCGGAAGCGGTGCTGGCGAGCGTAGCGACGCCGCCGTCGGGCAGCACGCTCGACGTGCTCGACGTGCTCAGCTCGCTGCGCGACAAGTCGCTCTTGCGCGCGCGTCCAAAAGAGAGCGGCTCCAGCGAGCTTCGCCTTTACGAGAGCGTGCGCGAGCTGGCCGCGAGCAAGCTCGCGCGGCAGGGCGGCGCGGCGGCGGCCGAGACGGCGCACGCCGACTACTACCTGCGGCGCGCGCGCGAGGTGCTCGCCGAGGTGGTCGAGATCGAGGCCTTCGAGCTGGCCAACCTGCTGGTGGTGGTGCAGCGCTTGCTGGCTCAGCCGCTGCTCGACGCCGGCGCCGCCGATGATCTTCTGACCTGCCTGCTGGCGGTCGACCGCGCGCGCGGAAGCTCCGCCGGTCATCTCGAGCTGCTCGAGCGCGGCATCGACGCCTGCCGCGGTGTCGAAGGTGCCGCGCCTGCGCTTCGCGCGCGGGCGCTGCGCGCGCGTGGCAAGGCGCGCCAGCTGCGCGGCCGGCTCGCCGGCGCCATCGACGATCTCGAGGCGGCGCTCTCGCTGTCGCGCGAGGCCGAGCAGGCGGCGCTCGAAGGCGACGTGCTCGCCGACATCGGCGTCGTCTTTCACCAGCAGCGCGCCATCGACAAGGCCGCTGCGCGCTACGACGAGGCGCTGGCGCGCTACCGCGAGCTCGGCGATCGCCGCGCCGAGGCGCGCGTGCAGGCCAACCTGGCCGCGCTGCACCACGATCAGCGTCGCTTCGAGGAGGCGGCGCGCGACTACCAGCGCGCGCTGACGATCTTTGCCGAGGTCGGCGATCAGCGCCTGGCGGGCGTACACCGCACCAACCTCGGCATTCTCGAGCAAGAGCGCGGCGAGCTCGCCGAGGCCGAAGCGTGCTTCGAGCGCGCGCTTGCGATCCTGCACAGCGCGGGCGAGGCGCGCTACGAGGCGATCGCGCGCGGCAGCCTCGGCGTGCTGCGGCACGAGCAGGGGCGGCTCGACGACGCGCGCGCCTGCCACGAGGCGGCGCTGCACGTGCTCGGCGAGGTCGCTGACGTCAAGTCCGAGGCGCTGTGTCGCTGCCGGCTGGCGATGGTCTGCGCCGAAGCCGATCAGCCGCAGGGCGCGGCCGATCACCTGCAGGCCGCCGAGGCGCTCTTCTCGGGGCTCGGCAGCAGCGTAGAGCAGGCCGTCGGCGCGTTGGCGCGCGGCTTCATCGAGCTCGGTGAGGCGCGCCGCGCGGCGGCCGCGGGCGACGAGGCCGA
>JAGQIK010000252.1 GCA_020431405.1 Myxococcales bacterium
AGCGGCAGCAGCACCGTCGCACTGGCGAGCGCGCGCGTTTCAGATGGCGCGGCGACGCGCGTGCACGCCAGCGGCGGCCTCGACGCGGGGGCAGGGTCGGTGCGCGGCACGGGCGGCGGCGTCGACGCGAGCGGAAGCGGGCCGCAGCTGGTGCGCAGCACGACCACCAACCCGGGGTCTAGCAGCGCACGCCGCGCTGGCAGCGGTGGGCGGCCACACGTTCGTCGTCCGCGACGCCGGCGCGACGCGGGCCTCGCGCACGCGCGCAGCCAACCGGACGCGTCGAAGAACAGCACGACGCCCGACGCCGGGGCGCCAAAGCCCAAGAAGACGATGCTTCGCGTGCGCATCGGTCCCTTCTGCAAGGCCTTCATCGACGGCAAGGCGGTCGGCGATTCGCCCGACGGCCCATGGCACCAGGTCTCGCCGGGGCCACACACCGTGCGCTGCGTGCACCCGATCACCAGTCGGACCGTGACGCGAACCGTAACGCTCGCGCCCGGGCAGCGCTTCGATCTCGTCGCCACGATGACCAGTAAGGTGCGCGTCGCGCTCGCCGCCGGCGACGCGGTAAAGATCAACCAGAGGCTCTATCACCAAGGCGCGGCCCTACACGTGCCGCTCAAGCGCGTCGAGGTGGTGGTTTTCAAGGGCGGCCGGGTGCTGACGCGCGGCTGGCGCACGCTGCGCGATGGCTGTGTTCTGACGGATTCTCCGCGGTTGGGCTGCAAGTAGCGCAGCGGGCGAGCGGCATCGCTTCGCGACATTTTTGTCGTGATCACGACCCGAGGTGCGGCCTAGGGCAGGCGGTGCGACGCCCCAGTTCGGCGGAAGTTCTCATTGATCGCGAGCGTTTGTAGAGCTGGCACTCGGGTTGTATCGTAGGGAGGCGATGATCTCTGCACGCGCCACGCTGGTGATCCCGCTGCTGGCCTGCTGTAGCGCCAGCGCCGGCTGCCTCTACGCCGGCGGCTACAACGAGGCGCCCGAGGTCACGTCGATGCGGCTCAAGTCGCAGGTCGCCGACTGCCCGAGCGGCGGCTCGCTGCCAAAAGAAGAGCTCTTCGCGCGCAAGAACATCACGCTGTGTCTCGACGCCGACGACGAAGAGACGATCACCTTCGACTGGCGCGTGACGCTGGTCGACATCGATGGCGTCGGCTGGGGCTACAGCGATCCAGCCAAGCCCGTGCAGAGCCTCTCGAGCTTCAACGGCACGCCGCCGAGCTGGGCCACCGCGACGGCCAACACCACCTTCGAGCTCTCGCACCTCGGCAAGTACACGGTGCAGGTCACCGCCACCGACCCCGACGGCGCCACCACGAGCTACACGCACGAGTTCGAGGTCGGCAACCACGCGCCGCAGGTCATCGCGCGCTTCGAGCCGCAGGACGTCGCCAGCGGTTTGGGTGCCGACGCCTACCCGGCGCACGCCGAGTATCACGTCTCGCTCGACGGCAGCGACGACGACGAGCCGCTCGAGTGCGGCGAAGCCAAGGTCACCTACGAGGCCGACGCCGCGGTCAAGGCGCTCTTCGCGCAGTGGAAGGTGCTGCCCTGCAAAGACCAGGGCACGCGTCTCGACGTGCTGTCGCTGATCGGCGATCCGGCCAAGCTCGACAAGGCGACGACGATCGCCATCCGCGCGACCATCGAGGACAAGCGCGGCGGCACGAGCGCCGAGACCGAGCTCTACGTCGACGTCGACAACAAGACGCGCCTCACGCTGCACCCCAACCGGCCGCCGTGCTTGCTCACGCCGAGCTACGACGAGACATCGCGCAAGCTGCTGATCACCGACAGCGGCGACGTCAACAACCCGCAACGCGACGACCGCAAGCTCGGCGAGGGCGCCGAGGCGAAGGACGATCTGCTCGCCCCGCCCGTCTTCAGCTGGAGCGTCTCGAGCGCGCTGGCCGGCCCGTACGACGCCATCGCAGGCGACGACCAATCGCTGACCGTGACGCCGAGCTTCGCGCCGCCGGGCGAGGTGCGCTACTTCCGCGTGCGCGTCGATGACGGTCTGGCGCCCGCGCCCAAAGGCTGCGCCGAGGGCGACTGGAGCTGCTTGGAGAGCAAGTCGGATGGTCGGCTCTACGATAGTTGCTATCGCTGGCTGACCTGGGAGGTCGAGTTCCGATGAGCACGCTGTTTTCTCGCCGCTGGCTTTGGGTCGCGCTGGCCGTGCTGATCGCGCCGAGCGCTGGTTGCGGCGCCGACGACGCAAGCGCGAGCATCCCGGGCCACGTACAGATCGCCATCCGCAGCGCGACCACCGGCCGCGTGGGCAAGCTCGTCGAGGTCGAGGCGTTGACCAGCTCCTACGTCACGGCCTACCGCTGGGACGTGACCGATCCCAAGGGCGGCAAGGTCGACGTGCAGGCGCAGAGCAACCAGGCGAGCTTCACGCCCGAGCTGCCCGGCACCTATGTCATCGAGTGCTTCGCCGACGTGCCGGAGCTGTCGGCGCCGCTCTACGACCGCGCCACGCTGCCGGTGGACAGCGCCGACAACCAGCGCGTGTTCCAGCTGCAGATCATCACGCCCGACACCATCGGCGCGCCGACCACGCAGCAGGAGATCGTCGTCGGCGACGGCGATCGGCTCGGCGTCACCGTGATCGTCGACGACGGCGTGAAGGTTCCGATGGTGGTGCGCGACGACCAAGGGCAGCCGCGCGCCGCGCACGTCAGCCTGTGGGGCGAGCTCGGCGGCGCGCTGCTCGTCGATCGCTACCTCGTCGGCGGGCAGGGCGCGATGAAGCTCAGCGGGCGCTTCGACGCGCTGGTGGTGCCCGACGGCACGGACCTGGCGCCGCAGCGCTTCAGCGGGCTGCAAGCCGCGCTGCTTGCCGGCCCCGGCTGGGAGGCCAAGCTCGACGCCGGCATCGCCGTGCAGGGCGATGTCTTCGACGATGCCACGCCGCTGAAGGACGCCGTCGTCACGGTGCGCAGCGGCGTCGGCGCGCTGAGCGTGCCCTCGACCGTGGGCACCACCGACCAGAGCGGCGCTTATACGCTGCGCGTACGCAGCGGCACCGCGACGCTGACCGTGGTGCCGCCGCCCGCCTCGGGGCGCGCCATCGCGCAGGTCGACGGCGTCAAGATCGACGGCGACACCAGCGGCTGGCATTTCGCCTACGCGGACCTGCCGCGCGTGCAGCTCGACGCGCTCGTCACGCAGAGCGACGGCACGACGCCCGCGGCGGGCGTGCGCGTGGTGGTCGAGTCGGCCGCCATCGCGGGCGTCGGCGAGCTGACCACGCCCAGCGGCAAGCTCACGGCGATCGGGCGCATCAAGCGCGAGCTCGTCACCGACAGCGCCGGCAAGCTCGTCGTTCCCGGCAGCGGCTCGGCGAGCGGCGCCGCGCTGCTGTTGCCGCCGGGCGTGTACGACATCACGCTCACGCCGAGCAGCGCCACGCCGAGCGCCGAGGGACCGCGCGTCGTGCAGGTGACGCTCAGCGCCAGCCAGCCAACCATGGCCACCACGCTGAGCCTCGCGCGGCGCGTGGTGCTCAGCGGCCGCGTCGAGTCGAGCCTCGGCGTCTACAACGGGAGCGACCTGCGGCCCGTGCGCGCCAGCATCAAGATCACGGACTCGCTGGGGCGCGTCTTCAGCACGCTCACCGACGCGCTCGGCAACTACAAGGTCGACATCGACGACAAGCAGACGTATTCGGTGTTCGTGCGGCCGGTGGTCGATCGACCGCTGCTGGGCGCCGAAAAGACGAGCGGCGGCGCCAACGCGACGATCATCGGGCCACACCTCGAGCAGGTCACGATCGAGGGCAGCCGCAGCCTCGACTTCACGCTGCCGCGCGCGGTGCGCCTCGAGGGCGTGGTGCAGACCAACGGCGGGCTTGTCATCGGCGAGGCCATCGTGCGCGTGCTGTGCACGGGCAGCACGGGCTGTCCGCCGTCGCGCGTGATCGACGAGACGCGCGCGGGCGCCGACGGCTCCTTTCAGCTGCGCGTGCCGCTGCCCGACGAGAACGCCAAGCCGTGAGGGCAGCGCGCGCGATGGTCGCCGTGGTGACGCTGCTTTTGGCAGCGACGGCGCTGCCGCGCGCGGCGCAGGCCGTGCAGCCGCAAGAGGCGCGACGCCTGCTGCGCGAGGCGATCGATCTCTACTCCATGGGTAAGTACGCGCAGGCCGCGCAGCGGCTCGGCCGGCTGGTCAAGGGCGAGGCGCTGCGCGACCGCGCCGACCAGATCGAAGCGCTGCGCATCTACGGCATCGCCTCGTACCTGATCAAGAACCAGCAGGTCGCCGAGCGTGCCTTCCGCTCGCTGCTGCGCCTCGAGCCAGCGGCCAAGCTCGACCCGTCGTTCGTGCGCCCCGAGGTGGTGCGCTTCTTCGAAGCCGTGAGGCGCGCCGTCGACCTCGAGCAGCGCAAGGTGATCCGCAAGCACGGGCCGCGCGGCTCGGCAGCCGTCAACCTGCTGCCGCCTTGGGGGCAATTTCGCAACGGCCACCGCACCAAGGGCTTCGTGGTGCTCGGCATCGAGCTCGGGCTCGTCGCCTCGTCGGTGGTCAGCGCCGCCGTGCTCTACAGCCAGCGCGGCGACCACAACCTGTTTCCCTTCTCGCGCACGACCTTCCGTGCGCTGCAGATCACCAACGTGGCGAGCGTCGCGACGCTGGCGCTGGTGATGCTCTACGGCGCCATCGACGGGCTCTACTACTACTACCGGGCGCCCGAGATCGCCGAGGAGACCAACAAGCACGCGCGCGCCAAGGCAGCACGTGTTAGCCTCGCCCCCACCGGCGTAATCGTTCGCTTCTAGCGGCGTGAAGGCTGGGCTCGGGACCGGCAAAGACGTGTACGGGGCCCGATTATGGGGGGATTGGGCCATGGCCTCTACCCCACGATCTCTCCCCTCGACGCTGAAACCGATGCGTTAGAGGTTGAGAGGCCTCAGTCTACAGCCTACAATTCTTCGACCCTCGATGGATTCAGCCCTGATGCACGCGTCTCATAGCCCGGAGGCTCGGCGGTGAGACGGCCGGTTGTGTTCGGCAAGTACCTGTTGCTCGACCGCATCAGCGTCGGCGGCATGGCCGAGGTGTTCCAGGCCAAGTCCTTCGGTGTCGAGGGCTTCGAGAAGATTCTCGCGATCAAGCGCATCCTGCCGTCGATGGCGGAGGACGCCGACTTCATCGACATGTTCATCGATGAAGCCAAGATCGCCGGGCAGCTCTCGCACGCCAACATCTGCCAGATCTTCGAGCTGGGCAAGATCGACAGCTCGCACTTCATCGCCATGGAGTTCGTCTGGGGCAAGGACACGCTCCAGATCCAGAACCGTTTCCGGCGGCTGCGGCGTCGCATGCCGCTCTCCATGGCCGCCTTCATCGCGGCCAAGTCGGCCGAGGGGCTCGACTACGCGCACCGCAAGCGCGACGCCAACGGCCAGGCGCTCGACATCATCCACCGCGACGTGTCGCCGCAGAACATCCTCGTCTCCTACGAAGGCGAGGTGAAGGTCATCGACTTCGGCATCGCCAAGGCGGTGAGCCGCTCGTCGAAGACGCAGGCCGGCGTGCTCAAGGGCAAGTTCGGCTACATGTCGCCCGAGCAGGTGCGCGGCCTGCCGCTCGATCGGCGTTCCGACATCTTCGCGCTGGGCACGATCCTCTGGGAGATGTGCGTCGGCGAGCGGCTCTTCACCGGCGAGAGCGACTTCGCGATCCTCGAGAAGGTGCGCAACGCCGACGTGCAGCCGCCGAGCGCGCACAACCCGATGGTGCCCGAGGACCTCGACCGCATCGTGATGAAGGCCCTCACGCGCGAGGCCGACGATCGCTACAGCTGGGCCAACGAGATGCAGGAAGACCTGATGGGCTGGCTGATGTCGCAGTCGCCGGTCTTCACGGTCAAACAGCTCTCGACGGCGCTCAAGGAGATGTTCGCGCGCGAGCGGCAGCGCGAGCAGCAGTCGCTCGAGGAGTACAAGCGCATCCGGCGCGACGATCTGTCGGGCTTTTCGGCGCCCGCCGGGCAGCGCGAGCTGGCGCTGTCGCAGCTGTCGGGGCCTACAGGGCCGCAAACGCGCCCGCCGCCGCCGCCGCCGGCGATGGACGACTCCACCGAGCCGCCGACGCTCGCCGCGAACACCGACGGCCTGCTCGCTTCGGCCGAGACCTACGCGGCGCCCGATGACTTCGATGACGGGCGCACCGAGCTGGGCGGCCCGGACTTCATCGAAGGCGACGACGCGTCGCCGCTGTCGGACGACGACATCCGCGAGATCGACGAGCCGATGCCGAGCCCGTCCGACTTCGACGACGGGCGCACCGAGATCTACGGCAACCAGGGCGGCGAGCTGCCGGCGGCGGCGTCGCCGATGGCCGCCGAGCCGACGTACATCTTCAACGCCGAGTCGGGACAGCTCGTGCACGCGCCCAACCAGGCGACGGTGATCTTCGCCGACCTGGTGCAGAGCGGAAACGGCTCGGGCGCCAACGGCGGCGGGCAAGCCGACGTGATCTACGACGCCAACCGGCGCCCGCCGGTGAGCGGCACGGTGCCCATCGCGGCGCCGCCACCGCGCTCGTCGATGATCAAGGACATCCTCATCGGCGTGCTGCTGGCGCTGGTGGTGATCCTCGGCATCGTGCTGTGGCGCGTCTTCGCCGCGGGCGGCGGCGGCAGCAGCGACGCGCCGGCGCGCGCGACGGTGGTGGTCAGCGCGACGCCGCCGACGTCGGGCCGCGTGCTCATCGACGGCAAGACCGTCGGCCTGCTGGTGGCCGGCAAGCCGTTCTCGCGCGAGGTGCCTGCAGGCAAGCACAGGGTCGAGCTCAAGACCGAGCACGCCACCAAGTCGGCGATCGTGGCGCTCAAGGCGGGGGAGGTGAGGGTTCTCGAGCCGTTCAAGATCCCGCGCCAGGTGGCCAAGCTGCAGCTGACGTTGAAGCCCAACGACGCGCGCGTGCTGATCGACGACAAGGAGGTAGCGGCGTCTGCCGCGACCAAGCCGCTCGAGCTCGAGCCGGGCAAGCGGCACGTGGTGCGCGTCGAGAAGGACGGCTTCAAGCCAGCCAAGGTCGAGATCACGCTCGAGCCCGGCCAGGTCGAGCAGCGCGAGATCAAGCTCGAGGCGCTGCCGCGGGCCAAGATCGACATCAAGACGTGGCCCAAGGGCGCCAAGATCTTGGTCGACGGCAAGGAGCAGGGCGAGACCCCCAAGGAGATCGAGCTCCCGCCGGGCAAGTACCGGCTGACGCTGACGCTCGACGGCTACCGCACCGAGGCGCAGTGGCTGCAGATCGAAAGCGGCGACGTCGAGAGCAAGCGGCCCAAACGCGTGCGAAAGACGCTGCGGCGCGACCGCGGCGCGACGAGCGGCGGCATCAAGAGCGGCGCCGGCAGCGGCAGCGGCGGCAGTGTCGCGGTGCGAACGCCAAGCGGTGGGCGCACGCCGAGCGGTCGCAACCCGAGCGGTGGGCGCAAGCCGAGCGGCGGGCGCAAGCCGAGCGGCGGCCGCACGTCAGCCGGCTCGCGCAGCAAGGGGCAGCCAGGCTTCCTCGTCGCCAACACGACGCCGTGGGCCAAGGTGATCGTCGACGGGCGCGACACGGGCCGCCACACGCCCATCGCGCCGCGCAGCAAGCTCTCGCTGCGGCCTGGACGTCACAAGGTGACGTTCGACGTCAAAGGCAAGCGCTGGACATTCCCGGTGACGATCAAGGCGGGTGAGATCACGCGCCTGATCAAGAAGCTGCCCACCGAATAGGGCTCACCTAAAGTACCGATGCGCGGATGGCGGCGTCGAGCGCCGCGAGGCCGCTCGTGTGTCAGTCGGTGTGTCGTCCGAGTCGCAGCGTGGCGACGAAGAGACCGAGGGTGACGAGCAGCAGCGAGAGCGTTCCGAAGATGATCAGCATGAGACCCTGGCGGGGGGTAGACGGTGAAGCGACATGACAGCCCACATCGACCTACATAGTATCGCCCGCACGCCCGCCGCCCAAAAAACTGTCATCGTCGCGACGGGCAATGAAATACACCGGCGCTCGCGTTGCTGGCAAGCGCGATGGAGAGGGCGGCTCGTTTTCTCGGTGCTTCTGCTTGGTTTGCTCGGCGCCGTGGCGCCGCGAGCCGCGTTGGCGCAGCACGAGGAGGCGGTGGCAGCCGAGCTCGAACGCTACTTCGCGCGGGCCTACGCGCCAGGCCCGCGTGCGATCGCCAAGCGCCACCGCGTGGAGATCGGCGTCGGCGCGGGCGTGGTGCCCACCGACGCGCAGCGCGTCTACGTGCCGATCAGCGGGCGGCTGGCGTTTCACATCACCGAGTGGCTCGGCGTCGAGGCTAGCTTCAGCTACAGCTTCGCCAGCGAGACGGAGCAGGGCGCCGAGCTCGCGCGCAGCGGATCGAGCAGCGTGCGCGAGGCGCAGCTGTGGCGGCTCGGTGCGGCGCTGGCGTGGTCGCCGCTGGACGGAAAGCTGCGGCTCGGTCAGCTGGTGGCGGGCTTCGAGCCGTACCTGTTGGGCGGCTTCGGCGTGGTGAGCATGGACGCGCTGGCGGCTATCGGCGTGGAGGCGGCGATCCGGCCCGAGTGGTTGGTGGGGGCGGGGCTGCGCGTGTGCTTCGCGCGACGATGGCTGGTGCGGCTCGAGTATCGGCAGCACCTGCACCTGCGAAAGTCGGCGCCTCGGGGGGGCGGGCTCGGCGCGGCGGCCGAGTTCGCGCTGGGCTTCGGCGTGCTGCTCGGGGGCTGAGCTAGGTGCGGCGAGGGATCGCGACGCTGTCGCTGCTGTGCGCGCTCGGGGCGGCGAGCAGGGCGCGCGCGGACACCGCGGCGAGCGCGCTCGAGCGCGCGGGGCTGCACGCGGCGGCGCGGATGCGCTGGCTGGCGGCGCTTTCGCGCGGGCCATCGAAGGCGCAGGCGCTGCGG
>JAGQIK010000253.1 GCA_020431405.1 Myxococcales bacterium
GCGCCCGCGCCCGAGCCCGCGCCCGCGTTTCGGCGCGCGCTCGCCGCGTCCGCGCACGCCGCGCCCGTCGTCGTCCGCGCTCGAGCATCACCGCCAACCGCAAGCGTCTCGAGCGCACCATCGATCCGTTCAGCGAGAAATAGCGCCCGAGACCTGTATCGGCGATGCGCGCACTGAACCCGGCTGCCGACCTCGAGAGCTTCGCTCGCCAGCCCTCGGCCAGCTACACCGCGGGCAGCGGCTGGATGCACTTCTGCGCCACGCCCGAGCTGTTCGGCGTGTTGCTGTGGGGCCGCCCCGACGCCGAAGCGATCACCCACCTGGTGCGCTCGCTGCGCGTCGAGCTGCGCCCCGACATCGTGCCGCACGCGTCGCTCGTCGATGCCAGCCGCCTCGACAGCGCCGACGGCGCCGCCTTCGTCGAGCTGGCGCAGTACGTGCGCGACGAGAAGCAGCGCCTCTCGGCCAAGGTCACGCGCTTGGCGCTGGTGCGCGCCGAGGGCTACACCGGCGCGGTCATCTCGGGCTTCTTCTCGGTGCTCGACGCGCCGTATCCCGTCGCGCTGTTCGACGACCCGCGCCAGGCGCTCGGCTGGCTCGAGCGTGACGCGGCCTGGGCCGACGCCTTCGCCGAGGCCTATCAGCAGCTCGCCGGCGAGGCGCCGATCGTCACCGCGCTCGGCCGCGCGCTCGTCGCCAGCGCCGGCGGCCTCTCCGCCACCATCGCTGAAGCCGCGCGACTGCTCGGCACCAGCCAGCGCACGCTGCAGCGCCGCCTCAAGGAGGCCGGCACGAGCTACCAGCGCGAGCTGGCGCGCGTACGCGTCTCCGAGGCCAAGCGGCGCATGCGTACCTCGAGCGCGCCGCTGACCAACATCGCCCTCGACCTCGGCTTCGCCTCGCTGCAGGCCTTCTCGGCGCTTTTTCGGCGCGAGGTCGGCCAGTCGCCCAGCGCCTGGCGCCGCGACAACGCCGAATAGCCGCTGGCGTGCTCGCGCCAGCGCCTGGCGCCCTGCGTCGAGCGGTGGGTATCTGCCGCAGCTATCACTACATGCGAAGCAAGGAGCCGCGCCGATGCCGACCCAGTTTCGCAAACCCGAGCGAACCTCAACCTTTCGCCGCATGGCGGCAAACATGTGGAGCCGCCCCCGCGATCCCACGATCCACGGCTTCGTCGACATCGAGGTCAGCGAGACGCTGGCGTTGATCGACCAGGCGCGCCGCCAGCGCGGGCTCAAGCTGACCATGACCCACGTGGTGACGCAGGCCGTGGCGCGCGCCTTCGCCGAGCATCCCGAGCTCAACGCCAAGGTCGGTCTCGGCGGCCGCATCCTGCAGCGCGAGACGGTCGACGTCTTCGTCTCCGTGGCCACCGACGGCGGCCGCGACCTCACCGGCGTGCGTCTCGACGAGGCCGACGCGCTGTCGCTCGAGCAGATCGCCGCCGGCGTCGCCGAGCGCGTCGAGTCCACGCGCAAAGACGAGGACCCGACCTACCGGCGCAGCCGCGATCTGATGCGCCGGCTGCCCTCGCCGCTGCTGCGTCCGATGTTGTGGCTCACCGACGTGTTGACCAACGAGCTTCACCTGCATCTGCCTGCGGCCTCGATGCCGCGCGATCCCTTCGGCAGCGTGGTCGTCACCAACGTCGGCATGTTCGGCATCGACACCGCCTTCGCGCCCTTCGTGCCGCTGGCGCGCTGTCCAATGCTGCTGCTGGTCACCGCCGTGCGCGAGCGGCCGTGGGTCGTCAAGCGCCCCGATGGCAGCAGCGCCGTCGAGCCGCGCCCCGTGCTGCGCCTCTGCGCCACCTTCGATCACCGCATCGTCGACGGCGCCGCAGCGGGCCGGCTCGCCGAGAGCATCGTCCGCTGGGTCGAGTCGCCGCTCGGCGGCACCAGCGCAACCAACGATCGCCAAGGAGAGGAGGCACGCGATGTCGACCTTCGACATGTTCATCGCGCTCGACGGGCACGGGCTTAACGGCTTCGAAGGCTTCGCTGGCGTCGCACGCCTGCGCGCCGACACCGAGCGCGATCACTACGACGTCCGCGTGAAGTTCTTCGACGGCATCGCCGGCGGACACGCCACGCAGATAAACCCACAAGGCACGCTGGCCTACCTCGGCAATCTCTCGCAGACGCTGCTGCTCTACGATCCGCGCACCCTCGAGGAGGTGGCGCGCTTGTCGACGCTGCGCTTCGCCGCCCCCGACGTCGTCTACAGCAGCCAGACGCACGTCGCGTGGCTCGGCGAGCGCACCTTCGTCACCGTCATCGGCCCCGACTTCTATCGCTTCGAGGTCGACGATCTCGAAAACCCCACGCGCCTCGGCCCGCACTGCGTCACGCTGCCGCACGCGCTCAAGCGCTCGCCGTCCGGTCGCTACCTGTTCTACGGCGCGATGGACCACGACAAGAAGGGCTACGCCAACCAGGTCGGCATCTACGATCTCGAGACCGATCAGGCGCGCGTCGTGGCGCTGCCCGCCACCGCGTGGCACCTCGGCTTGCACCCCAGCAAGGACATCTTCTACGCGCCCACTCAGCGCTGCTCGCCGCAAGGCGACATGGAGTTCGCCGAGTACACCATGGCGCACTACAAGAACTACCTCTTCGAGATCGACGGCCCCTCGGCCAAGGTGCTGCGGCACGCGGCGATCCCCAAGGACCTGCCGGGCTTTCTGACGTCGGACGTGATCGTCACCGACGACGAGGTGCTCTACAACTGCTGCGCCAGCAGTGTCATCGCGCGCATCGACCTCGCCACCCTCAGCCACGTGCGCTACATCGACGAGCGCGTCGGCGCGCTGTCGAGCATGCGATACCTGCGCTCCGGCCTCTCCAACCTCGCCGAGTCGCTCAGCCGCGTGAACCTGCCCGACGCGCTGCACACCTTCGCCAAGTCGCTGCGCATCACGCGCGGCAGCCTGCTCGACGGCAGCTACGGGCTGCAGCTGAGCCCCGACAAGACGCGGCTGCTGTCGGCGCATCGCGGGCGCAACCAGGTCATCGTCTACAGCTACCCCGACTGCCGCGTGTTGCGGCGCGTCGACTTCCCGCCGCTGCGCCGCTTCTTCCCCGAGCACCTCGGGCTGCTCGACGACACACGCCTCGGCTTTCACCACAGCGCCATGAGCTGCGCCACGGTCGCCTGAAGCGGCAAGCGGCCGGCAGTGGGCGGCAAGCCACCCCCATCCGGTTTTCGAAGCCGCATCTAGTGCGCACTAGGCGCAATTACAGGCACTTGAGCCAGGCACAGGCGCTGCACATACGCGCGCCCATGAGCCGTGCTCGCTCTCTCGTCGTCGCTGTATGCACCTTCGCCGCCCTCGCGCTGCTCGCCAGCAGCGCCGCCTTCGCGCGCCACCAGCGCGCCGTCGTGCTCACCGGCGGGCCCGGCGTTGGCAAGACCACCATCGCCAAGGCGCTCGCCAAGCGCGGCTATCTGATCGTGCCCGAGGCGGCGCGGCTGGTGATCAAGTCCGAGCAGGACAAGGCCGCACGGCGCGGCAAGCGCTACCTGCCCAAGCTGCCGGTGGTCAACTGGCTGCCCTTCCAGGAGCGCGTGCTCAACGTGCACAAGGTGATCGAGAAGCGCGCCCGCCGTCAGGCCGCCAAGACGGGGCAGACGCTGGTCTTCGATCGCTCTGCCGCCGACGGCCTGCCGTTCCTCGTGCAGTCGGGCCACTCGCCCAAAAAGCACTACGACCTGTTCAAGCGCCACCTGCAGCACCTCAAGAACGCCCGCTACGACACGATCCTGCTGCTCGAGCCGCTCGACCGCAGCCAGTATGTCAACGACGCGCAGCGCCGCGAGACCGCGCAGGAGTCGCAGGTGCTGCAGAGCCGCCTGCACGACCTCTACACGCGCACCGCCAAGCGCTATGGCTTCAAGGTCATCTCGGTGCCGGCGCTGCCCGTCGATCAGCGCGTGGACCTCGTCATCGACCTGATCGAGAAGTCCAAGCCCAATCGACGCTCCAAGTAGGCTCGGTGCGCCGCTTTGGCGCACGGCGCTGCGCCACGTGATCGACGATGGCACAGCGCTGCGCGTGCCGCGCGCGTGCAACTCCGCGTGCTCGCGCGCGCGCGGCGCTGGCTCTGGCCTTGCACTGGCTCCGCGCAACCGCATCAGGAGCCGCCTATGACCATCGACTGGGGACGCGAGGACGAGCCGCAGCGCGGATATCGCTTCGAGCCCAACGACGCCAGCTACACGTCGACGATCTACTACGGGCCGCCGCTCGACTCGAGCAAGAGCAGCGACGCCATCGTCCGCATCGGCGACGTGCAGCGCTTCGCCGCCGGGCGGCTGTACTGCTTCGGCCGCCACAAGTTTGCCTACGTCGAGCTGCGCGTGCGCGGGCGCGCGCGCGGGCGGCTGCTTCGGGCCGAGCTCAACGAACAGGTCACCACGCCCGACGGCGGCATCTACGAGTGGGCCTTCGATCTCGAGGACGTCTACGACGTGTGCACGCCGTGGAGCGACAACGACCCGCCGATGTCGATCCGCTGGTCGCTGTCGGCCTACCGCGAGCGTGGCGCCGCCGTCGGACAGGGGCAGCCCTGCAGCTATCCGACGCTGGCGCAGATGAAGCAAGCCCACGCCACGCGCGGCATGCGCTATCCACGCCGTCGCTGACGCCCTCCGATGTGATGTATGATAGTGCGCATACCACTTAGGAGGGGTTTGGTATGCGTACCTCGTGCGTTCGTGCGCTCGCGCTGGTCGTCACGCTGGTCCTCGTCGTCGCGCAGGCCGCCTGCAGCAGCGACGATGCCACGGCTGCGGACTCCACCGTCGACACGTCCGGTGGCAAGGACGCGTCGCAGGACCAACCACTGCCCGACGTGCTGCCACCGCCCGACAGCGCGCCCGACGTCCCGCCGCCCGACAGCACGATGGACCTGCCGCCGGACACCACGGGCGATCTGCCGCCCGGACCGAGCGCGCGCATCAACGTCTCGGTGGACACCAGCAACGTTACCTGCACCGCGGGCACCGCCGGCAGCGACTGTATCGGCACGCTGGTGATCCTCGTCGCCAACGCGTCGACCCAGGCGCAGGTGGCGATCCACGAGCAACGCAACGCGGACCTCAGCGGCGGCACCATCATCTCGCACACCTTCTACACGCTGCCGGTCAACACGCAGCTCGAAGTGGGCGCCGCGCTCTTCGAGACGTCGCCCACGCCGACGCCCACGCAGCCCGATGTCGGCGATATCGTCACGCAGAACATGACCTCGTTCACGCACACCTCGGCCACCGACAACAAGGTCATCGACCTGCTGCTCGACCTGCGCTGCTCGGCTGGCGCCGACACGCCCGTCGGCGCGCCGCCGCTGTCGATGCTGCTCTTGGCGGGCATCGTGCTCGTCGCCCGCCGTCGCCGCCGCCGCAGCCGCAGCCGCCGCTAGCGCGCGCAGCCCGCGCTTGACGAGCCGCAAGTCACGCCGTCGCGCTGACGTCGAGCTGCCCTTTGCCATCGGGCCCTCGAGCAACGGCGAGTTCATCCCCGCGGCGCCCGCCCCGCGCCATCGCGCCGCCACCGAGCTCGCGTTGCAGCGCGCGGCGGACGTGGCGCGGCGAACCGGCGTCGACAGGCGCCGCTTCATGCACGGCCTCGGCGCCATCGCCGTCACGCTCGGCGCCATCAACGAGCTCGCCGCCTGCAGCGACGCCGCGCCCAGCGCCGGCGCGGACCTCGACGCTGGCGCGCGCGATGTTGGCGGCGAGTTCGTCGTGCCCGACGCCCACGACGCCGCGGCGACCTGCGCGGCGCTCGCCGGCGACGAGTTCATCTTCGACGTACAGACCCACCACGTCGAGCCCGGCGGCGCTTGGGTTAGCGCGGAGGCCGACATCGCGCGCACCCTGCGCATCATCGGCCCCGACTGCGGCCCCGCCGACAAGCTCGAATGCCTCACGCGCTATCACTACCTGCGCGACATCTACCTGCGCAGCGACACGAGCATGAGCGTGCTCTCGGCGGTGCCGTCGACCTCGCCGGACGTCAACCCGCTGACCTTCTCCATGTCGCGCGAGACGATCAACCTGCTCGATCAGCTCGCCGCCGGCGGTGCGCCGCGCGCGCTGCTGCACACCGCGGTGGTGCCCAACGGCGGCAACCTGCAGGCAGCGCTCGACCTGATGCAGAAGCACAGCGAGAGCAACGCCATCGCCGCTTGGAAGGTCTACACGCCCTACGTGCCGCAGGGCGGCGCGGCGTATTTCCTCGACGACGCCGCCGTGGGCGTCCCGATGATCGAAAAGGCGCGCTCGCTTGGTATCAAGACCATCTGCGCACACAAAGGGCTGCCGCTCTTCGGCTTCTCGGCGCAGCACGCCTCGCCGCGCGATGTCGGCGTGGTGGCGGCGCGCTTTCCCGACGTGCGCTTCGTCATCTATCACTCGGGCTGGGACCCGGCTGTCAGCGAAGGACCCTACGACGCCAGCAACGCGCGCGGCATCGACGCGCTGATCAAGAGCCTCGCCGACAACAACATCGCGCCCAACAGCAACGTCTACGCCGAGCTCGGCACCACCTGGCGCAACCTGATGAGCGAGCCGACACAGGCCGCTCACGCGCTCGGCAAGCTGCTCGTGCACGTCGGCGAAGACCGCGTGCTGTGGGGCACCGACAGCATCTGGTCGGGCTCGCCGCAGCCGCAGATCGTGGCCTTTCGCGCGTTCGAGATCACGCCGGCCTTCCAGCAGCTCTACGGCTACCCGGCGCTGAGCAAGGCGCTCAAGGCCAAGGTGCTCGGCCTCAACGCTGCGGCGCTCTACAACGTCGACGTCGCCGCCCGCCGCTGCGCGCTCGACGCCGACGAGGTCGAGAAGCTGCGTCTCGCCTTCGGGGGAGATCTACAGCTGCGCGACGACACGCCCTATCCGACGCGCGGACCCACCACCAGACGCGCCTTGCTGCGCTTCCTCGCTCGCCATGGTCAGCGAAAGTGGACGCCCAGCTAGTTGAAATCACAGAGGTTCGCGCCATTACTCTGCGACAAAAAATCGTTCTTTACATTACATGAAAACAGGCGATAGTATTTGTGTACGGAGGGGACAATCCATGCGCATCGCCATCGCCGCCATCGTTTGTTTCAGCTTCATCGCGCCCAACACGGCGTTCGCCACCGACCTGGACGGCGTCTGGACGCTGCCGAGCGGCAAGACCATGCGCATCAAGAAGAGCGCTGACGGCAAAGCGCAGGCGGCGACCAAGCTCACGGTCGGCAAACGCCACGTGCGGCTCGTCTTCAAGGGCACCGTCGAGTACATCAAAGTCGGAACCACCGGCGGTCTCGGCGTCTCGGCGCTCGCGCGTTCCTTCGCCATTCGTCACCACGGCAAGCAGTGCGTGGTCAAGTCGCCCAAGCTGGCGGTCATCGGCGAGCTGAAGAACGCCGGCAAGCGCAAGCAGTACAAGGCGTCGGGCTACGTCAGCGGCTACATCTTCTGCGGCGGCGAGAACACCTGGACGCGCTGGGCCGCCAACGTCGGCGGCCTGTGGAGCGCGCCGGCCTCGCCCGTCGCCGCCCGCTAGCGCTCGCACCACCTCGCGCACCCCTCCGCCGCCTCTTTCCACCACCTCTTCCCGCTCTCTCGCCAAATCTTCCCTGGGCACATCGCCGCCGGTTATCGTGGCGGCGGTGACGACCTTGTCCGATGCGCTCGCGCGCGCGGCAAGCGCTGCGCGAGCTCGCGAGCTCGACGACGTCCTGCGACACCTGCTCGACGCATGGCGCGCACGACCTTCGCGCGCCATCGGCGCGGTGATCGATCGCGCCCCGTCGCACGCGCCGCCCAGCGACATCGCTGGCAAGCTCAAGCGCTCCAAGGCGGCCTGGCTCGAGCTCGCCGCCACGCGCGACGCGCGCGCGCTGCCCGCACTGCTGCAGACGCTTTGTGACGTCTCGGCGCCCGACGCCGAAGCGCGCCTCGAGCTGCTGCGCGCCTTCGCGCCCGACCCGCGCCTCGAGCTGGCGATGTTGGCGCTGCTCGCCGAGCCACCATACACCTGGTACGGCTCGCGCAGGTTCTTCTACGCGGTGATCGCGCTGGCGCGTGAAGCGCGAGACGAGCGCGCGCCGTCGCGCGTGGTCGCCGCGCAGAAGGGCCTCGATCGCTTCAGCGACAAGATGCGCAAGCCGCTCGCGCGTCGCCTCGACGAAGCGCTCGCCGCCATCGCGCGCCGCGCTGCGCAGCCGCCGGCGCCCCTCGCGGCGGCCGAGCTCGAGCACCTCGCCGCCGTCGACGCCGCCTTCGAAGCCGCACGCGGGCGCGCCGAGCACGGCGTCGAGGCCGGCGACGCGCTGCTCGCCGAAGTGTTCGGCCACGTCGGCGACGTCGCGCCGCGCGCCGTATACGCCGACTGGCTGCAGCAGCGTGGTTACCCGCACGGCGAGCTGATCGCGCTGCAGTTGCGCGACAAGCTCACGCGCGAGGCGCGAGGACGCATCACCGAGCTCCTACGCGATCAGCGCTCGGCGCTGCTCGGCCCCCTCGCCGACGTCGTCAAGACGGCGCGCCTGCGCTTCGAGCGCGGCTTCGTCTCGCGCTGCACGATCGCGGACAGCGAGACGCGCCTCGTTGGCAGCCCATGGTGGCGCACCGTGCGCGAGCTCGATGGCGGCGCGTCGGAGCTCGTTTGCCATCCGGTACTGCGCGGCCTCGAGTCACTGGTCGTCTACGAGCCTTGTCTTGGCGACATCGCCAGCGTCGAGCCGCCCGACTGGCAGCTGGTCGAGCTGCGCTGCCACCTCTCGTGGATCGGCTACGAAGCCAGCTTCGAGCCGCCCCACTGGCGCGAGGACCTGCGCCGCCTCGCGCGCAGCGAGCGCCTGCCGCGGCTGCGCGCGCTCGCCATCCGCTCCGACCAGTTCGTCATCGAAGCCGACGCCTACCAGCCGCTCTTCGATGGCCCGCTGGTCTCGCGCCTCGAGCGGCTGTGGCTGCGCTGCATGACCACCTCTGCTTTCGGTGGCCACGTGATGCCCTCGCGCACCATCGGCGGCTGGATCGCGGCGCTGCGGCGATTCCGTCCAGCCACGCCGCTGCTCGAGCTCGAAGACGGCTACAGCGCTTGTCCCACGGTCTATCGCTTTGCACGCGACGCGCGCGATGGCCGACACCGGCTCGTCTCGGTGGTGACGCGCTTTCCGCGCGACGAGCCGCTCGAAGAGTACGCCGAGCTCTTGCTCGCGGCGCTGCAGACCCTGGATCCCGATGACGTCGCCGAGCTCGACGTCAGCTTCGCTCTCGCCAAGGCCGACAAGGCCACGCGCGTAGCCATCGAAGCCGCCGCCGCGCGTTTTCCGCGCGTGACGCACGTCTCGGTGACCTAAGTTACTGCTGGGCGAGCGTCGTTCGCCCATTGTCGCGGTGCCATTCCGTATTGCCGACTGAACTCGCGACTGAACTGCGAAGGACTGCCGTAGCCGACCTGGTTAGCGGCTTCGGCGACATTCATGCCCCCCGCGATCAACGCGGCGGCGTTGTTCAAGCGGATCGCCTTGATGAACTGAAGCGGCGAAAGCGTCGTCACCGCCTTGAAGCGCCGGTGGAAGACGGCTTTGCTCATGCCCGCGACGCGCGCGAGCTCATCGATGGCGATGGGCTCGCCGATGTGCTCGTGCAAGTACGCGAGCGCGCGCCCCAAGTCGCGAGACGCGCCGAAGCTTCGACGCACCACACCGCCCGCTTCGCTGCGGAGCAGCGCGAAGTAGAGCTCGCGCAGCCGCGAGGTGGCCAGAACCTGACGTGCACACGCGTCATCCAGAAGCTGAAGCAAGCGCCACACCGCATCGATGAACGCTTCATCGTAGGGACACACGACAAGACCAGGCTGGGACTGCACGCTGTCGACATCGGGTTCGAGCCGTGCGGTCGCTTCGGCGGCAACGAGCGTCTCGGTCATCGTGGGCGTCTCGAGACTGAGGAGCAGTCCCAGCACCGGGCTGCGCGGGCTTGCCTCGGGGACCTCTGCTTCGACTGGCAACGGCATCGCACAGCAGAGAAACGAGCCGTCGCCGTAGGTCTTGGCCTCACCGCCGAGATACACCCGCTTTCGACCATCCACCAAGAGGCACAAGCTCGCAGGATAGGTCGCTGGAACGGTGGGCACCGGCTTCGTCACCCGGATCAGCTGGAGCCCTTCGATCGGGACATCCGTGGTGCCATGGGCAGGCGCGTGTCGGAGGATCAGGTCCCGGATCTGTCGTCTCGACATCGCATCAGCGTACGAAGCGAGAACGCGACTTGTCTATCAATTGACAGGAATGGGCAAGAAATCGAGCCGAGCTCGCCTGTCGAGTCTCATCGCTGGATCTTATTGTTCTCTCTGACGCTGACAGGGAGTCGACGATGACGGACAGAAGATTTGGTCCCAAGGGCTGGACGCCGGAGCATCTCGGCTCCCTCGCGGGCAAGACCTACTTGGTTACCGGGGCCAACGCCGGGGCGGGGTTCGAGGCAACGCGAGTATTTCTGTCCAAGGGCGGGCGCGTGATGATGCTCAACCGCAACGCGGACAAGTCAAACACCGCCATCGCGACGTTGAAGCAGGAGCTCGGCAGCGATGTTGACGTCGCCTTTGTGCACATGGACCTGGCCGCGTTGAGCTCCGTGCGCGAAGCGGCGGCAGAGGTCTTGGACAAGGTCCCGCGCATCGACGCGCTCATCTGCAACGCGGCCATCGCGCAGGTAGCCAGCCAGCAGATGACCGTGGACGGGTTCGAGAGCCAGCTCGGTGTGAACCACTTCGGCCACTTCCTCCTGTGTGGACTGCTCTTCGAGCGGGTCGAGGAGTCGCGAGGGCGCATCGTGGTCGTCGGTAGCAACGCCTACAAGATGGGACGGAAGAGGATCCAGTTCGAGGACCTCGACTTCGACGAGAAGTACAGCGCGTGGAACGCCTACGCTCAGAGCAAGCTGGCGCAGATGATGTTCGCCTACGAGCTGCAGCGCCGCGTTCACGCCGCACACAAGAACGTCGAGGTCCAGGTCTGCCATCCCGGCGCTTCAAGAACAAACTTGCTGATGGACACGGCCAGCACGTTCAACAAGATCGTTTGGTCCATGCTCTCTCGACTTATTGCACAGTCTGCCGAAAAGGGAGCTTGGCCCGAGGTGATGTGTGCGACGGAAGAGGGACTGCAGCGCGAGACGTACTATGGCCCTACGAAGAGAGCGCAGACCGTCGGCCCTATCGACGCGTGTCCCCTCGAGGAGGTCGCGCTGAACCGGGAAGCAGCAGCCAAGCTCTGGGCGCTCTCCGAGCAGAAGACGTCCCTGAGTTGGTCGCCCTAGCGGCTTGTAGACGTTAGCGCGTCGCGATCGACTCGAGCAGCGCGACCTCGTCTTCGTCGAGATCGAAGCGCACGCAGTCGAGGTCTTCGAGCATGTGCTGCGGGTCGGTCGTGCCGGTGAGCACGATCATGCCCAGCCGCAGCGCGAAGCGGAACACCAGCTGCGCCACGCTGGCGCCGTGACGGCGCGCCATAGCGAGCACGCGCTCGTCGGCGAGCTCGCGCGTGTTGGCTGTCAGCAGCGAAAAGCCCTGGTAGCGCATGCCGCGCTCGGCGCACAGCGCGCGCACCTCGCGGTCCCAGCCGGCGCGCGCGAAGCAGCGGTTCTGCACGATCGCCGGCGCGATCTCGCACGCGTCGAGCAACGCCTCGAGCTGCGAGCACGAGATGTTGCTCGCGCCGAGCAGCGACACGCTGCCGTCGTGGACGGCGCGCTCCATGGCGCGCCAGACCTCGAGGTCGCCGGCGCTGATGCCGCGCGCCAGCTCGGGGCCGTGCAGCACCAGCGAGTCGATGTGCTCGACGCCGAGGTGCTCGCACGAGCTCCGCAGCGATTGCGCCACCTGCTCGGCGAGCGGCGCCGCCGGGTCGTAGGGCAAGCGGTGATCTTGCCCGCGCTCGTAGGTGAACTTGGTCTGCAGAAAGAGCCGCTCGCGCGCGCGGCCGACCAGCGCTTCGCCAACGCCTGCCTCGTGGTAGTGCTTGCGTTGGTTGGCGGTGTCGATGGCCACGAAGCCGGCGTCGAGCGCCATGCGCGTCAGCTGCGCCGTGCGTTCCTCCTTCCACGCTGTGCCGTAGAACATCGCAGGCACCGCGCGGCCGCCGAGCTCGTAGGTGGGGATCACGGCTCGATGATAGCTTGTTCGACTTTCGGTGTGAGCTTTCGAACGTCGAAGGTTGCTCGCTCGCCAAGTGCCTGATCTCGCGTGACCGCGCGCTGGCACGAAGCGTGCTCTTCACCACGACGCGATGAACGCCTTTCGTACAGAAGGCAGCCTGCTGCAGACGACGCGGATCTTCGCGCCGCATCGGTCCTGCCGCCGCGCGTCCACGCCCGCTCACGGCAATCTAGCCCATTGAGCGCGCGCGAGGCGCCCTCCGCGCGCGCCTCGCTTCGAGCATCTCCAGACAACAAAGTTTCATTCGCATTCGCCGCGGACGAGCGCCGTGGCAATGAATCGCCGCCGCGATCGCGGCGTGCGCGCACACGCATGATGCGCGCCGCTTCGCGATCGCGACGCAGGAGCTATGGTCATGCCATTGCTTTATCCTGTGGTCGTCGGATTGACCTTGATCACTGGCTGCGCCAGCAACAGCGCGCAGCTTCGCCAGGCGCTGCAAGAGCAGCAGCGCGCCCCACGCGCCGCCACCGTCGCCACCGTCGCCGCCGCGGCGCCCAAGAAGGCCGCGCCCACACGCAGTAAGCAGCGCGCCACGAAACCCGCGCGCAAGCCGCGCGAGCGCCGCAACGTGTGGGTGCCCGAGCGCCTGGGCAGCGCGCGCTACGGAGGCTACTAGCGCGCTATTAGCGATCTAAGACCCAGCTAGATCGTGTCCCAGCTGTAGCCTTCGGCCTCGTAGGCGTGGGTGGCGAGGTCTTTGACGAGCTCGTCGTCGTTGTCGTCGATCTTGCGGAAGTTGCGCGTCACACGCCCGTGCACTTGACCTGCGAGCACGCGGGCGATGTCGATCTCCTTGGCCGCCGCGTCGACGCCTTTGGCCTCGATGGAGTGCGTCACGCGGCTGAAGGTGCAGGCCAGCACGAACAGATCGATCATCACGTCGGCGAGCCGGCGTGACGCCAGCTGCTTGCCGATGATGTTCTTGCCGTGCTTGCGCAGGATGCGATCGACCATGCCGGCCAGATCGCGCGTGAGGTCCTCGAACATCTCTGCCTGCGGCCGCAGCGCCAGGTGCACCATCGAGAGGGTGTGCGCGCGCGCGCCCACGCCCGTCGCCCAGGCGGCGCGCCTCGCGGCGTACTCGTAGAGCACGCCGAAGCCCTTGATCGGATCGTCGAAGATGCCCTTCAGCGAGCTCGACATCTCGCGCAGCGAGCGACCGACGTCGTTGAGCGCGGTCAGCGCGATGTAGAGCCGCAAGATCTCGTTGGTGCCCTCGAAGATGCGGTTGATGCGGCAGTCGCGCATCACGCGCTCGTAGGGAAGCTCGCGCATGTAGCCCGAGCCGCCCGCGATCTGCAGCGCTTCGTCGGCGGTACGCCACAGCGCCTCGGTGGCGAAGACCTTGCTGATCGCCGCCTCCACCGAGCTGTCGGTGTAGCCGCTGTCGTAGAGCGCCGCGACCACCGTCACGCACGCCTCGGCCGCGTAGCAGTCGACGATCATGTGGCCGATCTTCTGCTTGATGAGGCCGAACTCGCCGATGGCCTGGCCGAACTGCTTGCGCTCGGTGGCGTGTTGCGTGGCGCGTTTGATGAGCCCCTTCATGCCGCCCACACAGCCCCCGCCGAGACCCGAGCGTCCGGCGTTGAGGATGTTCATCGCGACCTTGAAGCCGTTGTTGGGCGGTCCGAGCAGGTTCTCCTTGGGGACCTTGACGTCCTCGAAGAACACCGAGGTCGTCGAGCTGGCGCGGATGCCCATCTTGTCTTCGTGCTCGCTGACCGACACGCCCTCCATGTCACGCGTGACGATGAACGCCGAGAGGCGCCCGCGCTCCTGCAGGTCGCCGGTCTTGGCGAAGACGGTGAAGAAGTCGGCGATGCCGCCGTTGGTGATCCAGATCTTCGAGCCGTTGAGGATGTAGCTGCCGTCCTTCTGCTCCTCGGCGCGCGTGCGCAGCGAGGCGGCGTCCGAGCCGGCGCCGGGCTCGGTGAGGCAGAAGGCGGCGATCATCTCGCCGGTGGCGAGCTTGTCGTAGTAGCGCTGCTTCTGTTCGTCGGTGCCGAAGAGTTTGAGCCCGCGCATGCCGATCGAGCTGTGCGCACCGATCGTCAGCGCCACCGACGCGTCGTGTCGCGCGATCTGCTGCAGCACGCGCGAGTAGGCCATGTTGCCGAGGTTCAGCCCGCCGTGCTCCTCGGGCACGATCAGACCGAAGAGGCCGAACTGCCGCAGCTCCTCGAGAAACGCCTTGGGCATCTCGCCCGCAGCGTCCCAGGCGCGAAAGTCTGCCTCGCGATCACCGAGCAGCGAGTCGATGGCGTCGAGCACTTGTACCAGCGTCTCGCGCGCGTCGGGATCGAGCTCGGGATAGGGAAAGAGGACGTCCTGCTCGATCTCGCCGGCGCACAGCGAGCGGACGAAGCTCTTGCTCTTGTCGGTCTTGGTTTCGGTTGTCATGGGGGAATCGTACTGTCGCTTAGCGACGTTGCCAACGGATGTGCACGGCGACGGCCTCGTGGTCCGAGAGGTCCTTGCCGTCGGCGTCGACGTAGCGTCGGTCCACCTGCCACGACACCGCTTCGAGTCTCACGCTGGCCGAGCTGCGAAAGTAGATGCGGTCGATGCGCTCCACGTCGCCGCAGTCGAGCGCCAGGCAGGCGTCGTCGAGCTTGCCCTGCGCGCGCAGGCGCGAGAGCGTCTCGCCGTCGATGCCGCGCGACGGCTTGAGGTTGGTGTCGCCGCCGAGGATCACCGCCGCGTCGTGGCTCTTCAGGCTGGCGAGCAGCTCGTCGACCTGCGCCGAGCGCGCCGCTTGGTCTTCGTCGCTGCCCGACGCGTCGAGGTGCGTGTTGTAGACGATGACCTCGACGCCGGGCGCCAGCTCGTGCACCGCGTGGGTGAAGCCCTTGGCTGCCAGGCAGTCCGATCCGCTGTCGACAAGCCCGTTGCAGCGCGTGTAGCTCTCGCGCGTGTGCTCGCGAAACGGCGCGCGCGAAAAGCGGTTGAGACCATCGCCGAGCCGCCCGCCGCCGGGGCCCTGCGCGCGGTGCACGGACTTGTAAGGCAGCGTGACCTGCGCCGAGAGCGCATCGTGATAGGCGAAGTCTTCCTGCACGAGCACGAGATCGTGCGCGTCGAGCAGCGGGCTGATCAGCGGGATCGTGCGCTCGGGATCGGACTTGGAGATGCCCTGCGGCAGGCCAGCGACGTTGTAGGTCAGCACGGCGAGCTCGCCGTTGTCGTCGTCGCTGCCACAAGCTGAAAGCACGATCAGCGCGGCGCAGCAGAGCAGGGGCACTCTCACCGCACGATGATAAGGCTACGCGGGCGGCGCGCGGTAGTAGGTGGGTGGCGACTTGATCTCGAGCGTCTTGCCGCCGACGACCAGCTGCACCTTGTAGTAGACCTCGTCGGCCGAGTAGGCGTAGGGCGTGCTGCGCAGCTGGTAGGTGACGGTGATCGAGGCGCCCGGCGCGAGCTTGCCATCGAATCCGTCGCGCGCGACCAGCGCGGCGCTGCCGACTTCGCTGTCGCTCTCGACGGTCATCAACGTCGCCGACCCAGGCTCGACGGTGACGGCTTGGCTGCTGGTGTTGAGCAGCGAGACGGTCACCGAGAAGTCGGTCTCGGGGCCGCACGGGATGTAGCCGCCGTCGGGCGGCACCGCGGGCGGGGCGTCGCCGCAGCCGCCATGCACCGCGTGTGCATCGATGACCTGCGCGGTGATGCCACCGGCGCTGCCCGGAGCGCCCTCGTTGCTGCAGCCGCTGGCCGCGGTGACGGCGAGGGCCAAAAAGACGAGGGCTAGCGACTGGCACAGTTTGAGCTCTTTCATCGGCGTCTCCTGGTCGAGCCTCAGAGCAAGAGCAGCGCCAACTATAAGTCTCTGTAATGACGCGGGTCATCCTGCGTCAAACTGTGCCACCTGGCACGCGCCCTGTGTCACGCGACCGTCAGCGCGAGCTCGAACCCACCGTCGCCAGCCACCCGGGCGAGCACCACGCGACGCCCGCGCGCGATGCGGCCGCTGGCGCAGAGCTTCACCGCTTGGCGGTGTCGCGAGGCGTTTCGCGCGTGGCGGTCCACGCGCAGATCCACGTGCAGGCTGCCGTCGTGGCGGTCGCGCGTGCTGAGCAGCACTTGGTAGACGTGGCGTCGATCTTCGAGCGAGACCGCGGCGGTGCGCCCGCCCGGATCGACGCCGACATCGGTGCGCAGCGCTTCGCCGCGCTTGCCCTGGCAGCGCCGTCGGAGCTCGAGCATCGCGGTGGCTGGGTAGTTGTCGTGGTGCATGGCCGTACTCCTCACACACGGGTTCATTGTTTGTGTGCGAAAGAGCAACCGGCGTGCCGCCGCTCGGCGACACGTGTATCGCGGCCTTGCGCGCCGCGCAGCGCGTCACGCGCGTCTCGCTGTCAGTCGCGCTCGATAGCGCGTGACAGCTTGTCAGCGCACCAAGGCCCCGCGCCTGGTTTGTGTCGGAGCAGGCGAGGCGATAGTCTGCGTCGAAATCCCCACGCGAATCCGAGGACGACCGCTCCGCGGCCAGCGAAACGGAGAAGACGGTGCCACGAAAGTGGATGTGGATAGCCGGCGGCGTTGGTGCGTTGGTCCTAGGCATCCTGTTCTGGCCGCGGCCGTACTGCAGAACGGCCCACGAAGCCTACGGGATCAAAGTGCGCCAGTGCCCCGATGGGCTCGTGCGACAGACGCTGCATATCCGCGGCAACAAGCTTTATCGCGGCGGCAGGGGCGAGGTCAGCATGTGGGCCACGGCGCTGTACACGATCAAGCGCGCTGACAGCGCGCTGCGTACGCGCGTGCCGGAGCTCGAGGCGCGGCTCGCGCTCGTCGACCAGAGCGGCAAGGAGCGGCGCCTGGAGCCGCAGCCGCCCGACCCGCACAAGCCGCGCGAGAAGAAGTGGCGGCGCTACGGCTCGGTGCTCGCCACCTCGGTGACGCTGCCCAAAGACATCGCCGACGGCGACTACAAGCTGCGCGCATACATCACCACGAAGATCGGCAAAGGGCACGTCGATCTGCCGCTGGCGCTCTACGCGCCGGCACGCATCCACGTGCTCACCGATCGCCCGCTCTACGAGCCAGGTCATCGCATCCAGTTTCGCGCGCTGGTGGTGCGCGCGCGCGACCTGACGCCCATCGACAGCCGTCCGGGACGCTGGCTCGTCAAAGACCCCAACGGCGTGGTGGTGCTCGAAGAGAAGGCCGCCGCTGGCGAGTGGGGTGTCGCTTCGGGCAACTTCCTGCTCGACAAGAAGGCGCCCAGCGGCACGTGGACGATCACGTGGAAGTCCGGCGCCGACACGAGCAGCGCCACCGTGCGCGTCGAGCCGTTCAAGCTGCCGCGCTTTCGCGTCAGCGCGACGCCCGACAAGACGTTCTATCGCGGCGGCGAGACGCCCAAGGTTCAAGGCTCGGTGATCTACAGCTCGGGTGCGCCGGTGCAGGGCGCGAAGGTCTCGCTGAGCTGGCGCGTGATCGGTGCGTGGCCGCCGCCGGCATCGTGGCTCGCGCCCGGCGAGCAGGGCCTGCCGCGCTCGGCGAGCACCGATGCGGCGGGTCGCTTCGCGCTGACGCTGCCGCAGGTGCCGCAAGATCTTCAGGGGCGCGTGCAGCTCGTCGCGTCGCTCGCTGCGGTGGACCCGGCGGGCGATCGTGTGCACGGCGCGCTGGCGCTGCAGCTGAGCCAGGACGCGATCCAAGTGGCGGCGATGACGCCGCTGGCCAAGGGGCTGGTGGGCGGCTTCAACAATCGGCTCTACCTGCGTGTCACCGGCGCTGACGGTCGCGCGCTCGCCGGCGCGCGCATCACAGTGCGCAAGGCGTGGCTCGCGGCGAGCGAAGGCATCAAGACCGAGCTCGACGAGGACAGCGTGGCGCGCGTGCAGATCGATCCCGGCGCGCCGGTCAACGTCGTGATCCCAGCCAGACCGCGGCGCCGCTCGGCGTCGGCGCCCGGTCAGGTGCGCCGCACGCGCGCGCACGACTACGTTGCCAACCAGCAGGCGAGCCTCGACGACCAGGTCGAGATGGACCGCTGGCTCGCGCTGGTCAAGCCCTGCGCCAAGTGGGCCGAGAGCGACGGCGACGAGGCGCACATCGCGCTGACCGTCAGCCCGGCGGGCGCGATCACCGCCGGCTCGGCCGGCAGCGAGCTCGCGCGTTGCGCGCTGGCGCGCATCAAGGGGCGCAAGCTGCCCGCCGGCAGCGCGCGGCTCTACGCGCTGACGCTGGCGTTCCCCGATCCGAAGCTGCCGTCGCTGTCGCTCGATGTCGATACGGTCTTCGGCTCGGCGCCGAGCAAGCTGCAGGGCAAGCTCGCCGAGGCGGCGCGCGGCGCGCGCGACTGCCTGCCGCGCAAGCTCGAGGGCCTCTTCAGCACGGTGCTCTCGTGGCGCATCCAGGACAAGCAACGCAAGCCAACGCTCACCTGGATGCAAGGCAAGAGCGGGCGCGCCATGCCCGCCGCCGTGCAGAAGTGCATCCGCGCGCGCGCCGCCGCGGTGTCGCTCGACTATCCCGCCACGGCCACCGCCATCGGCATCGTGCGCTACACGATCTCGCAGCCGGATAGCGACGGTCCCGCGGCGCCCAAGCCGACCATCATGCGCGGCTACGAGCTGCGCGTGGCCGCCTTCGACAAGCAGGGCAAGGCCATCGGCGAGACCAAGCTGCGCATGCGCCCGGGGCGCATCCCGCCGCTTTCGGTGCGCGTCAAGCCGGTGCTCGCGCAGCCGGGTGAGAAGGTCACCGTGCGTTTGCTGCGCGGTCCCGACTACAGCGGCGTGCTGCCGCGCGCGATCACCGTGGCGCACCTCGGTCGCGGCAAGCTGATCAAGCTGCCCAAGAAGCAGAAGAAGCGCGTCTGGACCTACGAGCTGCCGAAGAACGCCAAGGGCTGGTACACGTTCAACGCCAGCGGGCAGCGCGCGCTCGTCTTCGTGCGGCGCGGCGGGCGCCTGTCGGTCAAGGTCTCGGCTGAGAAGGCGCGCTACGCGCCGGGCGCCGACGCCAAGCTCGACATTCGGACGCAGCTGAGCGGGCGCGGCGTCAAAGCGGGCGTCGGCCTCGTCGGCGTCGACGAGACGCTCTCGCAGCTGGTGGCGCTGCCCGGACCCGAGGCGCTGCGTGCGCTGCGCGTGAAGATCAAGATGCAGCAGAAGGCCTTCGGCGTGCTCGACGCGCAAGCGCTCGCGCTCGGTCGCGTGCGCGGCCGCTACGCTGCCGAGGCGACAGTGCTGCGCGTGGCCGAGGTGCCATCGCCGGCCGCGCTCGATGTCGTGCTCAACGGGACGGCGGCGACGAAGTTCGATCCCAACGTCGCGCTCACCGACCGCTTCTATATCGTGCTCGCCGAGCTGCACCGCCAGGTGCGCGCCTGGGAGAAGTCAGCGCCGGCCAAGGAGCTGATGACGCCCAAGACGATGGCGACCATGTGGACGCGCGCGCTCGCGAGCGCGGAGAAGAAGGGCAAGAAGGTGGTCGACGCGTTCGGCCGCAAGCTGCGGCTGCACCGGCTGCCCAGCGATCTTTTTGCGCTGACCGATCCGCGCCAGGTGGTGGCGGTCGGCACACGCCTTCCCGAGGACGTCGAAAACTGGAGCCAGTGGGTCAGGAGGCACAGGCCATGAGCACGCAGAACAAACGGTCGCCCCTGCTGCTGCTGCTGTCGCTGGCGCTCGGTTGCGCGACGCTCGTCGTCGCCTGCGCCAAGCGCAAAGAGGCGCCAGCACGCCAGGTGTCGTCGACCAAGACGGCGGCTTCGCCCGGTGCGGTGGGCGGGATGGCGAAAGAAGAGGGCAAGGCCGCTGCCGCCGCCGACGAGGACCAGGCTGCCAAGGGCAGGAGGGGCAAGAAGCGCCCGAGAAAAGCGCTCGAGAGCCGCTTCGCCGCCAGGCTCGACGGCAAAGACCGCGCTGGCGGAGGCAAGCCCAAGCCCGAACAGAAGGCTGACTCGGCCGAGCAGCCCGACCAGGCGCCGACGCGCTCGTGGTTCCCCGAGACGTTTCTGTTCAAGCCGCTGCTGGTCACCGACGCGCAGGGCAAGGCGCAGATCACCGTGCGCGTGCCGGACCGGCTGACCACCTGGCGCGTGCTGGCGCTCGCGCACAGCCGCAGCGGCGAGCAGGCCGGCACCGTCTCGTCGTTTCTCGGCACGCTGCCGATCTACGTCGAGCCGGTGGTGCCCAAGCGCTTGCGCGCCGGCGACGTCGTGACGCTGCCGATCAACGTCGTCAACACCACCGACAAGGCGGTCAAGGCTGCGCTGGCGCTCTCGGTGAGCGGCGCTCAGCTCGCGGGTGGCAGCGGCGCCGTCGATCTCGCGGCGAAGCGCAGCGTGGTGCGCAAGGCCACGCTCACCACGACCACGCCCGGCGCGGTGCGTTTGCTGGCCAAGCTCGGCGGTGCCGACGCGGTGGTGCGCAGCATCGAGGTCTCGGCGCGCGGCCGTCCCGTCACGCGTCGTGTCAGCGGCACGCTCGCGGCGCCGCGCACGATCACGCTGCAGCGCGCGGCGGGGGCCAACCTCGCCGTGGGACAGGTGCGGCTGCAGGTCTATCCGGGCGCGCTGGCGCTGCTGCGCTCGGAGCTCACGGCGTCGAGCGAGCGCAGCTACGATCTCGCCGACGACGCGTTCGCGCTGCTGCTCGCCGGGCGGGCGCCAGCGTTTCTCAAGACGCTCGGCGACAAGCCCAAGAAGGGCGACGACCAGCTGCTTCGCGATCTCGCCATCGTCGCCACCCAGCGAGCGCTGCGGCGCGCGCGCGTGCTGACCATGACGTCGGCGACGCTGCTCGCGCAGGCGGCCGCGGCGCACCCCGATAGCCCCGTGCTCGAGCGGCTCGCCAAGCGCGCGGCCGATCACATCGAGCGCAAGCAGAGCCCCGACGGCACCTGCGCTGGCGCCACTGGCTGGTCGCTGCAGCGGCTGCTCGTCGCCACAGCGGAGTGCGTGACCGCGGCGCGCGGCCGGCGCCGCGTGGCGATGCGCGCCGCCGGCGCCTTCGAGCGTCACGGCGAGCGCATCAAAGATCCCTACACCGCCGCCGCGGTGCTGCTGTCGGGCGCGGCGAGCAACGTGCTCGAGGCCAAGCTGCGCAAGGTCATCGTCGCGGCGATCAAGACGCGTAAGGACGGCTCGAAGATCGTCGCCGTCCCCAAAGGGGTCGAGCGCGCCGACGGCGAGCGACCGACCGACGTCGAGGCGACGGCGCTGGCGGCGCTGGCGCTCGAGGGCGCGCAGAGCAAGGGCGTGCTGGCAGACCTCGGCGCCGCCGTGCTGTCCGGCTATTCGCCGGGCTACGGCTGGGGCGACGGACGCGCCAACTTGATCTGCCTGCGCGCGGCGATGGTGCTGTTTCGCGACCCGGTGCCGGCCAACGTGCGCGTGACGCTCGAACGCGACGGCAAGGCGGTGGCCGAGCAGGCGCTGACGCGTGACAAGGTGCGCGAGGTGCTGGTGCTCTCGGCGGCGGCCGGCACCAGCGGCGGCGCGCAGACCTGGCGCGTCGTGGCGACGCCCAACGTCGCCGGTCTCGGCTTCGCGCTCACGCTGGTCGACCGCGTGCCATGGAAGGCGCACAAAGGCGGCGCCATCGAGCTTCGCGTGACGGCGCCCAAAGCGCCGCGCGTCGGCGCGGCGGCGGAGATCAAGCTCAACGCCACGGCGCCAGCTGGGCGTCCGTTGCGCGTGCGCTTGGCGCTGCCCGCTGGCGTGCAGGTCGACCGCGCCCACCTCGATCGCCTCGTGCGCTCGGGCACGCTCACGCGCTATGCCGTCACCGACGCGCAGGTGGACCTCTTCGCGCCGTCGCTGCAGCCAGCGAAAATCCTCAACGTCGCGCTGCGCGTGATCCCCACGCTGGCCGGCACCATCCACAGCGGCCCGGCCTCGCTCAAGGTCGGCTCGGTAGAGCGCTTCGTGCCCCCCACCGCCTGGACCATCAAATAGGGTCACTCTCTGCTCCGCAACCCTGCGACATCAAAGGCGCCGTAGCCCACATTGACATTTCCGCTATTCGGACGCGTCCGGTGTCCGCACGGCCAGGAAATGTCAATGCGGGTTATTCGGCGTTTAATATCAGCGGCTTGTGGAGCGTAGAGTGACCCCTAGCGGCGCCTAGCGGCGTTTGAGGTCGTACTGCTCGATCTTGCTGATCAGTGTGCGCAGCGGGATGCGCAGGCGGCGCGACGTCTCGCTCTGGTTGTAGCCGCACAGCTCGAGGGCGCTGGCGATGAGGTCGGCTTCGTAGCGCTGCACGCGCGCGCGGAAGTCGACGTCGGCGTCGAGCAGGGCGTCGAGCGTCGGAACGCTGGCGGCGGGCCGCGCGTCGGGAGCCGGCGTGGCGGGCGCAGATGCGCGCGCGGCCGGGGCGCCCGGCGCCGCGATGCGCACGCGCTCGGGCAGATCGTCGAGGGACACGCGGCTGCCGCGCGCGATGACGACGGCGCGCTCGATGGCGTTCTTCAGCTCGCGCACGTTGCCTGGCCACGGGTAGTGGCGCAGAGCGCGCAACGCGTCGGCGTCGATGTCGTCCACCGCGCGCTGGTTCGCGTGCGCCGCCCCGCGCAGAAAGCGCTCGGCGAGGGGCGCGATGTCGCGTGGCCGCTCGCGCAGCGGCGGCACGGCGATGGTGATGCCGTCGAGGCGATAGAGCAGGTCGGCGCGGAAGCTGCCCGCCTCGCACATGGCGCGCAGGTCGCGATGGGTGGCGGCGATGACGCGCACATCGACCGCCAATGGCTGCGTGGCGCCTACGCGCGTGATGCGTTTGCTCTCCAGCGCGCGAAGCAGCGCCGCCTGCGCGCTCGCGGACAGCTCGCCGATCTCGTCGAGAAACACCGTGCCGCCGTGAGCAGCCTCGAAGACGCCCGCGCGATCGCGCGTGGCGCCCGTGAAGGCGCCCTTTTCGTGGCCGAACAGCGCGCTCTCGACGAGCGACTCGGGGATCGCGCCGCAGTTGAGCGCGCACAGCGGCCCACTGACGCGGCGCGAGCGCTGGTGCAGGGCGCTTGCGACCAGCTCTTTGCCGGCGCCCGTCTCGCCGTGGATCAGCACCGAGATGTCGGCGTCTGCCACGCGGTCGACGAGCTCGAAGACGGCCCGCATCGCGTCGCTCTGCACCACCGGCGTGTCGCTGTCGTCGCTCGCACCCGCGGCGCCGCGCCGCGCACCCGCTGGCGCTGCGACCGAGAGCCCGAGCGTGTCGCCCTGCAGCGCCGCGCGGCAAGCGTCGAGCAGGCCATCAGGCGACGTCGCGCACGACGGGTAGCAGGCGAGCGCGCCGCGTAGCGAGCGCGTCGCGCTGCCGCTCGCTTCGAGCAGCTTCGCCGCCAGCGCGCGCGCCTCGTCGTCGCCCACGGCGGGCAGCAGCACCTCGACGATGTCGGGCGCGTACAGCCCGAGCCGATCGATCTTGCGCAGGCGCTGGCCGAGCGCCTCGAAGTCGATGCGCGCGCCCTGCAGCATCAGCAGCGCGGCGCCCTGTCGCGCCGCGCGCGCGCGGTCGAGCTCGAAGCACAGCAGCTGGAAGAAGCGGTCGTGACCACCGACGGCCAGCGCCAGCGCGGCGCCGGCGCCCGAGCCGAGCCGCGCGTGCAGCGTGGCCGCGACGCTGCCCATCAGGATCTCGTCGCCAGGATCCACGCGCTGACGCGTCACCGCGACGCCGTTGACGCGCGTGCCGTTGGTCGAGCCGAGGTCTTCGACATAGACCTCGCCATCGCGCAGCTCGAACAGCGCGTGGCGCCGCGAAAGCGAAGTGTCGTCTACGAGCATCGTGGCGGGCTTATCGCGCCCCACCACCAGCGGCCGCCCGCGAGACAGCTGCGCCGTGCGCGTGGACGCGCCGTCAGCGCTGGCACGCGGCAGGTGCACGATGAGGGTCACACTCGGCTCGCTGGCGCGCGCCAGCAGCTCGAGGTCTTCGTCGGAGAGCCGCGCGGTGCGGCCGTCGGCACCGCCAGCCATCGCGAGCCATTCTAGCACCGCGGGCGCTAGCGCCGCGCCGCGTGGCGAACGCTGGCCAAGCGATAGCGCTTGCCGCGCACTTTGACACTCGGCATCACCTGCGAGCGGTCGAAGGCGCCCTTCACCGCGGCGAGGTCCTGCCAGAACGCGCGCCGCTTGCCGGCGCTCTCGGCGGCGATGAGGCTCGCCATGTCGCGCGCCGGATAGATGTGCACTGCGACCGCGCGCCGGCGGCGTGCGGCGCGCGCCATCACCCACAGCTCCTCGATGCGCGCGTCGGTCATGGCGAGACAGCCGATGGAGACACACTTACCGTGGATCATGATCGCGCTGCCCGTGCGCCCGCGCTGGCGGTCGAGGCGGTTGGGATACGAGATGCGCATCGCCAGGTGGTAGCTGCTGTTGCGGTTGTAAAGGTCGAGCTTGTAGAAGCCCTCCGGCGTCTTGCCGTCACCCTCGCGCAGCTTGGGCCCGAGACCGCTGCCCTGCGAGCAGATCTCGTAGGTCGTCACGCGCGACATGCGCGCGCCGCGCCGCGAGCTGGCCCACACCTCGAGCCGCGCCTCGCGCTTGAACACGCGCAGCATCATCTCGGCGGGCGGGAAGGCGACGCCCGCGCGCTTGAACATGGCTTTGACGGTCGCCTTACGGCGCTCGTGCGCGCCGCGGTCGCGCGCGCGGCCCGACACGTCGGGGGCGCGCCACGAGCTGTTGCGACGGAAGGTGGTGGTGCTCTTGGCGTCGGCGCGGCAACCGAGCACGAGCAGGGCGGCGATCATCAGGCAGGCGGTGCGGGTCATGGGCGCTCTCCTTCGCGGGGTCGCGCGGAGGTAGAGCAGGCCCTAGGCCGAAGTTGACGTTATTAATTACAATAGTTTATGGTACCGCGAGGCATGACTGTGCGAAGTCTGCATATGCCGGCTTCGCACGATGAGAGACAGCCGTGCGAGCTTCGCGCAGCTAGTGGGCGCGCACGCGGGCCCAGATGAAGCCGCTGTCGAGCCAGCGCTGTACGCGTGTGACGGCCACCTTGGAGCCAGCCGGCAAACCGCCGACTACCCGTCCCATGATGCCCACCACCGAAGGCGGCGCCGAGCGCACGTTGCAGCGGCCAATGCTCGCCAGCGTGCGCCCAGCCAGCTTCGCCGGCTCGGTGCCGGCGGCGATCTTGAAGTAGCGCGTGCGCCAGCGACCACCCGAGTACTCGCCGAGGTAGACCCAGCCTTGGCGCTCGCCGTAGGGCTTGCTCGGCGAGGCCGGCATCGCGGGCTTGCTCGGCGGCCGAGCGCTGGCGAGCGCCAGCCGCGCGCTGAAGCGCAGCGCCAACGTCACGCTCGCGCGTGCGCCGAAGCGCGGCGGCTCGAAGCGCCAGCGTCGCGAGAGGCGCACCACGCAGGGGCCGACCTTGCGCCCTCGAAGCTCGCTGGACAGCACGCGCGCGCGTTGCACGCGGCCGCGCGCCGAGATGTCGAAGCCCAGCTCGAGCGCACCGGCCAGCGTGCGATCGCGCAGCAGCTGCTGCTGGTAGCAAAACGTGATCTGCGCGAGCCGGCGCGACAGCGGCCGCGAGACGACCTGCTTGGCGAGCGGGCCTTTGACGTCGAGGCGCGTGATCTTGGCGACGGCCGCGCGCGCCCAGTCGCCCCACGCCGACAGCGCCAAGTGCCGCTTGGCGGCGTCGCAGCTCGGCGCGTGTCCCAGCGTGCAGGCGCTCTGGTAGAGCTGCGAAGCGCGCGCGCCATCGCGCGTCACGCCGTCGCCGCGCTCGTGCATCGCGGCCAGCACGTAGCAGGCTTCGGCGACGCGCTGCTCGCATGCGCGTCGCTGCAGCGACGCGGCGCGCGCGAGGTCCTGGCGCGGGCCCGCGCTCGCGTGTAGCCGCCCGAGGTCGTGACAGGCGCGCGCGATCTTCGCCTCGCAGGCAGATGCGAGCAGCGTGCGCGCGCGATCGATGTCGGCCGCCACGCCGCTGCCATCGAGATACATGCGCCCCGCACGCGCACAGGCCGCGGCGTGCTTGGCGCTACAGGCGCGGCGAAAGAGCAGCGCCGCCTGCGCCAAGTCTCGCGTCACGGCGCCGCCACCGGCTGTCGTGCGGCGCGCCAGCTCGAAGCAGGCGCCCGCCGTCGTTGTCGTCGTCGCCGCCGCGCCCTCGCTCGTCGTCGCGCGGCACAGCCGCTCGAGCAGCTTGGCGTCGCGCGGCGCGGTTTTATCCAGCGCGACGCTGGCGAGCATGCGCAGCCAGCTGCTGCAGCTGCCCTGGTGCGCGCGCGCGCACTGCAGCCGGCAGTCGTCGCGGTCGTCCGCGTGGCAGGGGCGACCGCTGCGTGGCCACAGCGCGTAGGTCGCCACGCCCGCGCCGCCGAGCAGCAGCAGCACGATCAGCGAGGCCACGATCTTGCCGCGCCGCCGCGGCCGCGGCGACGGTGCGCGCGCCGCGCTGTCTTCTCCCGCGCGCTCGGCATCGGCGCGTGCTCTCGTCTGCCGGATCGTGGGCGGCACCGACTGGCGCACCTGCGCGTCGGGCGCCGCCTCGCGCGGCAGCTTCGCCGTCGCCACGCCCGCGGCGCCAGCGACATCACCGCTGCTGCGCCCCGCCTCGGGCGCGACCGCTTCGCCGCGCGCCAGCGCCTCGAGCGCCTCTGCCAGCTCGCGCGCCGACTGCATGCGCGCCGCCGGGTGTTTGGCCATCGCGCGCGCCAGCACCGCGTCGAGCTGCGCAGCGCCATCTCGTCGGCCGCCGAGCAGTTGTTCGCCGTGCGCTTCGAGCGGTGGCACGTCGTCGTGTAGCACGGCGTAGAGCAGCTTGGTCATGCTGTTGTGATGCGCGAACGGCGCGCGACCGCCGAGCATGCGGTAGGTCAGCGCGCCCAGGCCGTAGACGTCGGTCCAGGGCCCGACCTCGCCGAGGTCGTCGACGCACTGCTCGGGGGCCATGTAGTGCGGCGAGCCGACCACCGAGCCCTGCGCCACCGAGATCGACGACAGCGTCGCCGCGCGCGAGACGCCGAAGTCGAGCACCTTGACGAAGTCAGCGCCGCGGCCAGCGCACAGAAACACGTTGGCCGGCTTCAGGTCGCGGTGCACCACGCCGCGCGCGTGCACCGCGTCGAGCGCTGCGGCGATCTGGCGCACCATCGCTGCCACGCGCGCGAGCGGCAAGCACTGCTCGCGCCCGAGCAGCTGTTCGAGGTCTTCGCCTTCGAGCAGCTCCATCACCATGTAGGGCACCCCTTCGCCGACGTTGAAGTCGATCACGTCGACGATGTGGGCGTGGCCCACGGCGCTGGCGATGCGCGCTTCGCGCTCAAGCTGCGCCACGGCGTCGGCGTTGGCGCCGACGTGCGAGGCGAGCACCTTGAGTGCCACGCGCTTGTCGAGCCGAACGTTGGTGGCCTGGTAGACCGTGCCCATGCCGCCGCGTCCGAGCAGCTGCTCGACGCGATAGGTCCCTGACAACACGCGCCCGACGAGGGGCTGCGGACCGTCGTTGTGCTCCGCCACCGACGGTCATCCTAGCAGCGAGGCGGGTATGACACGAATGGCACGGTCGGCACGCGATCGCCTCGCCCGCAACCGGGTCGCTACGGGATATCGCGCAGATACGTTCGGCCTGCCGGCTGCACAGCGGCGGGTGACCCTCACGTACAGGGGAGCAAGGAGACAGACATGAAACGCAACGCGATCGTGCTGCTGATGGGACTGGCGCTCGCCGCGTGCGGCGGCCGCGAGATCCCGCCTGGCAACAACAACAACAACAACAACAACAACAACAACAACAGTGGTTCGAGCCTGCAGGGCGATTGGTTCGGCTGCGACGACGCCGCGTGCACGCGTATCGAAGACGGCGGCATGCGGCTGTTCGGCGGGCGTTGGGCGCTGCTCACGGCGCCGGGCAAGAACCTCGAGCCTGGCGAGCAGTATGCCGTGCACGCGCCGTGGGGCACCTACACCGTCGGCGCCGACAATCGGCTCGACCTAACGCCGGCGCCCGGCCAGGGCGCCGACGCCATCGACGGCATCATGCGCGTCTTCATCAACCCCGACGCCAACGACCCCGACCGCGCACGCGTGCAGGCCTGCACCGCTGACGGCTGCGAAGACGCGGTGTCGGCGATCCGCGTCGGACCCGGCGCAGCGATCGATCCCAACAAGCTCGCGCCGTCCAGCAAGACGCCGTCACCCGACGTGCCCGTACCCGACGTGCCCGACGTCCCGCCGCGCCCGCAGCCGTAGCGCCCGCAGCCGTGGCGAGCACTAGCCGGCCGCTACTCGCTGCTGCGCCTTCGCCGTCGCCGCGGAAAGCGCATGCGATGTCGCCGCGCGCGACGAAACTGCCACGGCGAGACGGGGCGCGCCTCGCTCCACACGCCACGCTTCTTGGCGCGCGCCTCGCGCTGCAGTGCCGCGAGCGCCTTGTCCGCCGGGGCGTAGCGCCGATACCACCAGGCCAGCCCCGCCGCGACGAGCGCGTGGTTGACGGGCTGCTTGTCGCCGTCGACACGCACCACGGCGACGGCACGGCCGTAGCGGTCGACGGCGCGCACCTCGAGCTCCACGGTCTTGTCGTCGATGCGCTCGCGCAGGAACTTGGTCGCCTCGTTGCCGAAGCGCTGCGAGCGCTCGGGCGCGTCGATGCCGAAGAGCCGCACGCGCAGCCGCTTGCCATCGCGCTCGACAGCAAACGAGTCGCCGTCGCTGACGCGCAGAACGGAAGCCTTGAAGTGCTCGCCAGCCCGCGGCGCCGGGGCGTCGGCCAGCTCGCGCTTGCAGCCCGCGCCGAGCGCCATCGCGCCCAACGTCGCCACGACCACAATGCGCGCTGTCGGCCTCACCGTTGAAGCCTAAGCGAGCTACTCGTCGAGCTCCACTATCACGCGCACGGCGCGCCCCGAGCGACGTTCCACGCCGCGATAGACGACCGCGTGCCCTTCGCGTCGCGGTGCTCCCGTCAGCGCGACCATACGCCGCAGGTTGTCGAAGGCCTTGGCCTCCTTGTCCATTGCGGCGTTGTCCAGCATGGCCGCCTCGTCGAGCATGGCTTCGTGCTCGATGTCGGCTTCGCTGATGCGCGCCTCGCCGTGCTCGTCTTCGATGACGCGGCCGACGATGGTGTCGTGCGCGTCGCCCGCCGCGTCGGCGTGGGTGACGCGCGGATGCTCGATGGTCGCGCGCGGCTCCATCGGGATGCGCTCGTGGCGCCGCGTGTCGGAGACGCTGTGCTCGCGCCGCGCCTGGCGCTTGGCGTCGCGCATGGTGCGCCGCCGCCGCCGCACGATCGCCGCGGCGCGCGCGCGCCCGCGCACGCGATAGCGCGGCTCGGAGATGGTGTCGCCCTGACCGGTGACGATCAGCTCGACCTCCGTGTCGTCGATGAGGTCACGCGCGAGATAGCTCGGTCGACCTGCTACGGCGGCGCGTCGCTCGACGAGCATGTAGCGCCCGTCGAGGATCACGCCAACTTCGGGTCCCTCGATCACGTTCGTCGCGGAGGTGGCCACAGCTTCTTCCTGGTAAAAGGGCGACTAGAGGTCCAAGCAAGAGGCGGACCACGAACGTCCATAGAAAACACAGGGGAATTCGCCGCGGATCCGTGGACAGCTCACGACGCAGGCTACAACGCTGACCAGTCTGGAGACCCGACACCCCGCAGCGCACGCCTCTCAGCAATCTGACGCCGCGGCGCGCCAAGCCGCCAGGATTACGTCCCGAGGCTCGTGGCTCGCGCTTTGCTAATGGCCGCCGCATGCGCTCGCTTACCTTTGCTTCGCTCCTCGCGCTCGCCGTCGTGCCCTTCGCCGCCTGCGACTCGCGCGCCGTCTCCAACAACAACGACTCGGGCACCGCGCCCAGCGACGGCGCCCCCGTCGCCGACGCGCTCGTCGCGCCCGACAGCTCACCCGACGCGGCGCCGCCCGCGGCCTGCCGGCTGCTGCCGCGCGGACCGGCGACCACCATCAGCGATCCCGCCGCGTCGGCGAGCACACCCTCCATCGCCCACCAGGGCTCACGCCTCGCCGTCACCTGGCTGCGCTCTGCGCCCACGGGTCACCCGGTGGTGCGCATGCGCCTGCTCGATCGCGACGGCGCGCCGCAGAGCAGCGAGACCACCGTCGGCCCCGACTCGCACGCCTGGGCAGAGATCGCGGCGGCCTCGGGCAGCGGCGGCAGCGGCGGCTTCGGCATGTGCTTTCACACCGACCCGCAGTACCAGTCGCGCCTCGCCTTCCGCCTCATCAACAGCGGCGGTCAGGCGCAGCAATGGCGCGAGCTCTCACCCGACTACGGCACTTGCTACAGCTTGATCTCGCTGCCCGACGGCGGCTGGGCGCTCGGTGCGCGTCACGTCGAGTCGGTGCAGAGCAAGGCAACGTACCGCGTCGACCTCTTGCGCCTCGATCACGACGGCGCCGTCATCGACAAGCCGCTCGCGCTCTCGACGCGCAGCCTCTCGCACGGCGCGTCGCTGACGTACCACCCGTCGGGCGCGATCTACGTCGCGTACACGGTTGGAGGCGACGAAGGCAACAGCGACTCGCGCGTGATGGTCCAGCGCGTGAGCGCCAGCAGCGGCGCGCCCCTCGGCGAGCCGGTCGCAGCCACCAGCGGGATCCACGGCGTCGCCTCGGCGCCCGCCATCGTGGCCGTCGACAAGCAGCTCTTGCTGGCCTACGCCGAGGAGCGCGAAGCGCCCGCCGACGCGCGCGCCGACCGCACCGTCTACGTGGTGCGCCTCGACGAGCGCGGCGCGCCGGCCGGCAGCGCGCTGCCGCTCACCGGCGAGGGCGTGCGCGGCGGCTACGTCGCCCTCGCTGCCGCCGGCGGCGGGGCGCTGCTCAGCTTCACCGAGGAGCGCGAGCTCGACGCGGATTCCGGCACAATCAACAGCCTCGAGGTCAAGGTCGCGCACCTCGACGCCAGCGGACAGCGCCGACAGGACGACATCACCATCGCGCAGGAGACGGCGCAGTACCTCACCATCGGCCGCCCGCAGCTGAGCTACCTGCCCGGCGTCGACGCGCAGGACGCGCGCGTGGCCGTGGTCTGGCACCAACGCCCGGGCAAGGACATCAACGCGCAGCGCGCCGTGCACCTGCGCATGCTCGGCTGTGACGCGACCACGAAGTAGCGCCGCTGCCGGCGCAGCTAGCGCAGCTCGCGCACCGAGACCACCGCGTCGATGGCCAGCGGACCGTAGAGGTGCGGGAAGTGATCGCCATCGGCAGGCTCGAAGCGCACCTCGTGTGTCACGCGCGCGGCGTCGATCTCGAGCAGCAAAAGGTCGCGCTCGCCGGCAAACCACGTCTCGAGCACGCCACGCCACTGCCGCTCGATGGACAGATGGATGAAGCCCTGCGACTCGAGCGACGCGACGCGATAGGCGCCGGCGCCCTCGTCGAGGGCGCGTTGCCAGTCGCTGCGGCGTGCGATGTGAAAGAGGCGCTGTTGCTCGGCGGTGTTCATCGCCTCGGAGCATAGCGCGAGCGGTGAGCGCCACGGCGACGCGCGATCGATCGGTCGACCTACGACCGCGCAGGCGTTACTTGGCGCGCGGCATGTTGTGGAAGCAGTTGTCGGTGGTCATCAAGGCGTGAAGTCGTGTCGCGCTCGCCTCGAAGAAGATCGGATCCCAGCGCACCTTGCCCGACACATCCCGCCACTTGTGATGGCCAGACCAGCGCCCTTCGTAGCTCGGCTTGAGGTTCTTGAAGATCTGCTCGCCGCTTCGATAGCCGAAGCGGCGCGCCGCACCGACATTCTTGATGACGCCGTTGGCGAGCTTGCCGTTGACGGTGACTTGCACCGTCATGCCGGCCGAGTCCGCGCAGGTCACGCGCCACAGCCCCGCGATAGGTCCGGGCGGCCGCTCCCATGGGTACTTCTTGTCGCCGGACGGAGCTGCGTCGGCCGTAGCACCGAGGAGCAAACTGACGATCGCAAATGTGCCGACGCCCGCTCGCAACCGATGCTGGCTCATGGCGCCCTCGCTGTTGGTCGCCCCGCGCTTGCCGCGAAGCAATGGTGTTCGCGCATCTGCTACAGCGGCACGATGCGCACACCAGCGAGCTGGGCGCCATGACAGCCGTCAGCGGCCGCGCGTGATGAAGCGCGCGAGCTTTGCGCGCTGGTCGGGGTCGAGCGCGTCGTGGACCTGCGCCATCGCGCCGACGAAGGCCTTGCGCACCGACTCGAGCGCCACGTCGTGGCGGGCGAAGAGCTCGCCCATGCGCTCGGCGTCGAAGTCGGCGTCGCGCAGCGCGTCGGCGATGTCGCTGCGCGTCTTGGACAGCTCCGGCTTCTGCTCCTGCACGGCGTCGTGCATCTCGCGGGCCGCGCGCTCGAGCGCATCGCGCTGCTCGGGCGTGGCGCCCAGCCGCGACGCGACGAAGGCTGCGCCGCGCTGCCAGCCGCGCCGGCTGCGTGGCCACGGACCCTCGGGGCCGAAGCCATGCTGTGCGCTGTCGTGATCGTGGTCGAACGATTCGCCGCGGTAAGGGTGACCGTGGCTGTGGTCGTGGTAGTCGTGCTGGTGGCAGTCGTGCTGGTGGCAATCGTGGTCGTGGTGATGATGGCGATGACGCCAGCCGTGCCATCCGCCGCCGCCGCCGCATCCGCCGCTGCCGCCGCCGCGACGACACCAGACGAGCCTTCGGATCAGCTTGAAGGCCACGAGCCCGACGAAGAGAAGAACTAGCCCCGAGATGAATCCGCAGCTCGCCATATGGCCTCCCTGGTCGTGTTTTTCCGCGTCGATAAACTGCAACCAGTTTGGTAACAGTCTGTTAACCGGGTGCTGTGGCCATGTGAAGTAAGGTTAAGCGTGTCCTACGACTTCATCATCGTCGGCGGTGGATCAGCCGGCTGCGTGCTCGCAAACCGCCTCAGCGCCGCGCGCGATCGGCGCGTGCTGGTGCTCGAAGCGGGCCCACCCGACCACGGCTGGGATTTCCGCATCCACATGCCCGCCGCGCTGACCTATCCGCTCGCCAGCAAGACCTACAACTGGTGGTACGAGAGCGAGCCCGAGCCGCACATGCATGGCCGCCGCATCTACCAGCCGCGCGGCCGCGTGCTCGGCGGCTCGAGCTGCATCAACGGGATGATCTACATCCGCGGCAACGCGCTCGACTACCAGAAGTGGGCCGCCGTGCCGGGGCTCGAGCGCTGGAGCTACGCGCACTGTCTGCCGTACTTCAAGCGCGTCGAGCACCACCTCGGCGCGCGCGACGACTACCGCGGCCGCGAGGGGCCGCTCTATCTGACGCCGCCAGCCTGCGACAACCCGCTCTTCGACGCCTTCTTCGCCGCCGTGCAGCAGGCCGGCTACGCGCTCACCGACGACGTCAACGGCTACCGCCAGGAGGGCTTCGGCCGCTTCGATCGCACGACCTATCGCGGCCGCCGCCACAACGCCGCGCGCGCCTACGTGCACCCCGTGCGCAAGCAACGCGACAACCTCGAGGTGTGCACCAACAGGCTGGTCACGCGGCTGCTGTTCGACGGCCAGCGCGCCGTCGGCGTCGAGCACTGCCGGCCCGGCCGCGGCGACGGTGGCGGCAACAAGCCGGTCGAGCGTGCGCTTGCTGGCGAGGTCATCATCTGCGGCGGCGCGATCAACTCGCCGCAGCTGCTGCAGCTAGCGGGCATCGGCGATCCCGAGCTGCACTCGGCGCACGGCATCGACGTCGTCGCCGCGCGCCGCGGCGTCGGCGAGAACCTGCAGGACCACCTCGAAGTCTACGTGCAGTACGCCTGCCGCGAGCCGGTGAGCCTCTATCCAGCGCTCAAGCTGCACCGCCAGCTCGTCATCGGCGCGCAGTGGCTCTTCAGCGGCCGCGGTATCGGCGCCAGCAACCAGTTCGAGGCGGGCGGGTTCATCCGCGGCAACGACCGTGTCACCTACCCGAACCTGCAGTATCACTTCCTGCCCATCGCCATCCGCTACGATGGCTCGGTGGCGCAGCAAGGTCACGGCTATCAAGTGCACGTCGGACCGATGAACACCGACGTTCGCGGCCACGTGCGCATCGCCTCGGCGCGCCCCGACGACTACCCGCGCATCGTCTTCAACTACCTGTCCACCGAGCAGGAGCGGCGCGAGTGGGTCGAAGCGATCCGCTGCACGCGCCGCATCATGACGCAGCCAGCCTTCGATGCCCTTCGCGGTGAGGAGCTCGCACCCGGCGACGCGGTGACGACCGACGAGCAGATCCTCGATTTTGTCGCGCGCCAGGGCGAGAGCGCCTATCACCCGAGCTGCACCTGCAAGATGGGATACGATGACCTCGCCGTGGTCGACGCCGAGCTGCGCGTCCACGACATCGAAGGGCTGCGCGTCGTCGACGCATCGGTGATGCCCTACATTACCAACGGCAACATCTACGCACCGGTGATGATGATCGCGGAGAAGGCAGCCGACGTGATACTGGGCAACACGCCGCTCGAGCCGCTGCAGCTGCCCTTCTATCGCCACGGCCAGGGCGAGGGCGCGGGCGAGGCGCGCTCGTGAGCGCGGACCCGCGCGCGGCGGCCGCCGCGGCCGCACAGTGGCTCGGCGCACGCGAGCACTTCATCGACGGCGCGTTTTGTCCGAGCGCCGACGGCGAGCGGCGCCAAGTGCTCGATCCGGCCACGCTCGAGACCATCGCCGAGGTCGCCGAAGGTGAGGGGGCCGACGCCGAGCGCGCGATCACCGCGGCGCGCCGCGCCTTCGACGACAGCGACTGGTCGCGTCGGCCCGCCGCCGAGCGAGCGCAGCTGCTCGAGGCGCTCGCTGCGCTGATCGAGCGCGACGCCGACGCGCTGGCGCGCCTCGAGACCGTCGACAGCGGAAAGACGGTCGAGGAGAGCCGCTGGGACATGGGCGACGTGGCGTCGGTGATGCGCTACTACGCCGCGCGCGCGCGCGAGCTCGGACCCGACGCGCCGCTCGAGGCGCCCGCGCCGAATGCGCGCAGCGTGGTGGCGCGCGAGGCTGCCGGCGTGTGCGCGATGATCTGCCCCTGGAACTACCCGCTGCTGCAGGCCTCGTGGAAGGTCGCGCCGGCCATCGCCGCTGGCTGCACGATGGTGCTCAAGCCGAGCGAGCTGACGCCGCTGTCCACGCTGCGCCTCGCCGAGCTGGTGCGCGAGGCGGGCATCCCCGACGGCGTCTTCAACGTGGCGCTCGGCACCGGCGCGCGCGTCGGCGCGGCGCTCGTCGAAAGCCCTGCGGTGGATCTCGTCTCGTTCACCGGCGGGCTCGCCAGCGGCCGCGCCGTGATGGCCGCCGCGGCGCGCACGGTCAAGCGCGTGGCGCTCGAGCTGGGCGGAAAGAACCCCAACATCATCTTCGCCGACGCGGACCTCGACCGCGCGCTCGAGCACGTGCTCGAGGGGGCGCTCTTTCACGCCGGTCAGATCTGCTCGGCGGGCACGCGCCTGTTGGTGGAGTCGTCGGTGCATGACGCGCTCGTCGATGCGCTCGCGGCGCGCCTCGAGCGCATCCGCCTCGGCCACGGCCTCGTCGAAGGCACCGAGATGGGGCCGCTGATCTCGGAGCCGCAGCGCGTGAAGGTCAACCACTTCGTGCTCGAGGCGCTCGAGGCGGGCGCCGAGCTGCGCGCCGGCGGCGTGCCGGCCACCACCGGCTTCGACGGCGCGTTCTACCGGCCGACGCTTCTTGGCGGCTGCGACGCTTCGATGCGCGCCGTGCAGGAGGAGATCTTCGGCCCGGTGTTCACGGTCGAGCGTTTCGACAGCGAGGCGCAGGCGCTGGCGCTCGCCAACGGCACCGTCTACGGGCTCGCCGCCGGCTTCTTCACGCGCGACGAAGCGCGCATCGAGCGCGTCTCGCGCGCGCTGCGCTTCGGCACGGTGTGGGTCAACAACTTCAACGTCTACTTCGCCGCCGCGCCGTGGGGCGGATACAAGCAGTCGGGTGTGGGGCGCGAGCTCGGCCACGCCGGGCTCGACGAGTACCTCGAGACGAAGCACATCTACCGCAGCTTCGAGTCGAGCCCGCTCGGCTGGTTCGGGCGTCGCTAGCGACGATGTTCCTATCGTCTTCGCCATCGACGCTGCAACCGGCGCTGCAGGCGCTGCTGGCGCGCGGCGCCGTGGCGGCGGTGGCCTTCGACATGGACGGCACGCTCGTCGACTCCGAGACCCTCGCCGAGCAGGTGGTCGAGGTCTGGCTGCGCGCGCGCGGCGTGACGCGGCTCGAGCACGCCGGCCGCGCGCTGCACGGGCTGAGCTGGCTCGAGATCGCCAGGTTCCTCGAGCGCGTCTATCACACCCGCGTCGACGACGCCGAAGCCTGCGCCGTCGCGCTGTCGCAGGCGTACCACGCGCGCTTCGTCGGCGAGGCGCCGCGGCTTTTGCCCGGCGCAGGCGCCGCCATCGTCGCCGCCTGCATGTCGCTGCCGAGCGCCATCGTCACCTCGAGCGATCGCGACGCCGCGACGTCCCTGATCTCGCGCCTGCGCCTCGACGGCGCGCTGGGCGTCTTGATCTGCGCCGAGGACTGCGCGCGCACCAAGCCCGATGCGCTGCCCTACGCGCTCGCCTGCGAGCGGCTGGGCTGCGCGCCCTCGGCCCTGTTGGTCTTCGAGGACAGCGACGCCGGGCTCGCCTCGGCGAGCGCCGCCGGCGCCCGAGCGGTGGCGATCACGCGCGGCGACGCCGACGCCATCGCGCGCGCGCACGCCGTCGGACATGTCGCCATCGATGACTTCGACGCGCTGCCGCCGACGTTCTTTCGCGACCTGGGCAACGCGCTGGCCCGCGAGGCGAGCCCGTGAGCGACGACGTACAGGCGCCGCCGCCGCTGCCACGGCGCGCGCGCGTGTGGCGCTGGCGCGTGCTGATCGCGACCTGGCTCTGCTACGCGGGCTTCTACTTCTGCCGCAAGAACTTCTCCATCGCCAAGTCGGCGATCCTCGGCAAGCTCGAGGTCTCCACCAGCGCGCTGGCGCACGTGTTCACGGCCTACCTGGTGGCCTACATGCTCGGCCAGTTCGCCACTGGCGTGCTCTCTCGCCGCATCCCCACGCGCCGCTTGCTGCTCGGCGGCATGGTGCTCAGCCTCGTCTGCAACGTCGGCATCGGCATCGCCTACAGCGCGGGGCCCGGCGGTTATTGGCCGATGATGATGCTGATGATCGTCAACGGGCTGGCGCAGTCGACGGGCTGGCCGGGAAACGTTGGCGTGCTCAGCAACTGGCTGCGGCGCCACGAACGCGGGCGCATGATGGCCGGCTGGGCGACGAGCTACCAGATCGGCAGCATCTTCGCCAAGGCCTTCGCCGCCTTCATGCTCGGCTTCGCGGGACCTGCGTGGTCGTTTCACGGCGCCGCCATCGTGCTCGCCGCGATCTGCGTCTTCTTCTACTTCAACGAGCGCGATCGTCCCGAGGACGTGGGGCTCGACCCGATCGTCGTCGAGCCCGCCGAGGTTGTCGCAGCCGCCGAGGCCGAGCCGAGCAGCAGCGTCGCCGACAAGGTGCGGCAGTCGGGGCTCTTTCGTGGCTGGAGCCGGCGCGTGGTGGTCACGGTGCTGCTGATGGGCGCCACCTACTTCGTCTTCAAGTTCCTGCGCTACGCCCTCGACAGCTGGGCGCCGCTGGTCATCGAACGCATCTTCAAGACCAGCAAGGTCGACGCCGGCTACATCTCGACCACGTTCGACATGGTCGGCTTTGTCGGCGTGCTCGTCTCGGGCTGGGTCTCCGACCGCTTCTTCAAGGGCCGGCGCTACCAGACGATCCTGATCATGACCATCGGCATGCTGGTGATGTTCCTCGCGTTGGCGCTGGTCGGCATGCGCTCGGTGACGCTCTTCGCGGTCTGCCTCTCGCTGTGCGGCTTTATGCTGATGGGGCCGGACTCGCTGCTCTCGGGCACGGGCGCGATCGATGTCGGCGGGCCGGGCGGCGCAGCCGCCGCGGCGGGGCTGATCAACGGCATCGGCTCCATCGGTCCGATCTTCCAGGAGGAGATGATCGGCGTGATGCTCGGCCGCTATGGCCACATGAGCGCGTTCTACCTGATGGTGGGCGTCAGCGTGGTCGGCGTGATCGGCACGAGCTACCTCGCGCTGCGCTCCAAGCGGCGCCAGTCGGCGCTCTAGCGATCGCGCGCGCCGAGCTAGTCAGCTGGCGACCTCGAACAGCTGGCGCACCATCACGTAGAGGTCGCCGCTGCTGAAGAAGAAGAAGCGCGTGAAGCCGAGCTGCAGGCGCGTGCCGGAGCGCAGCTCGCGCCACACGCCGACGCCGAGGCGCTCGTCGTTGACGCGCGTGCCGAGCAGGTCCTCGAGCGCTCGAATCCTGAAGGCTGGCCGCTCGCTGCTGCCGTCGATGCTGACCTCGGCGTGGCGCTCGGCGAGCGAGACGTCGTCGATGGTGAGATCGCAATGCGGCGCGCGGCCGATCACGACCTTGTCGCGCCCGACGCGCGGCTCGACGAAGAGCGCCTTGTAGGCCTCTGCGGAGGCGCGCGTCATCTCGGCCCAGCCGATGCTGCGCAGCGTCGACGCGCCCGCGGCGCTATCGTCGACGAGCTGATGGTCGAGCGAGGTGTGCACCAGCGCGCCCGGAGCGTGCATCGCGCAGAAGGTTTCGCGGTCGAGCTGTCTGCAGGCCTCGAGCAGGTCACGCAGGGGCGTCATGGCAGCCGCTATCATGCACCGCGCGCTGTTGTTGTTCCACCGCCGCCTTTTCCGCGGCGCAGCAGCAGCAAGACGAAGACGACGACGCAGAGCAGCGCGCCGCCCGCGCAGGTGAGGATTGTCGGCGAGAGCATGCGGCTGACGCGCAGGATATAGATCGTGCCGTCGAGCTTGCGCTGCCGCGCGTAGCCGCCAGCGTAGTAGCCCTCGTCCTTGCGCATCAGCCTGCCCACTAGCGACGCCGAAAGCGAGCCGCGGAAGCGCTGCGCCTTCGCGGCCGGCTCGCGGTCGCTCTCCACCAGCAAGTGCGCGTCGTGCTCGCGCAGCGGAAAGCGGTAGTAGCCCGCGCTCGAGCGCTGCAGGTAGCGCAGGTTGGGCGTGCCGCGCGCCTCGATGTAGCTCGCCGCCCGCAGCGGCGCCCCGGGTCGCAGCGTGGATGGGCCGCGCAGCGAAAGCGACAGGGCCACAGCAGCGCAGGCGAGCGCGCCGAGCGCGAGGGCGACGAGCAGTGCCACACGACGGCTCACGGCGCCAAGTCTAGCGCCGAACCCCTGATCTGGCCCTCTGATTGCACGGGAAGGCGGATCGGCGTGAAGGAGATCGATATGCGGGTCGGAGCCGGGAAAACAATTCGACCGCGTTAGCGGTCGAATCCATCTGATATTGCTCGCGGCGCGAGCCGCGATGCAATTTGAAGGATCGCCGCGTTACAGCGCGGCGCAACCAAAGCCGCGAGACGTATGGCAACTGCAGTCGGTTCGAATCGCAAAAGCGGAGTCTGGATCCCCACCCTGGTCGCGCTCGCCGTCGTCGCCACGACGACCCTCGCGGCCCCGAGCAGCACCCACGCGGAAGGCTGGCGCGCGCGCGCGCTGCAGCGCGTCGGGCGCACGCTCGGACAGCTCGGTCTGCGCGGCCGCGGCGTCAAGGCGCGTCTGGCCAACACCAGCGCCGAGCGTCGCGCGCTGCAGTCGATGCTGGCGCCGCGCGTCTACGATCCCAAGCTCGACAAGACCATCGTCGCCATGCCGTCGATGACCATGGACCCGCAGGAGATCAAGAAGATCAAAGGCGCCGGCCACTACACCGAACGCCAGCTCTACAACTTGCTCTTTCTGCGCGATCCGAAGGCACGCGTGGCGTTCATCAGCCCGGTGCCGGTCGACAAGGCGGTGGTCGACTACTACAAGCGTCTCGCCGGCAACCCCAAGGACGCCGACAAGCGCCTGCTGATGGTCTCCACCAACGGCGGCCACGACACGCCGCTGAGCCACCAGCTGCTGCGCGATCGCAATGCGCTCAAGCAGCTCTCGAGCTTCATCGGCAAGCAGCAACGCCAGGCGCACCTCTACCCGTTCACCGTCACCGACGCCGAGTGGAAGGTCGCCGAGAAGCTTGGCATCCCGCTGCTCGGTCCCTACGTCGACGCCGCCAAGCAGTGGGGCACCAAGGCCGGCAACAAGATCATCTTCCGGCGCGCGCGCGTGCCGCACCCGCGCGGCAGCCGCGAAGTGCGCACCGTCGACAAGATGGTCGACGCCATCGACAAGCTGATCACGCGCACCAAGGGCCGCGTCTCGCGCTTCATGGTCAAGCTCAACGACGGCTTCTCGGGCGAGGGCAACGCGATCTTCGACGTCAAGTCGGTGGCGAGCCTGCGCGGAAGAGCGCGGCGGCAGGGGATTCGCGCCGGCCTCGAGCGTATGAACTTCATGGCCGACGGCGAGACGTGGGCCCGCTACAGCCAACAGATCCCGAAGCTCGGCGCCATCGTCGAGCCATACATCGACTGGAAGACGTCTCCGAGCGTGCAGGGCTACATCAACCCCAACGGCAAGGTCGAGGTGCTCTCGACGCACGAGCAGGTGCTCGGCGGCAAGGGCCAGGTCTACATGGGCGCGACCTTCCCTGCGAACAAGGCCTATCGCGCGGCGATGCATCGATACGCGCACAAGGTCGGCCGCCAGCTGGCGCGCGAGGGTGTCATCGGCCGCTTCGCGCTCGACTTCATCGCGACTCCGCGCGCCAACGAGGCGCAGTGGTCCAACCCGACCGCACGCAAACGTCTCGAGCGCAGCGGGCGCTGGGATCTCTACGCCGTCGAGATCAACCTGCGCCAAGGCGGCACCACGCATCCGGTCAACACGCTCAAGCTGCTCACCGGCGGCGCCTACGACGAAAAGCACGGCGTGCTGCGTGATCCGCAGGGGCGCGCCAAGTACCTGCAGGCCACGGACAACCACGTGGACAACGGGCTGCTCGGCAAGTCCCCCGCGCACGCGATCGAGGCGCTGCGCAAGGCCGGTCTGGAGTACGATAGCGGGCGGCACGCGGGTGTCGTGCTGCATCTGATGGGCGCCATGAACCAGTACGGCAAGGTCGGCTTCACGGCCATCGGCGATTCGCCGCGCGAGGCGAAGGCGCTCTTCGTGCGCGCCGAGAAGGTGCTGCGCGAGATGGCGGCGCAGAAGTGAAGGCAGCGCCAGCGCGCGTCGCGGCGGTGACGGCAGCCTGCGCGCTGCTGTGTGCCGTCTCGTGCGCGCGCCCGGCACCGCGCACGTACGCGCACAAGCCAACGGTGACGGCGGGTGCAGGCGGCAACAACCAGCCGCGGCGACGCCTGACGGTCTTTTCTCGCGCGCGCGGCAAGCGCGTCTCGCGCGCCGACCTGCTCGCGATCTACGGCGGTTGGTTTCGCCGGCCGTACCCATACATGTTCAGCGGCGGCACGCGGCTTTCCATCGGCGGGCGCTCGCTCGGCGTGTTCATGGGCGGCGTCAAAGGCATCATCCTCTACGGTGGGCTCAGCGGCGCCATCGCGCGCCACAAGGGCTACTCCAAGCGCGGCTTCTACAACACCGACCCCATCAAGCAGCTCGCCGGTTTGGCCGTCTACAAACGCCACGAGACACGGTCGCTGCACGATTTTTCGCGCTTCAACCCGGCGATCGTGCGCTGGGGATACCAGAAGCTGATCCCCAACCCCAACGATCGCATCCTCGGCGTGCGCGCGCAGGAGATCTACAAACGCGTCTTCTCGCGCTTCTTTCGCCTGATGAGCGCCGCCTACCGCTACCTCAAGCGCAAGCGCGGCGGACTGGCGGCCGAGGCCAAGGCCTATCGGACCAACCTCGTTGGAACGCGCACCGACGCGCTGACGTGGCTGCCGCAGCGCTACGGCGGCGCGCTGCCGGCGTTTCGTACGAGCGCCGGGAGCGCCCTCACGGCGCCGATGGCGATCGGCTTCTGGTTGCGTCGAACGCTCGACGGGACCGCGGGCGAGCTGCACAAGGGCCTGACCAAGCTGATGACGCTCTTCGACCGGGGTTGGTGGACAAAACACGGTGCGCCATAATTCCACCATCCATCGCGGCTCGCGCCGCGAGGAATATCAGATTTGATTCAACCGCTGACGCGATAGAATTGTGCACGTGACGTCGAAGGTCGTGCTGCTGGTGTGGGCGCTGGCGCTAGCGTTGGCGCAGGTCGGTTGTTCTGGCGAGCTGCAGGGCGGCCTCTACGACAGCGGCGTCGCCGCGGATTCGAGCGTCGACTCGTACACAGGAGACGGCACGCCGCCGCCGCCGCCGCCGCCGCCGCCGGATAGCGACGGCAGCTTGCCGCCTGGCGACGGGCCCGCGCCGCCGCCGAGCGATGGACCGCGACCCGAGGGCGCGCCGCCGCCACCGCCGCCGCCGCCACCGCCCGCCGCGTCGTGTACGGCCGCGGGGGGATCGACGGCCGTTAGCGCACCGACGCTCAAGCTCACGCTCAAGGATCGCTGGCACGAAGGCTGGCTCGCGTCACCGGCCGTCGCCGATCTCGACAACGACGGCGTCATCGAGATCATCGGCGCGCGCGCGGGCCTGGTGGTCATCTGGCGCGGCGACACGGGCGCCAAGGTGCGCGAGCACGCGGTGAGTGGCCGCATCTGGGCGCCGCCGGTGGTTGGCGATCTCGTACCGTCACGCCCGGGGCTCGAGCTGGCGGTCGCCTCGCGCGACAAGATCTACGTCTGGGATGCCAGCGGCGCGGCGATCAGCGGCTTTCCCGTGACGGCGCGCGACGAGCTGCGCTCGCTCGCCGCCGGCGACATCGACGGCGACGGCGCGCTCGAGCTGGTGGCGGTCACCACCTCGCCGCTTTCGGCCGGCGGACAGAAAGACATCATCTACGCCTTCAAGATGTCGGGGCAGCGCGTGGCGGGTTTTCCGCCCAACACCAACGGCACGTCCGGCTGCGGCAGCCAGTGCTACGTCACCGGCGGCTACGACCAGAACCTCGCCCTCGGCGACGTCAACGGCGACGGCAAGGCCGACATCCTCGCGCCGCAGGACAACGCCTACGTCAGCTTCCATCACGGTGACGGGCGCGCCGTCGACGCGGCGTCGATCTTCAGCGCGCCCAAGTGGCCGGGCATTCGCTTCCTGCACGACTACAGCGAGGCGCAGCAGGGCTGGGCGCCCAACGAGCAGACCGCCAACCAGGCGCACTTCACCAACACGGCGCCGGCCATCGCCGACATCGACGGCGACGGCAAGCGCGAGCTGCTGATGCTCGGCTCGGTGCAGAACGCGGCGCAGAGCGATCGGCTGCGCGGCGTGGCGCTGTGGGTCGTGCGGCCCGACGGCACGCGGCCCGCCGGCTGGACGACGCCGTTTCACGCGTCGACTTACCTGGCGGGGCTGTGGGACTTCCAGGGCACCAACGTCGTCGCGGCCACCAACCAGGTCTCGGTGGCCAACATCGATGCCGCCTCGGCCGGGCTCGAGATGGTCTTCGTCGGCTTCGACGGCCAGATCCACGCGCTCAGCGCGCAGAAGAAAGAGCTCTGGACCTACCGCTACACCAGCGACGCGCGCGTGCTCAGCGCTGGCGTGGCGATCGCGGATCTCTCGGCGGACGGCGTGCCGGAGATCGTGTTCGCCAGCTACTCGCCCGACAGCGGCAAGAGCCACCTCTTCGTGCTCGACGCCAGCGGCAAGCAGCTGCACAAGATCGCGCTGCCGGCGCGCGGGTCGATGGCGGTGCCGACCATCGCCGACACGGACGGTGACAAGAAGCCCGAGATCGTGATCGACCTCAAGGACGGCGAGGACAAGGTGCGGCAGGTGTTGGTCTACAGCGTGGCGTCAGCCAAGGACAACTGCCTCTCGTGGCCCACCGGGCGCGGCAACCTGCTGCGCGACGGGTTGGTTCGCTGAGCTAGAACCACAGGGCGGCTAGAACCAGAGCGCCGCCCGACCTCCGAGCAGCACCGCCGCGACGACGCTGAGCAGGCCGCCGAGGAGCGCCCAACCGAAGGGGCGCTTGGCGCGATCCCAATGAAGGATGATGAAGGCGATGGCGCCGACGCCGGTGAAGAGCGTCAGCAGGCCCCAGATGATGCCCTCGGAGAAGGCCGTGACGATCAGCCACAGCGAGGCGATAGCGACCACCAACATTCCAAGGCCCATCAGAAGCTGTGCGATTGCGTGCATAGAAAGCTCCCACGAAGAGTGTGCCCTCTAGAGGTGCAGCCGCCATGCCGTTCGCGGAGCGCCTTGCATCTGTTGGATTTTGCTGGGGCAGCGCACACCGTCGGCGCGCTACGCCGGTGCGCCACGCCAAGGTAGCTTGGCGTTAGCGACAGACGGCGTTGACGGGATCGCAGCCCTGGGTGCAGACCTCGAGCACCTTGTCGATGCAGACCTCGCCGCTGCAGGGCTCGTCGGGGATGCTCACCGAGCCGCGCACGCAGCCGCGCAGCGTGTTGCGCTCGCAGTAGGCGGCGATGCCGCCGCGCGGGCAGTTGCTGCAGTCCATCGACGCGGCGCAGACGCCGGGCGGGGTCGTCGAGCTGCCGCGGATGCAGCTGACGATGCCGTTGAGCTCGTTGCATTGGTCGCATTGCCAGGTCAGCTGCTCGCAGACGAGCCCGCAGCGCGCGTGCAATGCGCTGTAGCAGACCTTGACCGCGCGCCCGTCGCAGTAGGTGCGTCCGATCTTGCTCGGCGGGCACTTGGCGCAGCCGATCACCGAGCACTCGGCCAGCGTGTCGACGGTGACGTCGCGGCCAGGGATGTCGTCACGCACGTCGACGGTGGCGTCGGCGTCGCTGCTGCTGTCGCCGTCGCTGCCCGCATCGCGCGCGTCGGGTCGTGCGTCGCTGACGACGTCGTCGAGGCAGAGCGACGCCGTGTAGGCCTCGGCGAGGGGGCGTCCATCCTGCAGCGCCAGCTGGCACAGCTCGCCGGCGGCGCAGCTGAACGCCGGCGTGCAGACGCGATGACAGGTGCGCGGTCCGACCAGCAGGTCGCCGCCGTCGCCGGGCGTGGCGTCGACGCCGCTGTCGCTGCCGGCTGGCAGGCGCCAGGCGTTGCAGGCCTCGCCGCGCGGGCAGTCGGCGTTGCGCGCGCAGGCGCGCTTCGAAGAGCTCGGATAGCGCGCCGGACAGCTCTCGCCTGGCGGCAGGCACACGCCCAGCGAGCCGCAGCAGGTGGCGCCCGAAGCGCAGGGGCAGGGCGTGCGCTCGGTCTCGACCGTCGAGACGCAGCGCGACATGGCGGCGGCGACCACGCCGATGGTGACGAGCACGGCGAGCGCGCGCCGCGTCCCCGTCGCCGTTGGGGCGGGTGCTGCGGGCGCCGTCACCACGTCACCGTCAGCGCGCCCTGCGCCGGACCGATGCTGGCCAGCAGCCGCACCGGCACGCGCCGCTCGGGCCAGAAGGTCCACAGCAGGTAGCCTGCCGCGGCGGCGGTGCCGAGCGCGTAGCCGGTGATCGCCAGCGCGTTGTTGCGCCGGATGCGCTGGTTGATCGCGGTGCGATCGAGGTGCGAGGTGTCGTCGTTGACGTCGCCGCGCTCCTGGACGGCGAGGATCGAAAACGTCAGGCCGGCGACCAGCGAGGCGGCGGCGAACACGCCGAGCGCGGGCCGCAGCCAGCGCGGCAACGGCGTGCTCGGCGCGAGCGGCACCTCGATGATCTGGTCATGGGTGCGGAAGGCGTCGAAGGCGCCGCGATCGAAGGCGCTGGCGAACAGGTGCGTGAAGGCTTCGTGCTCGGCGCCGCGCGCGCGGCTGGTCGACGTGCGCGGCTGCAGGTTGGCCAGCACCACGCGCCGATGCGCGCCGCTGACGATGTACTCGCGGCGCGCCTTGGGCTCGCGCACGTAGAGGCGGCCCGCGGCGGGCACAAGCAGCGTCACGCGGCCGCGGCCGGGATGCAGGTCGGCGAGGCGCACGCCGAGGCGTGTCTCGACGAAGAAGTGGCGCGCCATGCGCGGACCGAAGACGACACGCCGTCCGCTGGCGCTGCGCAGGTCGAGCAGCGAGGCGCGGGTCTTGGCGTCGCGCGGCCTGCGCACGAAGAACGAAGGCCGATAGCGGCGGTTGGGCACAGCGCTGTTGGCGGTGTAGACGAAGGCGGCCAGCTCCTCGTAGGTCACCACGCCGTCGCTGTTCTGGTCTGCGGCGCCGCGCAGCGCCGAGCGCACCTCGTGGCTGAAGACGCCGGCCTGGTAGGCCTCCCACTCGTGGCTGCTCTGCGCCGACGATGTCGAGAGGATCAGCCCCGTGGAGGCGGGCAGCGGCGTGTCGGCCGGCAAGAAGCCGCCCAACGTGCGGCGCCGGCGCGAGCCGCCGCGATCGAAGACGAGGAAGTACGACTTGCAGGCGTCGATGATCACGTGCGTGCGCTTGGCCGAGACGCGCGCCAGGTGCGCCAGCAGCTTGCTGCGGTAGAGCCGCCCCGAGCGCAGCTGAACGTAGCCTTCGCCGCGTTCGACGTCGCCGTGGCCGGTGTAGAAGATGTAGAGCTCGGTGTGCTCGCCGCGCGCGTTGGCGGCGCGGATCTGGTCGTCGAGCTGCGCCAGCGCGGAGGTGAGCGCCGCGTTGGTGGGCGGCGCCGTGGCGAGGGCTGGATGCAGCTTGCGCGTCTGCGCGTCGAGCTCGGTGAGCAGCGCGACGCGCGCGCCGAGCTGGCGCATCAGCTGGGCGTTGAGCGCGGCGTCGTCGTCGGCGTAGCGCAGCGGCTGCTGATCTTTGCGGTCGCTGAGGTTGTAGCCGATGACGAGCGCGAAGAGGGTGCTGGTCTTGCGCTGCGGCGGGGCCGCGCGGGCGCGCGCTGGCGAGGCGGCGCCGGCGATGATGGCGACGACGCTCGCGCAGAGCAGCAGCCGCACGCGCGCAGCTTTGGATCGAATGGCCGTCACGGCGACTTCGAGACCCGCAGCCGCCGCACCACCTGGGCCACGCCGTCGAGCTGCAGCTCGGCGCCGCGCGCTCGCGACAGCGCCCGCGCGACCTTGGCCGCCTCGAGCGGCTCGGCCGAAAAGAGCGCGTAGATCGTCAACGCACCCTCGCCCAGCGGGTGCACGATCTCGTCGGGGAGCTCGTGCTTGCCCTGCTTGATCGCGACGCTGGTCTTGGCCGGCGATTTGTCGGCATCGGCCGGATAGTACCAATGAAGGCGTGTGCCGGCGCCTACGGCGACGATCATTACGTAGCGCAGCTTGGGCGAGGCGTTGCGGTAGCCGAAGACGAGCCGCGCGTCGGCACGCACCTGCGTGTCGATCTTCTCGTAGCCGGCCTTGGTGCGACGGTAGATCCACAGGCGCACCCAGCGCGCCAGGCTCGCGTCGGATCCGCCGCGGGCCTGAAACCCGCTGTGGCCGCTGCCGCCGATGCCGCCGACACCGCCGACGCCGCCACCGCCGCCGCCAGAGCCCGTGCGCAGCACCGGCAGCGCCACGAGCAGCAGCAGCGCCGCCGCGGCGAGCGCTGGCGCGGCGATCAGCAGCCAGCGCCGGCGTCGAGCACGGCGCGCCGTGAGCTCGTCTCCGTCGTCGATGGCGCGTTCGACGCCGGCGAGCAGATCGACACCATCCCACTCGCCTTCTTCGGCGCCGATGCGCGAGATGATGCGGCGCAGCTCGTCGATCTCGCCGCGGCAGCGCGCGCAACCGGTGGCGTGTTGCTCGAGCTCGCGGTGCTGGTTGAGCGGAAGCTCGCCCTCGATGTAGCTGACGAGGTCGTCGCTGGGCGGACAACTCATGCTCGATACTCCTCTGCCAGCTGTGCGCGCAGCCGCTGGAGGGCGCGACAGACGTGAGACTTCAATGTGCCTACGCGGCGGCCCGTCATCTCGGCGATCTCTTCGTAGCTCAGCTCGGCGGCGAATCGCATCAGCAGCGCGTCGCGCATCTTGCTGTCGAGCTGCGACAGCTGCGCGCGCACCTGCAGCGCACGTTCGCGTTCGAGCAGCTGCTCGAGCGGCGGCTGCGCTGACGCGTCGCCCGAGGCGGAGGCGCTGGGTTGCTCTTCGCGAGCCACCGCCTCGGCGCGGTCGCGCTGGCCACGCTCGCGGCGAGCGCGTTCGCGGCAGCGGTTGTGCGTGATGGCCAGCAGGTAGCTCTTGAAGCGCCCCTGCGGCTCGTAGCGCTTGCGCGACTGCCAGAGCGTGACGAAGGTCTCCTGGGCGATGTCACGCGCCAGGTCGCGAGAGCCGACGTAGCGGTCGGCGTAGGTCAGGATCAGCGACTGGTGGCGCCGAACCAGCGTCGAGAAAGCCAGACGGTGATCCGCCTTGACGAGCAGCATCAGCTCGTCGTCGCTGAGCTCCTCGGGCTTTTTGGCGGACTGTTTGTCGCCGTCGATGACGCGAAGCTCGGGCACGAGCCAGTTACCTCCCTTCTGCACTCGTCAGGCATCGAGCGTGAGCTAGGTTGCGTCTGGCACGCAACGAACTGCTATCACAGTGAAAGTACACGGATCTCAGTTCGCGGAATTTGCGTGGCGCTCCGTGCATTTCATGGCACGATGACTCATCGCGCAACAGTGCGCGGAAACTAGTAGCGCGGTCGCAGAGTTGCGTCCGCATTGTGTTTTGCCAGGAAGAGAAGAGATGGGTAAGAAACTGTTCGTGGGTGGCCTCGCCTGGGCCACGGATAGCGAAGGCCTTCGCAGTGCCTTCAGCGCCTATGGCGAGGTTACTGATGCCGCCGTGATCACCGATCGCGACACCGGCCGCAGCCGCGGTTTCGGCTTTGTCACGTTCGCGAATGCGGAGCAGGCTCAGCGTGCGCTCGACGAGATGAACGGCAGTGAGCTCGATGGTCGTTCACTTCGCGTCGACTTCGCGACCGAGCGAAGCCGCGGTGGCGGTGGCGGAGGAGGTGGCGGCCGTGGCCGTGGAGGTGGAGGCGGCGACTGGCGGTAGCTCCCGCTGAGAGGAAATGAAAATTGACGACGCGCCGGCCCTTCGTGGCCGGCGCGTTTTTTTTGGGGGCTGCTAGCGCACCTGCACGCCGAGAAACGACGGTAGCGCGCCGATGGATCGTTCGAGCTCGGCGCGTGCGATGGCCGCGTCGCGGTGCGCGTTGACCAGGTCGCGCTCGGCCTCGGCGAGCTGCATCTGCACGCGCAGCACGTCGTACGCCGTAGAGACCCCGACGCGGAACTTCTTGCGCGCCGCGCCGAGGTTCTGGCGCGCCAGCTCCATCCCGCTCTGCGCCGCCTGCCCCGCGAGCTGTGCCTTGTAGAGCTTGAGGAAGGCGCTGCGCACGCCGATGGCGACGCGCGCGGCCACGCCGTCGCGCTCGAACAGCGTGCGACGCAGGCGCAGGGCGGCGCGTCGAGCCTCGCTCTCTCGCGCGGCGCTGCTCAGCGGCAGCTCGACACGCAGCGCCAGCTCGACGAAGGGTTGCTTGAAGCTGAAGACCTGTCCCCAGGCGGCGCCGTGGCCGCCGATGACCTGCGGGTTGGCGGGCGTCTGAACGCGGTCGTGGCCCGGCTGACCGAGCGTGTCGATGCCGGCGAGCGACGTGGCGCCGCCCTTGAGCACGAGATCGATCTTCGGCCGCGAAGCGACCGACGCGGCGTCTGCACGCACGCGCTGCGAGCGCACCGCCAGGCGCGCCGCGCGCAGCTCGGCGTGATCGCGCAGGGCGAGCGAGATCAGCTCGCTCAACGAGCGCGACTCGCTGCGCGTCTTCGGTCGCTCGCTGGCGAGCAGACGCCGCGTGAGATCGAGCGAGCCACGCTGCCCGCGCTGACAGTAGATCAGCGTCAGCAGCTTGCGCTCGGCGTCGACCAGCGCCTGCTCGGACTTGACGCGCTCCTTGATGCGGGCGGCGATGGCCGCCTGCGCCTCGATCAGCTCCGAGCGCCCGATCTTGCCCAGGCGCACCTTGATGCTCGTCGCACGATACTGCGAGCGCGCCAGCGACACCGAGCGCACGGCGATTTCGCGGTGCTGCTGCGCGGCGGCCAGCGACCAGTAGGCGCGCGCCACCTCGAGCAGCACGTCGGAGACCTTGGCTCGAGCGCGGGCGAGGCTTTGTTTGCTGTCCACGCGCGCCGCCACGAGCTTGCTCTGCGAGTTGCTCCAGTTGTCGCGCAGCAGCGGCTGCGTCAGCGTCAGCGACAGCGAGTTGATGTGCTGCGGCGAGAGCGACGTCGCGTTCTGGCCGGTCCACACGATCTGAGAGTCGAGGCCGAGCTCGTAGCGCAGGCCGATCGGCAGAAGCCCGCTCAGCCCCGCCGCGTAGCGCGCCGTGGTCATGCTGTAGACGCCGCGCGGGTCGACGTAGGGCAGCGGCGTGGCGATCTTCTCGGTGCGAACGCCGCCCGACGCGCCGAGCGTCGGGTAGAAGGCGGCGAGCTCGGCGCTGGTGGTCAGCGTGGCGTCTTTGACCTCGATGCGCGCCACGCGAATGTCGGTGCTGGCGGTCAGCGCCCGTTGCGCGGCATCGAGCAGCGTCAGCTGCAGCGGTTCGGCGTCGGCTCTGGTCGCGAAGAGCGCGAGGCTCGCCCCCGCGACGAGCGCGACGGGCAGGGCGACGTTGCGAAGGCCGACGGACATCACTCGCTCAATACCCGCGTCCTCTTTGCTGCGCGCCGAGCCGTCCTCCCGCGCCGTCTGCGGCCGCCGTGCTGCCCAGCAGCGTGACGCGGCCGACGAGGCCAACCTGGAGATCGGCGAGCGCCTGCGCGTCGCCGCCGCGATCGATCTCGGCCTCGGCGATGAGCAGCTGCAGCGGCGGTTTGAGCTCGGCGGCGACCTGACGGATGGTGGCGCGCAGCGCGCCCGACCGCTCCGCCAGCTTCATGCGCACGCGCTTGCCGCGCCGCGCGTCGGCGCGACGCCCGTATGGCACCGCGAAGCGGATCCAGAGCTTGTCGGGATCGACGATGCGCGCGATGGCGGCGCCCGTGTCGAGCACCTGACCCTGCTGCACACCGTCGAACAGCGAGACACGGCCGGAGATCGGCGCGCGCACGGTCGCCTTGGCCAGCTTCTGTTGCAGCTGCCGCACCTGCTGCGCCTTCTGCGCCGCCGTGGCCGCCGCTTTGCCGATGGTCACGCGCGCCGAGCGCATATCCTCGGCCGGCCCCACGCCGCTGCGATAGAGATTGCGCGCCACGCGGTGCCGATGTCGGGCTTGCCCCACGTCGAGGTAGGCACCCGTCAACGCGGCCTTGGCGGCCGCCAGCTCCTTGCGCAGCTGGCTGTCATCGATCACCGCGATGACCTGCCCCTTCTGCACGCGCTCCCCCATCCTCACCTCCAACCGCACCAACCTCCCCCCGATCTCCGCCGCCACCACCGCCGAATCCCGCGCAGCAACAACGCCCACATATCCTTGCCCCCCACCTTCGCCCAGACCCCCGGCCTCAATCCTGGTCTTGGTCTTGGTCTCCACCTTCGCCTTGGCCTTGGCCTTAATCTCAGACTCAGACTCAGACTTAGACTTAGACTTGGACTTAGACCCACCCCCCGAGCACCCCAACACCCCCACCACCGCAACCAAACCAACCACCACCACGCCCGCCCGCCTCATCGCGCCACCCCCTCGATCATCCGCCGCGGCCCACGCCGCTGCCCACCACCCATCATCGGCCCGCGCGGCCCCATCATCGCCGGCCCGCCACGCTGCTGCTGCTGCTGCCGCTGCTGCTGCTGCTGCTGCCCGGCGACCAGCTCGCAATACAGCCCGCCGCGCATCATCAGCTCGTAGTGCGTCCCACGCTCGACCACTCGCCCGCGCTCCATGACGATGATCTGGTCAGCGTGCGCGATGGTCGACATGCGATGGGCGATGATCACGCGCGTGCAGCGCATGCAGCGCAGCCGCCGCATGACCTCGGCTTCGGTCGCCGAGTCGAGCGCCGAGGTGGCCTCGTCGAGGAGCATCAGCGCCGGCGAGCGCAGCACCGCGCGCGCGATGGCGATGCGCTGGCGCTGCCCACCCGACAGCGACTGTCCCGCGTCGGCGACCACCGTCTCGTAGCCCATCGGCATCTCGCTGATGTCGTCGTGAATGCACGCCACCTGCGCGGCGCCGACGATGCGCTCCAGATCCGCCTCGGGCTCCGTGAGCGCGACGTTGTCGCGGATCGATCCCGAAAAGACGAACGGGTGCTGCGGCACGATGCCGATCTGACGCCGAACGCTGCGCGCGTCGAGCGCGCTGAGGTCGTGGCCGTCGTAGTAGACGGTGCCTTGCGTCGGCGGGTAGAGCCCCGCCAGCACCTTGCCCAGCGTCGACTTGCCCGAGCCCGAGCGACCCACGATCGCCACCGTGGCGCCCTGCGGGATGCTCAGCGAGACGTCGTCCACCGCCGGCGCGCCGTCCTTTTCGTAGCGGTAGCTCAGGTTCTCGACGCGCACGAAGCCCTCCAGTGGCTCGGCCGGCGTGGTGATCCGGTCGGCCTGCTCGGCCGGCGTCTCGAGCACGTCGTCGATGCGGTCGAGATAGCCGCCGAGCAGCTGGAACTGCAGCGCGCTCGAAACCAGCGACGAGATCGGTCCGAAGACACCCGCCGCCAGCGCGTTGACGGCGAGCATGGTGCCGAGGCTGAACTTGCCGCTCATCACCAGCATCGCTCCGAAGGTCAGGATCGCGATCGGCGCCAGCGACTCGACGCCGCCGCGCAGCGCGTCCACCAGCGCGCTCAGCCCGCCGCGCTTGAGGGCGAGGTTGAGCTGGTCGACGTATAGCTGCGACCAACGCTCCACCGCGCGCTGCTCGGCGCCGGCACACTTGAGCGTCTCGATGCCGCTCAGCATCTGCACCATCTCGCCCTGGGACTTGGCCTGCACCTCGAGGTCCTCGACGAGCAGCTGGTGCGTCTTGCCGCGCGAGGCGAGAAACAGGATCACGTGCAGCACGGCGAAGCCGAGCACCAGGGCGGCCAGCGCCGGGCTGATCCACACGATCAGCACGATGTAGAGCGTGACGAAGAGCCCGTCGAGCACCGCCGAGAGCGTGTTCGAGGTGAGGATCTCGCGCACCGTGGCGTTGCTGCCGACGCGCATCATCAGGTCGCCCGTGGAGCGGCGCTGAAAGAACGAAAACGGCAGGCTCACCATGTGATCGAGAAACGACAGCGTCATGCGCATGTCGAGCTTGGTGCGCAGGTGCAGCAGCAGGTGCGCGCGGATCATGCGCGAGATGGCGTCGAACAAGACCAGGAAGGTCAGGCCCGCGGCGGCGAGCAGCAGCAGGCTGTGCGCCTGCCGTGGGACGACCTTGTCGACGACGATGCCCGTCAGCACCGGTGTCGCCAGCGCGAACAGTCGCAGCAGCAGCGACGTCAGCAGCACCGGCGCGATGATCTTGCGCACGCTGATGACCTCGCGCAGCATGCGGCGCACCCGTTGCTTGCGGCCGAGCTTTCCCGTCTCGAACTTGGGTAGCGGCTCGAGCTCGACCGCGATGCCGGTGAAGGCCGTGTCGAGCTTCTCGAGCGAGACCACGCGCGCGCCATGCGCCGGGTCGATGATGCGCACGCCGTTCTTGACGAGCTGGTCGAAGACGACGAAGTGGTTGAACTCCCAGTGCAGGATCGTGCCGCGCTTGAGCAGCGCCAGCTCGTCGAGCTCGACTTTGAGCCCGCGCCCGTTGAGCCCGAAGCGCTCTGCGGCGTCGAGGATCGTGCGCGCCGAGACGCCATCGCGGCCGACACCCATCACGGCGCGAACGTCGGCGAGCTTGACCTCCTTGCCGTAGTAGCCGAGCACCATCGCCAGGCAGGCGGCACCGCAGTCGGTCCACTCCATCTGCTGGACGTGCGGTACGCGACGCTTGTTGCCCTGGTGGCCAACCCGTTCGACGGCGGGGAAGCGCTCGGAGATATCTCGCTGGTCGCTGGCTTTGGTTCTGGCGCGGGTCACTGTGGCTCCCTATTGCTTCTTCGCCCTTACTTTTTGGTGACGTCGAGAAGCAGCGTCTGCAGCAGCGACTTCGACTCGAGCGCGATCTCGGCCAGACCGCGCATGCCGTCGTGCATCTTGTAGGTCACGCCATCGGACTCGAACGTGCGCTTGCTCAGCTGCGCCTTGACCAGCACCACCGGGCCGCTGAGGTTCAACGTGTCCGCGGCGCGACCGCCGATGTAACGCTTGGCCTCGCTCGGGCCGAGCACCTCGCGCCCGACCTCCTTGACCACCGCCTCGTGGCGCTGGCGCCGAAAGCCGTCGAGCTCGAGCGAGAGCTTCTGGCCGACCTCGAGCTGCGGCCGGTCGCGGCCGGGCAAGAAGGCCACCACGGTGGGCGGGTTGCCCTTCTGCACCACGGTCAGCAGGCGCTCGCCCGGCTTGACGGCCATGCCGATGCGAACCCGTACGTCGTTGACGAGCCCCGCGCTCGGCGAGGTGATCGTCAAGCTCTGCAGCTTGGCGCGCGCCCGCTCGCGCCGCGTCGTGGTCGCCGAGAGCGCGCTGCGCGCAGCCTTGCTGCCGGTGTCGAGCAGAAACGCCGCCAGCTGCCGCTCGTACTCGGTGTCGAGCTTGCGCAGCTCTGCCTCCTCGTCGCCAGCGTGAAAACGCACCAGCGGCTGCCCTGCACGAACGGCGTCGCCCGGGGCCACCAGGACACGCGCGACGCTGCCGGGCTGGCGCGCGTTGACCTCGTCTCCTTCGATCCAGACGATCGCCGGTCCGCCGCTGTAGCGGCGCACCTTGGCCAGCGCGGAGAACGTGACGCCGAGCGCGACCAACAGCAGCACGCTGATATACGCGTAGCGCACCCAGCGTGGCGTGAGGCGCAGCGCGCGACCGCCTTGTTTGCCGCGCGAATGTGCGTCGAGGGCGGCGGTGCGAAAGACGCCGCCGCCGCTCTGCTGCCGCTCGACGCCCTTGGCTTGCTTGGCGAGCAGCAGGTGCTTGATCGCCGGGGCGCACAGCTCGACAAAAGCGGCGATCATGCCGCGCTCGTGCGCGTTGAACGAGGGCGCCTGACCGCGGCGCACGGCGACCACCACGGCGAGCACTTCGCCGAAGACGGCGACGGGCTGCACGATCATGCGCTCTCGGCCGTCGCCTTCGGGATCGTCGGTGGCGCCGTTGTATTCGGGGTACTCGTAGGCGCGCTCCGCGCAGAGCGCCGAGCCGCTGCGCGCCGCGAAGACGGCGAGGCCTTTGGCCGGCATCTGGCGCATCTTGTCGTCGTCGCCGAGGGCCCAAAGCGACGCGCTGTGCGGCTGGTGGTAGAGGCAGTAGACGCGGTCCGCGCTCGACATCATCGCGATCTCGCGACGCATCAGGTGCTCGGCGCTGACCAAATCCCTCTGCATCGTGATGCGGCGTACGCAGTCGAAAAACGGCGTGGCGGCCTGCATCGGGATCGCGCCCGCGGGCATCGGCAAGCGCGTCGGGGCGACCATCGCGGGCGGGCGTCGAGACGGACGCCGCGGCGCGAGCTCCACGCCGGGTGCGCCCATGCGCCGGGGAATCGGCGCGGGCAGTGGCGGCGGTACCGGAGGGGGCCCGACACGCGAGCGGCCGCCATGGGCGACACGTGGGGACGCCGCCGCGGATCGCGAGCGAGGAGGCGCAGGCAGATCGCGCGCTACTCGGCGCGTTCGGCTAGACATGGCCTCTCTTACGGCGCTCGAGGGCGCTGCGAGCGCTCGCGTCCGCGGCGGTGTGGAGCACTTGCGCTACCAGCAGCCGCAGCCGCCACCGCCACCGCCGTAGCCGTAGCCGCCGCCACCGTAGCCGTAGCCGCCGCCGTAGCCGCCGCCGCCGCCGTAGCCGCCAAACATGTTGACGCTGCCGCCCGACACGCACCCGCCGCCACCGTACATACTGCCGTAGCCGCCATAGGAGCCGTAGCCGCCGCCGCCGTACATACCACCGTAGCCGCCATAGGAGCCGTAGCCGCCGCCATACATGTTGTAGCTGGGCTGGTAGTAGCCAACCGTGCCGCCGCCACCGCCGCCACAGCCGCCACAGCCGCCGTTGACCTGCGCGAGGGCGTCGCGATCGATCTCGCGCGCCGAACGGTTCTTACGGGACATATTTGCTTCCTCCATGCGAGTTGTTCCGACGCGTGGAGGCGTTGTGCAGCTAATGTGCCGTCAGGATCCGGAGCCAGACCTGCGAAATGTCATATGCGGTGGGACTGGATGTACGGGGCTGAGGTCACCGAGTGAGGAGTCCCTCCCCGAGAAGAGGCGATAGCGTGAAGGCTCAATAGTACGAGCCGGATAGCATCTGCATATCGTGGTATGACGGCGTCGTTCCGATCGCAGCGCGATCACACAATAGCGGCAGACGCCTAAGCAGATAGTGGCGCGCTATCGCGTTATAGCTGTCGCGCAGCCAGCCAGGCAGGACCAGCGAGCAGGTACGGCCTAGCGCGAGTGGATCGCGTGCGAGCTTGAGCGTGCGCTGGTAGTGGCGCCGATCGAGCGCGCTCGCGTCTTCGCTGCGCGTCTTGGCCCACGCGGCAACGGTGGCGGGGTCTGCTTCGGGTAGAAACGGCAGAGACGTGACGGCGTCGAAGAGGCGCACACCGAAACTGTCGTGCACTGTTGGATCCGCGAGCAGGCGCGCGCCGCCGAGCTGCGCCAGCCGCCGGTTGTCGAGGTCTGCCACGCCAACACGTCGCGACTCGAAAGCCCACAGCGCGCGCGCGGTGCGGGGCAGGCAGAAAGCGTGACGTCCGGCGGGCGTGAGGGCGAAGCGCGTTACGCCGGCGCGCTCGCCGTCCCACTCCACGAGGTGTCCGAGCTCGAAGTGGCTCGCGAGCAGCGCGTGCCCCAGACCGAGCGCCAGCAGCTGCGGTCGCTCGGCGCGTGTGGCGCAGGCGATGTCGTCGAGCAGCGCTCGCAGGCCGTCGGTCCACGGTTGATCGAGCTGCGGGGCCGCTCTGCCCGAGTCCTCGAGCGGTACGCGGCCGCCGGTGACGATGTACATCGCGCAGTCGCGCGGCAGCGCATCGCCCACGCGTGGCGACGTGATGACGAGATCGACTGCGGCGCGCGGGTTGGCAGCGCGCACGTCGGTGACAAAGCGCGCCAAGGTGCGGCGCGCGGCGACGAGACGACGACTCGGTCGGCCGTCGAGCTCGACTAGGCAGACACGCAATCGGCTGTTCACGATGCGTCCTCGGGGCAGAGCTCGGCGAGGGCGTCGACGAGGGTGTCGACGTCGGAGCGTTGATTGTAGGGCGCCAACGAGATGCGCAGCGCCGAGTCGAGCGCGACGCGCTCGAAGAGCGGCGCACAGCCGTGCGTCCCGTCGCGTACGATGATGTCGAAGCTCTCGTAGAGCAGCGCCGTCAGGCGGCTCGTGCCGATGCCGCCGCGCGGCAGCACGGACGTCATGGGCAGCGCGCGGGCATCGCTGGCGAAGGGCTGCTGCACGAGGCCCTGCTCGGAGAGCCGATGGCGCAGATACTCTCCGAGCGCCGCCGTGTGGTCGCGCATCGCCTCGCCGCCGGCCTGCAGGTAGTCGATCGCTGCGCCGAGGCCGATCACGCCCTCGAGGTTGGGTGTGCCCGCTTCGAGCTCGCATGTCCCGGCCTGCGCCGCGTCGGGGCTGCTGCCGCAGGCGGCGAGCGGATCGAGCTGCGCCAGCGCTTGCTCGCGCCCGTAGAGCACGCCCACGCCGCTCGGACCAAAGGCCTTCGCGCCGCTGAAGGCGAGGAAGTCGCAGCCGAGGGCATCGACATCGATGGCCTGATGCACGATGCACTGCGCCGCGTCGACGACGGTCAACACGCGCCGCTCGCGCGCCAGCGCCGTGATGTCGGCGATAGGCTGCACGACGCCGCTGACGTTGGACGCCATGGTGACCGCGATGACGCGCGTGCGCGGGCCGAGCAGCGACGCGAGGTGGTCGAGGTCGATGCGGCCGTCGGGCGTGACCTCGCACACGCGCACCTGCCCGCGATGCCAGGGCAGCACGTTGGCTTCGTGCTCGAGGCGCGAGACGATGATCTCGTCGCCGTAGGAGAGGCCCAGCCCCACCGCGACGAGGTTGAGGGCGGCGCTGCAGTTGTGCGTGAAGACGATCTCGCTCGGGCGCGCGCCGAGCAGACGCGCCACCTTCGCCCGCGCGGCGTCGAAGGCCGCGGCGGCGCGCTGGCCGATGGCGCGGTGTCCCCCGTAGATGTGGGTGCCGTAGTCGCGATAGAAGCTGCACACCGCGTCGACCACGCAGGCGGGCTTGAGCGTCATGGCGGCGCTGTCGAGATAGCACGGGGCGCCGTCGCGCCGCACGAGGAACGGGAAGTCGCCGCGCCACGGTGACTCGTCGGGGCTGAGCAGCCGGATGGTGGAGATCGCGCTCATGCTGTCGCCGTGATGCGCGCGCGCAGCGAAGCATCGGTGCGCGGCGCGCGATGTCGACGCCGCGCGGCGAACGGCAGCACGCGCTGCAGCGCCTCGCGTGCGCCGGGGCTGGCCAAGCGCGCGGCGACGTCCTCGACGTAGAGCCGGCCGAGCGACGTCAAGCTCAGGTGGTCACGCTCGACGTCGATCAGGCCGAGCATGGCCAGCGGCTCGACCTCGTCGGCGAGCTGCACCGGCGCGTCGAAGCCATAGCGCTCGAGCATCTCGTCGCGGCAGATGCCAGCGCCGCGCAGCGACACGATGGCGCTGCGCCGGACGCGCTCGTCGAAGTCGAGCGAGACGCCGGCCGCCAGCGGCGAGACGTTGCGCTCGAGGCGACGCGCGTAGGGCGCGAGGTCGTCGACGTTGCGATACTGCGTGTCGCCGATGTATCCGACGGCGCCAAGCCCCAGCCCGAGCACGTTGTGCTGCTCGTGCGACAGCGTCTCGTCCGCGGTCGGCGCGAGGTCGCGGCGCTGCCAGCGGCCGCACGCGGTCTCTCGGTAGCCGGGTTCGTCGAGCGCCGCGCGCGCCATCAGGTGCATCAGCAGACGCGCGTGCTCGTCGGGCAACGCCTGCCGGCTGCTGCCCAGCTCGGCGCTGGAAATCAGCACCCGGGGCGTGATCTCGTCGACGCCGGCGGCGGTGAGCTGCGCCAGCGTCGAGTACCAGCTGGCGAGCGTCTGGTAGGGCAGGCCGTAGGTCACGGCGACGCCGAAACGGAACGCGTCGCCGCGCGCGGACAGCAGCGCGAGCAGCTGGTGCACCTCGCGCGGCGTGTAGCCGCGCCGAAGCTGGCGCAGCACGCGCTCGTCGAGAGAGCACAGCGAAAGCTCCAGCCGATCGACGCCGCAGGCGTGAAGCGCGTCGAGCCGCGCGTGCGCCCCGGCCTCGCGCGCGAAGCTTGGACGCAGCTCGTAGCTCAGCGGCGCGCCGGGCGCCACGCGCAACGAGGCGCGCAGCTGAGCGAAGAGGCGCTCGATCTGGTTTGGCCTCAGGTACGACGCGCAGCCGCCGCTGACGCGCAGGCTGCGCACGACGATGCCGCGGGGCAGCCGCGCGGCGGCGAAGGCGATCTCGCGGGCGAGCATCTGCAGGTATGTCGCGATGCGGTCACCGCGCGGGCTCAGCGAGCCGTCGAGGGGAATCTCGAGCTGCAGGTCGACCACGGGTGTCGCGCCGGCGTAGAGCTCGTCGGGCGACATCTCGTGCATCAGCGCTCGTGGCGGGTAGAGCTCGCCAAGGGGCGCCGGCCGCGCGGCGCTGCTCAACCCGGCGCGCTGCAGCGCGGCGAGATCGATGCCGCGCGCGGCTCGCTCGCAGCGGGTGAGGGCGGCCGGTAGGCCAGCAAGCGGGTTGTGACGTGTGCCGGTTGTGGGTGGCCGGCCGGAAGCGCTCGTCATCCAACTCCCCAGTGAGATCTCGAGCCAGTGAGCGGCCTCGGGGAGTGCAGGATGCGTACCGCCGCGTATATAGAGAGAACTTGGCCATCGAGCCCCCCGCGCACGGTGAGGCGAGTCACCGATCGCGGTGGGAGGCCCCCAGGCGCCACGCCGCGGCGTGGCTAGCCGGCAAGGCCAACGGCACTAGCCACTCGGTGACCTGCTAGGCCGCTTGAAATCCGAGGACTTTTCGGCGCGCTCGTTCGGCGCGGTCCTTGCTCTTCAAGCCGTCGAACCATGCGCCACCGCATCGCCACCAAGACCGCCGTGCTCGTCGCGGCGCTGCTGCTGCTCGGGGGGCTTGCCCGACCGAGCTGGGCCGACAAGGGCGGCCGCCGCCGCTTCAGCAGCAAAGAGATGCGCATCGCCAATTTGACCTCGCGCTCGCACGGCGCGGTCGGCAAGAACGCGATCACGCCGCGCGTGGTGCGGCAGGGGCTGGCCAAGCAAGAGACGGTGCTCGACTTCGGCGCCGGCCGCGACGCGCTGCACGCGCAGACGCTGCGCTCGCTCGGCTACAAGGTCACCGCCCACGAGTTCGGCGACAACGCCGTGCCCGGTGTGCACGATCCCAAGGCGCTCGAGCGCCGCTACGACGTCGTCTACGCCTCGAATGTGCTCAACGTGCAGTCGTCGCGCGGCATGCTCGACCGCACCCTGGCGCAGATCGCGGGCACGGTGAAACCGGGTGGGCGCTTCGTGGGCAACTACCCCGGCTCGCCGCGCAAGTCGGGCCTCAAGCCGTCGCAGGTCAAGAGCCTGCTGCTCAAGCACTTCGGCGAGGTGCGCCGGGTGGCCGGAACCTCCGGCGCGCCCGTCTGGGAGGCGCGACAGCCGAAGCAGAAGCAGCAGCAGCAAGCGACCACGCCGAAGGCGCGCTCCTCGCGCGAGGGCACGCCGGGCAAGCGCACGTCGAGCAAGCGCACGTCGAGCAAGCGCACGTCCAGCAAGCGCACGTCGCGCCGCGGCGCCGAGGAGATCGTCGTCACCACGACCAAAGGCACGCGCATCTACCGCGACCGCGAGAACGGCGTGGGCAAGCGCATGGGCCAGGATCTCTACGTGCACCGCCAGTACGCCAGCCAGGTCGTGCCGGGGGTGCTGCTGGCGGCCGCGCGCTCGCAGCTGCCGGCGGATTTCCGCTACACCATCGTCAAGTACAACGCCAAGACCAAGACCATCTCGTTCATCAGCTCGCCGGACTGGGACAAGGCAGCGGAGCCCAGCGTGGGCACGGCCTACACGGTGCACGTCGATGGGCGCGTCAAGAAGACGGCGGCCGCCGGCAAGATCTATCACCACAAGTGGCTCTTCGTGCGCGACAGCTACAAGGGCTTCAACGTCGCCGCCTCCGTACGGCGCTCGCGCGCCTGGCTGGCGCTCGACAACATCGACTTCGCGCGCATCCAGAGCGCCGAGTACTGGAAGAAGAACGTCGTCTCTCGCCTGCGTTAGGGAGAACCTAGCGACCTGCCGCCGTAAGACGCTGAGGACTCGACCCCTCCAACCTGGCAGGTACCCATGAGCGAAACGGCTCCCGCCGCCGACGCGGGCAAGCTCCCGATCAGCGTCATCGCGCGCATCGTGATGGCCGCGCTGATCGTCAGCGCGATCTCGATCTTCCTCGGCTACACCTGGCTTGCTGGCAAGACGTCGCGGGCGATCGACCACGTGGTGCTCGGCACGCTGCTGGCCGGGCCGCTGCTGGCCGTCATCGGCCTCGTGCGGCGCACCAGCTGGGGGCGCTGGTTTGGGCTCGGCACGTCGTTCGCCGGCCTGTCGATCCTCGGCGCCGTCGTTCTGGTGCAGCGCCACCGCCTCGAGGGCCTTACCGACTGGCGGCTGCTCGCCACCGCCGGCGGCTTTCTGCTGCTCGGCCTGTGTCTCGTCGGGCGCACCATGGCCGAGCAGTTCGAGTTTCGCGCCAACTCGCGCGGCGCCTGGCAGGGCCTGCGTCGCGAGCGCCAGGCGCGGGTGCTCAACCTCGTCCCGATCCTCGCGCTCTCGGCGACGCCGATGCTCGTCTCGGTGATGACGGGCCTCGGCGGCAGTGTCGCGCGCTCGGTCTTGGCCGGCGTGGCGCTGCTCGTCACGGCCACCGGCGTGGGGCTGCTGCTGGCCCAACGCACGGCCGGCATGCTGCTGCTCATCGCCGCCGGCGTGATCAACGCCGTGCTGGCGGTGCAGATGATCTCGGCGACCAATCTCTACTTTCTGACCTCGGTGATGTGGACCATGGGCTACGCCCTGATCCCCGCCGCCATCGGCGGCCTGCTCGGCATCGTCGCGCTGGCGCGACCGGTGGTGCGCTCGCTGCGCAGCTGAGCGTAGCCGCGCGCCGGGCGTCGCCTTGCGCCGCTAGAAGTGAATGTCGAAGGCGGCGCGGAAGCCGATCTTGATCATGTTGAGGGCGTCGCCGCCGTCGCGCATGAAGATGCGCTCGAAGGCCACGCCGAAGACAGCGCCTGGAAAGAAGCCGCCCGGAAAGAGCCACGGCTGGCGTGACACGCGCGCGCCGAAGGCGAGGCCCACGTGCATGCCCGGCTGCAGCGTGCCGTCGTCTTCGGTGAAGCGAAACAGGTAGCCTGCCTCGAGCTCGACGTACGCGTTGGTGAGGCGGATTCGGCTCACCAGCGGCACCATCGAGTCGAAGGCGATGATCAGCGACGAGCGTCCGCCGTCGGGGTTGCGTGGGAACGCGGCGCTGCCGCCGAACTCGAAGCCCGTCATCAGCGTCAGCCGCGTGCCGAAGGAGCGCCCGAACAGCGCGCGTGCCGCGCCGCCGAAGCTGATGTCGTTGCGGCCAGCCTGGTTGATCCCGATCGCCTTGCCGCCGGCGCCGAAGGAAAACAGGAAGCGGTTGTCGGCGATCTGCCGCCCGCGAAAGTACGGTCGCTGCGGCTCGATGTAGAACGGGCAGTCTTGTTTGGCGTCGAGCAGGGCTTGCTTGTAGACCAGGCGGATGCGGTGCTCGACGAGCAGGTCCGAGATCTTGGCGAGTCGCTTACCGCGCGCGCGCCAGGCCTTCTCCGGTGGGCCGCCGAGCTGCGAGATGCGCTGCTCGAGCCACGGGCCGAGACGCTCGCGCTCGGCCGGCGCGACGCGGCACAGCGACATCATCGCGCGCGGCATGATCTTGTGCACCTCGTCGCGGTCCACGCGCCAGCCGGTGGTCTCGGCGATGGTGACCAAGCGGCGCAGGTCGCGATAGAGGTTGGCCGAGCTGGCGTCGGGCGGCAGCGTGCGTGCGCAGGCGGCGAGCGCGGTGATCGTGCAGACGGCGGCGAACGCCGGGGCGAGTCTGGCCATGCAGAGCATGGCCGTGTTTAGCGTGACGCGGCGGCCTTGGCCACGCCGTCGCCGGCTTTGCGTTCGGCCGCGGCGCGCTCGGCCTCGCGGCTGACGCGCGCGATCTCGCCGAGCAGCCCGCGGCGCCCAGTGAAGTCGACCATGCCGAGCAGCCGCCGGTCGCGGCCGTGCTTGGTGGCGTAGCGCCGCACGAACTCGCGCCGCTGCTTCATCTTGCGGCGCAGGATGCGCTGCAGGTCGCTCGGCTTGCGGATGATGTAGGGAGTCAGGACGAGCATCAGGTTCGACTTTTCGCGGATCGTGCGGCGGCTGCGAAAGAGCATGCCGAGCAGCGGGATGTCGCCGAGCAGCGGCACCTTGCTGGTGGTGATCGACTCGCGCTCGCGCATCAGGCCGCCGATGACGACGGTGTGCTGGTCTTTGACCACCACCGTCGACTTGACGGTGCGCTTGCGCGTGCGCGCGCCGAGGCCGCCGAAGTCTTCGGCGGCGATGTCGGAGGCCTCCTGCGCGATCTTGAGACGCACGCTGTCGCCTTCGCCGATGGTCGGCGTGACGGTGAGCTTGAGGCCCACGTCCTGGCGCACCACCGGCTGCACCAGCGCGAGCAGGTTGAGGCCCGACTGGTCGGTGCCGCTGCTGGCGGCGCTGGGCGGTATCGGCGGCGCGCCGCTGCGCAGCGGGATGTTCTCGCCGATCAGGATCTCGGCTTCCTGGTTGTCGCTGGTCAGCAGCTGCGGCGACGACAGCACGTTGAGATCGCCGGTGGTCTGCATGGCGCGAAAGATCACGCCGAAGGCGGGGATGTTGTTGGTCAAGCCGAGCGCCTTGCCCGAGCCCTCCACGGGCGGGCCGAGCAGGCCGCCGGCGAGGCCCATCAACGACAGCGGGTTGATCGACGCCGAGTTGAGGCCGTTGTGCGCCACGCCGCCGAGCACTAGCGACTCGCCCGGCGCGCCGCCGAAGTGGTAGCCCACACCCACGTCGCGATCGGAGTCGAGCTTGAGCTCGAGCACGTAGGCCTCAACAAAGACCTGTGGCCGCGGCTGGTCCATCTCGCGCAGCACCGAGCGCAGCGCGAGGTAGTCGCGCGCGGTGGCGCGGATGACGAGCGAGTTGTTGAGCTTGTCGGGGCTCACCGCGACGTCGCCTTCGAACAGCGACGCCGCGCCGGCCGAGCTCGCGCTGGCGCGACTACGCCCGCGTCCGCGCCCGCGCCCACGCCCACGTCCGCCGCCGCTCGAGCCGCCGCCCTTGGCTACCGGCATCAGCGCGCCGGCGATGGCTTCGGCGTCGCCGTGGCGCAGCTTGTAGATCCAGAGCTTGGGTTTGGCGCCGCCGTCGTCGACGTCCACCTTGTCGAGCACCGAGCGGATGCGCGCGCGCTGCGCCGGCGTGGCGACGACGATCAGTCGCGCAGCACCCGCCGCGAAAAAGCGCGGGCCGCCGCTGCCGGCGCCGGCC
>JAGQIK010000254.1 GCA_020431405.1 Myxococcales bacterium
GCCATCGCGCGCGCGCTCGACGTGGCGCACGGCGCGGGGATCGCGCACGCCGACCTGAAGCCCGAAAACGTGCTGATCCCGCCCGACGGCCGCGTGCGGGTGGTCGACTTCGGGCTCGCGCGTGTGGTGGGCCGCGGCGACGAGGGCGCCGCGGACCGCGGCCCGCACGGCGTTGAGGACGCCGACGCCGACGATGACGCCGACAGTGACGCCGACGGCGCGCGCGATGCGGGCCAGGCGGCGGCACGCGGTGACCATGGTGACGACGGCGACGACGCGGCGGAGTTGGCTCTGGCGATGGCGCGTCCGACCGAGCGCCGGCCGCGCCGGGTGGTCACGGGGCAGCGCGTGCAGAGCGAAGCGCCCAAGGTGCAGGGCACGCCGGCTTACATGGCGCCCGAGCAGTGGCGCGGTCAGGCGGTCAGCGGCGCCACCGACATCTGGGCGCTGGGGCTGATGCTCGGCGAGATGGCGGCCCACTGGCGGCCGTTCCCGATGCGCGGCAAGGAGCGCGTGCGCGAGGCGGTGCTGGCGCCGGTAGCGGTGGCCCTCGATGACGAGCAGCTCGAGGGGCTGCCCGCCGATCTGGTGCAGCTGATCGGCCGCTGCCTGGCGCACGAGCCGCGTCAGCGACCCACGGCGCGCGAGGTGGTGGACGTGCTCGAGCGGCTGCTGCCCGTGGCGGGCGCCGAGCAGGCGCTGGCGCAGGGGCCGTTTCGCGGGCTGCTGCCGTTTTCCGACCGTCACGCGGCGCTGTTCTTCGGGCGCGAGGCCGAGATCGCGGCGGCCGTCGAGAGGCTGCGCAGCGAGCCGGTGCTGCCGCTGGTCGGACCGTCGGGCGCGGGCAAGACGTCGCTGGCGCACGCCGGCATCGTGCCGCGCCTTCGCGAGCAGGAGCAGTGGACGGTGCTTTCGCTGCGGCCGGGGCGCGAGCCGTTCATCGCGCTAGCGCAGCAGCTGATGCGCAGCCAGCCGCGCGGCGGCAGCGACATCGGCAACTCCAACGCGACGACCATCGTGGTGGGCGACGCTCAGGGCGCGGAGGAACCCGGCGCGCAGCAGAGCTCCGGCGCGCAGCAGAGCTCGGGCGAGCAGCAGAGCTCGGGCACGCACCAGAGCTCGGGCACGCACTCGCAGGCGTGGCGCAACGAGCCGGCGCTAGCCAAGGCCAAGACGGTGGAAGAGATCGCCGAGCAGCTGGCGGCGCGGCCGGAGCTGATCTCGCTGGCGCTGCGCAGCATGGCGGCGCGGCGCGGGCGGCGCGTGCTGCTCATCGTCGACCAGCTCGAAGAGGTCTGCACGCTGGTGAGCGACGAACGGGTGCGCCGTCGCTTCATCGCGGCGGTGTGCGGCGCCGCCGACGACCGCGACGATCCGCTGCGCGTGATCCTCTGCATGCGCGACGACTACCTTGGCCGTATCGCCGAGACGCCGCAGGCGCGCGAGGTGCTGTCGCGGCTGATGCTGGTGCGCACGCCGGGGCGCGAGGCGCTCGAGCAGATCCTGCGCCAGCCGCTCGAGCTGCTCGACTACCGCTACGATGACGAGGCGCTGGTCGACGAGATGATCGAGGCGGTGCGCGGCGAGCCGGCGGCGCTGCCGCTGCTGCAGGTGGCCACGTCGATGCTGTGGGAGCGGCGTGACGGGCGCGAGCGCGTGGTGCGGCGTCGCGACTACGAGGCCATCGGTGGCGTGGCCGGCGCGTTGGCGCAGCACGCCGACGCGGTGCTCGCCGAGCTGAGCCCGGCGGAGCTGCAGTTGGCGCGCGAGATCCTGCTGCGGCTGGTCAGCGCCGAAGGCACGCGCCGCGTGCTGACGCGCGAGCGCGTCGCCGAGGGGCTCTCCGGCGCGCACGCTGACGTGCAAGCCGTGCTGACGCGGCTGGTGGAGGGCCGGCTGGTCAACGCGCGCCAGCTGCCGGGCGCCAGCGAGGACGGCGGCGAGCTCGAGCTGACGCACGAGTCGTTGGTGGTGCGCTGGGCGCGCTTGCGGCGCTGGATCGAGGAGAGCCGCGAGGAGCTGCGCTTTCTGGCCGAAGCGCGGCAGGCCGCCGAGCTGTGGCAGCGACGCGGCGAGCGGCCGTCGGAGCTTTGGAGCGGCGAGGCGCTGGTGGAGGCCGAGCAGAAGCTCTCGCGCTGCACCACGCAGCCGCCGGAGGTGGTGACGGCGTTTCTCGCCGCGGCGCGCGCTATCGAACAGGCGTCGCGCGTGCGCCGACGCCGCGCGCTGTCGGCGCTGATCGCGGCGCTGGTGCTGGTGGCCGGCGGCGCGAGCATCGTCGCGTATATCGTGGTCGACCGCAGCCGGCAGGTGGTCGAGCAGCGCAGGCAGGCGCGGCTGCGCTGGGC
>JAGQIK010000255.1 GCA_020431405.1 Myxococcales bacterium
CGCGCAGTGCCCGCGCTTCGCCGCGCCGGTGGCGCTTGGACGCGTCGCCAGCAGCGCCATCGACGAGGCTTCGGGGCTGGCGGTCAGCCCTTCGAAGCGCGACGTGATCTACACGCACAACGACTCCGGCGGCAGCGCGCGGCTCTTCGCGCTCGATCGGCGCGGCGCGCTGCGCGCCATCATCGAGCTCGACGTGTTCGCCATCGACTGGGAAGGCATGGCCGCCGCGCGCCTCGACGGCACGTCCTATCTGTTTGTCGGCGACATCGGCGACAACTTCCACCTGCGCGGCGCGGTGCGCGTGCACCGCATCGTCGAGCCCGACCTGCCCGCTCGGCGCGGCGTCCGCCTGCGCGTCAAGGCCACGTCATTCGCCCTACGCTACGGCGACGGCAACGCGTATGACGCGGAGGCGCTGCTCGTCGATCCCATCGGCCGCACGCTGCTGGTCGTGACCAAAGCGGTGCGCGCCGAAAAGACGCTCGTCTTCGGCGTGCCGCTGGCCCGCCTCGGCAGCAGCAACAAGAAGGGCACGCTGACGCGCGTGGCGGCGCTGTCGTCGGTGTGGCAGGGCCACCGCGGCGATCGCATCAGCGGCGGCGAGTTTTCTCGAAGCGGAGACCTGCTGGTGCTGCGCACCTACAGGCAGGCGCTGCTGTGGCCGCGGCGCGGGCGCGAGGCGCTGCCGAAGCTGCTCGCGCGGGCGCCTTGCCGACTCGCGCTGCGCCACGAGCCCCAAGGTGAAGCCATCGCTGTCGGTCGCGACGGGCTCTACACGCTGAGCGAGAAAACCCACCAGCCGCTCTATTTTTATCGCCGCCTACGCTAGAGTCCGAGCTTCATCTCGCTAGCCGAGGAGGATCTCGTGAATGTGCTGGGCATCGACATCGGCGGCTCGGGCATCAAGGGAGCGCCCGTCGACACCAAGACCGGCGAGCTTTGCGCCGAACGACATCGCATCGAGACGCCGCAGCCGGCCACGCCGAGGGCCGTGGTCGACACGGTGGCGAAGATCGTCGAGCACTTCGAGTGGAAGGGCGCCATCGGCGTTGGCATCCCCGCGGCGGTGCAGGAGGGCGTGGTGCGCACCGCGGCCAACATCGACAAGGGCTGGATCGGCACCGACGCGATCGAGGCGCTGAGCAAGGCCACGGGCATCGACAAGATCGCAGTGCTCAACGACGCCGACGCGGCCGGATACGCCGAGATGCACTTCGGCGCCGGGCGCAAGAAGTCGGGCGTGGTCATCATCGTCACCCTCGGCACGGGCATCGGCACGGGCTTCTTCGTCAACGGCCACCTGGTGCCCAACACCGAGCTCGGCCACATCGAGATCGACGGCATGGACGCCGAGACGTGGGCCGCTGACAGCGTGCGCAAGCGCAAGCAGCTCAGTTGGAAGAAGTGGGCCAAGCGCGTCGACACCTACCTCAACTACCTGCAGCGCTACTTCTGGCCCGACCTGTTCGTCATCGGCGGTGGCGTGAGCAAGAAGTCCGACAAGTTTCTGCCGCGCCTGACGGTGCCCACGCCGGTGGTCGCCGCCGAGCTGCTCAACGAGGCCGGCATCGTCGGCGCCGCGCTGGCCTACACCCACCAGGCCGCGCGCTCCAAGCAGACGCTCTCGCTCGGCTAAGCGGGGCAGCTGCTGCTAGGACTCGCGCAACAGCGAGCGAAGCGCAGCGCGATCGGCGGGCAGCCCGTAGTCGCCGAGCAGCTCGCCGACGCGGATCGCCGAAGACCAGAGGCGGTCTTCCTTCTCCACGCGCGCCAATAGATCACGCTGCGGCCCACTGAGCGCTTCGATCTCGAACTCTGGCCCCTCGTGCTCGTGCGGCTCGAAGGCGATGATCATCGCCGCCTCGAGCAGCGACATCACGCCGCTGCGCGTCTCGCAGCCCGCGAGCCGCTCGTAGAGCGGCGCCAGCACCGGGCAGCGACCGCCGTCGTTGAAGCTCGCCAGCAGCGCGCCGAGGTCGACGACCAGATCATCGTCGGCCCACGGCAGCTCCTCGTAGACCAGACGCAGCTCGTCGGGCTCTGCGAGCGCATCGATCAGCGTGAGGATCGCCTCGTCCTGCACGAGGTGGCCGAAGAACGGGATCATCGCCATCGCGGCGGCGACGCGCTCGATGTGGGTCTCGGCGCCCTCGAGCGCCTCGCGGATCAGCTCCACCACCGATGACTGCCCGCTGAGCCCCAGCGCGAGCAGCAAGCTGGCCCGCGCGCGCGGCGCCTGCTCTTGTTCGTAACGCGCCACCAGCGCCTCGGTGATCTCGCGCGGCCGCGCGCTGAGCGGCACCGTCAGCGCGTAGGCCGCGCAGACGCGCGTGTCCTCGTCGTCGGCGTCGAGCAGCGCGACCATGCTCGCCCCACCTTGCACGACGGCCGCGCGCAGCTGCCGCGCCACCTCGACCTCGTCTTCGTCGATCTCGAAGTCGTCGTGGTGGTGATCGGCGTGCTCGCCCTGCTCGTGCTCGAGCATGTGCTGCGCCAGCTCGACCAGCGCGCTGCCGCTGTCGCCGAGCGCGTCGAGCGCCAGCAGCAGCTGGTCCTTGTCGGGCGTGGCCTCGAAGCCGATCAGCGTCACCAGCTGCTGCGCCACGATGACCGCGGCGGCCTCGATGCCTTGCTCGGTCAAGACGCGGTCCATCAGCTCGCCGAGTGCCGCTTCGCGCGCCGCTTCGTCGGCGTCGCAGAGCGTGGTGAGCAGCAGCGGCAGCTCCGCATCCGAGCCTTCGGGCCAGGCGAGCCCAGGGAGCGCGGCGCAGAAGCTCGAGACCTGCGCGTCGTCAGCGGGGGCGTTCATGGTGTTGGTTCTCTCCGGCGCTCGCTATGACAACGCTGTCAGAGCGGGCGCGCTGTGACGCAAATGGCATGGATCGAGGCGCTCGAGCGATCTCTGCAAGTGCGCCACGCGCCCCCTGCATCGCATGCTTCCATCATGAAATCAACGCACTAACGCACGGAATTCGGCGGCATTGGCCTTGCAAACCTCCAGCTTCATGGAGGTGCTGCCCATGTCTCGATCCCGCCGAGTAACCGTCCTCGTCGCCGCGGTGCTGGCGCTGCCGATCTTCATCGCCTGCGGCGACGGCGCCTCGAACGACACGGCGCCCGCTGTCTCGACGCCACGCGAGGCGCCACCCGTGCGCGACCCATCGAGCGTCGAGGAGTCAGACCTCTACAAGCTCGTCGGCTCGCGCCTCTACGTGCACAACCCGCACACTGGCCTCAACGTCATCGACGTCAGCAACCCGAGCGCGCCGAAGCTGCTCGGGCGCGCCGACGCCGAGGGCCGCGCTGGCGAGCTCTACGTACGCGACGGGCGCGCGCTGGTACTGCTCGAGCAGGCCACCTCGACCTGCAGCAACTTCGTCGCGAGCTCGTCGGCCAACTCGCCTGCGGTGCTCTACAACTGGACCACCGCGCGCTCGGAGCTTTCGATCATCGACGCGCGCGCCACGCCGCCGGCTGTACGCCGGCGCGTCTGTCTGCCCGGTTCGCCGGTGAGCAGCCGTCTGGTCGGTCGCACGCTCTACATCGTCACCACCACCGCTGACCAGTCCAACCCCTACGGCTACAACAACCTGGCCGCCGACTCGCACGTGCTGGTGCTCGACGTGAGCAACCTCGACGACGTGCGGCTGATCGACCACCGCACGCTGCCCAACGCCGGCCGCGAGATCCACGTCACCGACCGCGCGCTCTTCGTCGCCTCGCGCAGCCGCAACAACGACACCGTGATCGACTACTACGCCATCGACGGCGAGCGTGGCGCGCTAGCGCACGTCGGCCAGCGCGAGGTCACCGGCGAGCCGCAGGGCCGCTTTCACATCGACGCCACGGATACGCATCTTCGCATCGTGACGTTCGACACCTACAACTCCGGCAGCGTGCTGACGGTGCTTCGCTACGGCGAAGGCGGCCTGCAGCAGATCGGACAGCTCGATGGCATCGCCTACGGCGAGCGGCTCTTCGCGACACGCTTCGACGGCGACCGCGCCTACGTCGTGACGTTCCGCCAGACGGATCCGCTGTGGGTCATCGACCTGTCCAAACCGCAGGCGCCGCGCATCGTCGGCGAGCTGCAAGTGCCCGGCTGGAGCGACTTCATCTACCCGCGCGGCGATCGACTGCTCGCCGTGGGCCGCGGCAACAACGGGCGCGGCTTCGGCGTCTCGCTCTTCGACATCAGCGATCTCGAGCATCCGCGCGTGCTGTCGCAGCTGACGTTCGGCGATCAGCTGAGCAGCAACACCGGCAGCGCCGCCAACAGCGACCACCGCGCCGTGACGGTGCTCGAGCGCGAGGGCGAGCTGCCGCTGCTGCTGGTGCCCTACAGCAACTACTTCCAGGGCTACTACGGAGACGGCGAGTCGGTGGGCTCGGGCGTCGGCCGGCTGCGCCAAGGCCTCTCGGTGGCGCCGCCGAGCTGCATCGGCGAGCACTACCTCAAGCTCGTCGACGTGGGCAGCTGGTCGCTGACCGGGCGCGGCCAGATCGATCAGCGCGGCGCCATCGAGCGCACGCTGCTCGTCGGCAATGCGCTGCTCAGCCTCAGCCACCGCGAGCTGGCCTCGCTCGACATCAGCGATCGCGACAACATCAAGCGCAACGCGCGGCTGGACCTCACCGATGGCAAGGTCAGCGGCAACATCGAGGACCAGCAGGCTTGCTGGGGCGGAAGCGGCTGGTTCGGCGGGATGGTCGACGGCGAAGACTTCGACGGCGGCTGGGTGCCGTTCCGCTGCAGCCTACCGGCGGGCAGCGGCCTCGGCGCCC
>JAGQIK010000256.1 GCA_020431405.1 Myxococcales bacterium
ACGTGCAGGTGAGCTATGGCTTCTAAGCTCCGAGGCTTCGTGCTCGTCGCCGCGCTGCTCGGCGCGGTGGGCTGCTTCGACAGCATCCCCGACGACACGCTGACACCCAAAGACCGCGGCAACCTCGAAGGGCGCGTGCTCGACAAGTGCAACAACGCGCCCGTCGCCGGGGCGAGCGTCGCGGTCGAAGGCCAGCCGGCCGTCACCACCAGCGACGACGGCCGCTACCGCTTCGACAACCTCGAGCCCGGCCCGCAGACGGTCTCGGTCAGCCGCGCGGGTTTCGTCTCGAGCCAGCCGCAGGTGATCGTGCCCGAAGGCAACACGCTCACGCTCGACATCCAGCTCTTGCGCAACAACCCGGGCGGCCCGCTGGCCAAGAAGCTCGACGTGCTGTTCGTGATCGACAACTCCGGCTCTATGGGCGAGGAGCAGGCCGCGCTGACCAACGCGTTCAGCGGCTTTCTCGACACCATCTCGGCGCTATTTTCTGACGTGCACGTCGGCGTGATCAGCACCGACCTCGGCGCCGGCACCTATGGCCTGCCCAGCTGCGAGCGCCAAGGCGGCGACGGCGGCAAGCTGCAGAACGTCTCGCGCGTGGGCGGCTGTCAGGCGCCGAGCGATCCGTGGATCGATATCCAGAGCGGCAAGGCCGCCAACACCAACGGCGAAAGCGCGGCCGACGTCTTCACGTGCATCGCGCGCCTCGGCACGTCGGGCTGCGGCTTCGAGCAGCCGCTCGAGTCGATGCAACGCGCGCTGAGCGCCGGCGCCAACCCGGGCTTTCTGCGCGACGACGCCTTCCTCGCGGTGATCGTGGTCAGCGACGAGGACGACTGCTCGGCCAGCGACGGCAAGCTCTTCGATCCGTCGCAGCAAGCGCTCAGCGATCCGCTCGGACCGCTGACGTCTTTTCGCTGCTTCGAGTTCGGCGTGAAGTGCGACGAGACCGGCCGCGACGCCGGCCCGCGCGCCAACTGCAAGCCCGCAGAGGACGGCAAGTGGACGCGGCCGGTGAGCGAGTACGTGCAGTTCCTCGAGCAGCTCAAGCCGCGCGGCTCGGTGTTCTTCGGGCTCATCGGCGGGCCGACGACGCGCGTCGAGGTCGGCGCCGACGGCAATAACCCCGTGCTGCGCGCCAGCTGTTCGTCGGCCTCTGGCGTGGCGGTGCCGGCGATCCGCCTCGAAGCGCTGGCCAAGGCGATCAACATCAACCTCTCGGCGCCGCCGGTCTACAGCATCTGCGACGACAAGCTGCCGCTCAGCGCGCTGGCGCAGCAGCTGCTCGTCGCGGCATCGGGTCAGACCTGCAACTAGCCGCTTCACCACGCCCTGGGGTCGCGCGACACGCGCGCATCACAGTCCCTGTAAAACGCATCTGACAAGACGCGCGCCGGCGCGCGGGCTGCGGCGGCGTGTTTTCGGCGCCTTAGCGTCGCGCACGGATTGGTCCGCCCCCTGCACTGTGGGTCTCTGCAGGCGCACCGCGCCGCGAACCACACCAGAGAGCCCACGGGGGAACCACGATGAGATCGACCAATCTACGACTCGGCCTGCTGGTCGTCGCCGCGGTGGCGACCATGGCCGTCGCTTGCGGCCGCGCCGTCGACGATGACCAGAGCGTCAACGCCATCAACCTCGACACCGGCGAGCGCCGCGCGTTCGGCTCCGAAGGCGCCGTGCCGCCCGGCTGGCAGACCTGCCCCGATCCGGCCTGCACGGGTGTGCTGCCGCCGCTGCCCTGCGCCAAGCTCGGCGCGAAGGTCTGCGAGCTCAGCCCGCGCTGCGAGCTCAAGGCGATCAACTGTATGGGCTCCGGCTGCGTACAGCCGTCGCCGACGCCCGGCGCGCCCGAGCCCGATCCCTGTCCTCCTCCGCCGCCGCCCAGCTGCGAGTACGTCTGCGTCGAGAAGCAGCCGCAGCCGACGTGCGAGTCGATCACCGACAAGGCCAAGTGCGTCGACAACGCGCGCTGCGAGTGGCAGCAGGGCCCCTGCCCTGGCGCGCCGTGCGTGCAAGGCCAGCCGTGCCCGCCCTGTCCGTTCAGCTGCCGCAGCAAGGTCACGCCGCCGCCGCCACCGCCGCCGCCGCCCTGCCCCACGCTGCCGCACCCCGGCCCCGACTTCTGCAAGGACGGCCGCATCATCCCCAAGTACGACCAGAACAAATGCATCGTCGGCTACACCTGTGAGAAGCAGTGCCCGCCGATCCCGGCGAGCTACCCGCAGTGCCCGGCCGGCCAGAAGGTCCAGCCCAAGTACGACCACAACGGCTGCGTCGTCGGCTACGAGTGCGTGAGCGACGGCAGCTGCGAGGCGCTCTCGACGGCCTACAGCGCCGCGCTGGCCAAGGCCAAGGTCTGCCAGCTGAGCCAGATGGGTCCGATGGCGCAATGCGATGTCGCGGTGCCCAACGCGCTGGCCTGCGCCTGCACCACGTACGTGTCGGGGATCAACAGCAGCGCCATCGCCGAGCTGAAGAAGCTCAAGGCCACCTGGGACAGCAAGGGCTGCGGCCAGTACCTCGCCTGTCCGGCCATCGCCTGCATGGCGCCGCAGGGCGGCACCTGCACGGCCAACGCCGCGGGCGCCGCGGGCGCCTACGCGCGCTGCGTCGACAACGCGCCCACGCCCTAGACGTTATATAGAGGGGGCTCTCGGAGCCCCCGCGTCCACCTACCTACCTAGCGATAGCTCGCCGCGCGCACGTCGACGAACGTGCCGCTGCCGCTGACCTCGAGCCAGGCCGCCATCGCGGTGCCGCCGGCGCTCACCGCCAACACCGGCTGTCTCTCGTCACCGCTGCGATCGATGCGCATCGGCGTCGACCACGTGCCGCTGACCGCGTCGTAGCGCGCAGCCTCGATGTCGGTGCTGATGAAGCCGAGCTCGAGCCAGATCACCGTCGCGTCGCCCGCGGCGTCGATGCCGAGGCGCGGCGACGA
>JAGQIK010000257.1 GCA_020431405.1 Myxococcales bacterium
CCTCGGCGGCGTTTGTTAGCGCCGTCGCCAAAGGCGGCGTGATCACCTTCAACTGCGGCAGCGCTCCGGTGACGATCACGCTCACGCAGACGGCCAAGATCGTCAACGACACTGGCCCCGACATCGTCATCGACGGCGGCGGCAAGGTCACGCTCAGCGGCGGCGACCAGGTTCGTATCCTCTACATGAACACCTGCGACCAGGCGCAGAAGTGGACCACCTCGCACTGTCAGGACCAAGACCATCCGCGCCTGACCGTGCAGAACCTGACGTTCATTCGCGGCAACGCCAAGGGACAGAACCCCGCCGGCGGCGGCGCGATCTTCGTGCGCGGCGGCCGCTTCAAGATCATCAACTCGAAGTTTCACAACAACGTCTGTGACGACGTCGGTCCCGACGTCGGCGGGGCGGCCGTGCGCGTGCTCGACCAGTATCAGGACCTGCCGGTCTACATCGTGGGCAGCACCTTTGGCGGCGGCCCGACGCTCGGCAACGTCTGCTCCAACGGTGGCGGCATCAGCAGCATCGGCGTGTCGTATTCGGTCTACAACAGCCTCTTCAGCTACAACCGCGCCATCGGCAATGGCGCCAACCCCGCCAAGCCCGGAACGCCGGGCGGCGGCAGCGGCGGCGCCATCTACAACGACGGCAACCTCTTCACGCTCACCTTGTGCGGCGTGGACATCCACAACAACACGGCCAACGAGGGCGGCGGCGCCATCTTCTTCGTCAGCAACAACGGCACCGGCAGCCTCGTCATCCGCGACTCGACGCTCAGCGCTAACCCCAGCGGGCAGTTCGAGACGGCCGGCTACCCGGGGATCTTCTTTCTGGGCAAGGGCACGCCACAGGTCATCAACTCGACGCTGACGCCCTAGCGCTCGCTACGCCAGCAGCAGCTAGCGCCCTACTGCCTAACGCACGTTGCGGAAGTACGAGAAGTAGCTCTCGGGGACGTCGTCAAAGACGAGCCGTCCCTCGGGCGTGTCGAAGGCGGGCGGATTGTCGAAGTCGAGCCCGTCGACGTCGAGCAGCAGCATCGAGACCTCGTCGCTCTGCTCGTTGAGGTAGGGCGCGTAGATCGAGCGCACGCGGCCGTTGCCGGCGAAGCCGCTGATCATGTTCAGCTGCGCCACGAAGGCCACCGTGCAGCGCTCGAAAGAGAGCTCGTCGACGTCGGCGGTGATGGCGCGGATGAAGTTGACCCACAGCCTGACGCCGCCGGAGTTGATACGGCCGAGATCGGCGAGGTCGAACACCACCTTGCCCGAGAGGTCTCCCAGCAGGCCGCTAAAGTCGGCCGCGCCGTTGAGGTCGCCACGAAGCGAGATCACCATCGCGTCGTCGCGCATCTCGCACGTCCACGACATCACGGTGGGCACGGCGCCAGTGCTCATCATTCCGTCTCTTCGTTGCGCAGCATGAAGATGTTGAGCGAGCGACCGCTGAGCTTGAAGGCGCGAGCGCCCCCGCGCACGTAAAACAGCGCGATGACCTCTGTGCGCTTTCCCTGGTCGATGTTGAACGACAGCTGGGTGATCGAGTTGAAGACCATGAACAGGCCGAGGCCTGCGCCGGCGCGCTTCTCTTCGATGACGCCTTGGCTGCCGAGGAAGCAGCGCTCGAGGTAGCGCATGATCACGTCGCGATCGAGCGAGCCGAAGTTGTCGCTCACCGACAACGCGACGTAGCGCCCGTCGCAGGCGTAGCGGAACGTGACGTGCTCGTGGTCATCGAGCGCTAACGGCTGCGCGCGGTCGATGTCGACGTACTTGCCCTTGCCCGCTTCGTCGCGCGGCGCGTTGAAGATGGCGTTCATCAACAGCTCGTCGGCGACGAGCGATATCGCCGGCACGATCGATCCGTGACAGTCCAGCCGATGCAGGAAGGCGTCGAGCTGGGTCAGCGCGTCGTGTTTCTGCTCCGCGCGCGTCAGCACCTGCTCGTGGACTTTCACGCCCCAGGTCGAGATGTACTTGTCGAGGCCGAAGATGTCTTTGCGCACGAGCTTTTGGCAGGTGACGATCAGCTCCGCCTCGTCGATCAGCTCCTGCGACGCGGTCAGCCCGCCGTGTCGAGCGATGAGGTGGTTGAGCCCCTCGCCGCGCAGAAGCTCGAGCAACAGCGGGCTCTCCACTTCGTAGGAGACGAGCAGCGAAGAGATCTCGCGCTTGTCGCCGCGGGCGTAGAGCTGCTTGAGCAGCCAGCGGATGTGGTCGGGATCGTCGTCAGCGTCGATGACGTATAGGTCGCGCGGCTCGTCGAGCTGGCGGATCAGCGCCGTGCGCTCGAGCGGACAGGGAAACACGTCCCAACCGGCGGACGCGAGGGCCCGTGTTACATATCGTCGAGTGCGCCGATTTGAGGTGACGGCGACCGCTCGAATGGGCTGCTCCATGCAGCCCTTATTATAGCCCGGAAGATCTTGGGCGGGTAGCTTACTGTTCTTCCGGTGAGAAACGGTCGCGGACCACGTTGATGACCTCGTCGCCGTTCTCCGGGGCCAGCGCGAAGCCGGCGCTGGCGTGCTCGCCGTCGCGCTCGTGCCAGCGGCACTCGGCCTTGACCAACAGGGCATAGCCGCGGACGGTGCGGTTCCCGTCGCTCTTCTCGCGCACCACGCGCTCGCGCAGCGTCGGAGACTCGGGCAGCTGCGCGCCGATGGGCAGCTGGATCACGCAGCGCTGTCCCTCCTCGAGCAGGTTGCCGGCCATGATGCCCTGTCCCTCGATATCGAGGCGTAGGCCCGAAGGTGAGGCGTCGCGCACCACCGCGACGACGCTGTACAGCGTGTAGATGCCGGACTTGTCGGCCAGCGTGCGGGCCATGTCCGCCGGCGCGAGATCCTGGCGATCGCGGTAGACGATCACCGATTCGAGTTGATGGACGCCGGTGCGTCGAGCGCCACGCTTGTCGCTGCTCATGGATCAACTCCTCGCAGAGAAGAGCGGTGATTGTCGGACGTGTTCGCCTCGAGAGCAACGGAGTATCACGGCCCGTGGATTGCAGTCGTTTTTACTGTTCGAGTTGTTTTCAGCGCGAGGAGGCCACGGAATGACATCCATCGAGCAACTGGTCGATCGCCAGGTGCGAAAGTGGGCCAGCGAGACCCAGCAGGTCCACGGACCACCTCCCAGATGGCCCGTGATCACCGTTTCACGCGCGTACGGGTCGCGCGGCGGCGAGCTCGCCGCACGCGTGGCCGACAAGCTGGGCTTCGAGCTTTGGGATCGCCGCATCGTCGAGGCCATCGCGTCGTCGGCGAGCCTGCGACGCCACGTCGTCGAGTCGCTCGACGATAAGGTGCCGGGGCGCGCGGTGTGGCTCAGCGAGCGCTTCGAGCGCGGTTACTTCAGCCGCGACGACTACCTCTCGCATCTCGCGGCGGTGATCGACGCCATCGCACGCCACGGCCGCGCGGTGATCCTCGGGCGCGGAGCGCACATGATGATCGCGCCGGCCAACGCGCTGCGCGTTCGTGTCACCGCTGCGCTCGAGCCGCGCGTGGCCTGGATCGCGCGCCACGAGGGGCTGAGCATGGAGGACGCGCGCGCGCGCGCGCTGCGTATCGACGCCGAGCGGCGCGCGTTTGCCGAGCACCACTTCGGCGTGGAGCTCGACGACCCGGCCTACTTCGATCTGGTGCTCTCCACCGACGTGCTCAGCCTCGAGCGCGCGGTGGAGCTGGTGATCGATCTGTTCAGGCAGCGCTTCGGCGACAGGTCGAGCGTCGCCGCGTAGAACGACTCCGCGTAGACCGACGCGGCGCGGCTAGGCGCGGGCGCGCGGGTTGATGGTGGCCTCGGGGTTCTTCTGCGGGCGCGTGTGCCCGTGCATGATCGCCACCACGCGTTTGCGCGCCTCCTCGTCGGGCAGCGCACAGCAACGGAAACGAAGCTCGTTGGACCGCAGCAGGTGCGCTAGCTGCGAGTCGTCTTGCGGCAGCGAGAGCAGGTCCAGCAGGCGCGCGTGCACGTCGTTGGTCGACTCGACCCAGACGATCTCGTCGGCGGCGCCGGCGCGTGTGAGCAGCAGCGCGATCACGCCGGCGGTCTCGGGTGCGCACTTGCTGACGCGCTCGCTTTCGAGCAGCTCGACGTCGCTCCACACCGTGCCGGTCTCGCGATCGTAGTGCGGGAACGACTCGGGGTGCCGCGCGGGATAGCCGATAAGGCCCGCGATGACGTCGAGCGCCGAGATGACGCCCACGCAGGCGCCGCGCTCGTCGACGGCGACCAGCCGATGCAGCCCGCGCTCGCAGAGCATCTTGGCGGCGTCGTCGATGGTGGCGTTGGCCTTGATGGTCACCGCGGGGATGGTCATCGCCTCGCGCGCCGTCAGGCCAGCTCGCTCGTCGCTCATCAGGTCACGCAGCGACACCATCCCCACCGGGCGCATCTCCTTGTCGACCACCGGCGCTCCCGTGATGCCGAGCCCGAGTAGCGCCGTCCAGAGCACCTCGAGATCCTCCTCCGGCCGCACGCAGTAGACCTCGGAGTTCATCACTTCCTCAACGAGCCGTGCCATCTATAGCCTCCCGCGGGCGAAGTCCCGCGATCCAATGGGCCGAAACGCTCCGATCTTGTCCTACGGCGGCGTGACCGCCTGGCGCGCTTTGCCCCATCGTGGTGGGCCAGCCTGTAACGCTTGCCCTTTTTGTCGTCGCCTGCGCTAGGCAGCCCTCCGACGCGCGTCGTGCGACGTGCGCACGATGAGCACCGGGACGTCTGCCCGGCGCAGCACCTGCTCGGCGACGCTGCCCAGCAGAAGATGCGAGAGCCCGCGCCGTCCGTGAGTGCCCATCACGACCATATCGTACTCCTCCTCGCCGTTGGCGAGGTCGATGATCGCGTCGACGGGATCGCCGGTCTCGACACGCGCCAGCGTTTTGAGGTCTTCGCCGAGCACACGGATCGCCCGCCGCATCTCGCGGCCCTCGTCCGACTTGGCGAACGCGGCCATGATCTGCTCCCACTCCACGCGCCGATTGGCGTCCACCTGCGGTGGCCGTTCCCAGACGTGAAGCACGTGCACCTCGGCGCCGCTACCGCGCGCGAGCATCGCGGCGTGGTGTAGCGCAGCCCACGAGCACTCGGCGAAGTCGACCGGTACCAGGATTTTCTTCAGCATGTCGGCCTCCTTTCGCTGTTGGCGAAAAGCTCGACGAAGTCTGCCTCGGTGAGGATGCCGCACAGGTGGCCGCTATCGTCGACGACGGGAAGGCAGCCGAACTTGTTGAGACGCAGCAGGCAGGCGGCGTCGTAGATGCGCGTGTGCGGCGCCACCGTGAGCGGGTAGATCTGCATCACGTCGCCGATGCGTAGGGTGCGCGCGACGGCCTCGCGTCCAAACCAGCTGCGCTCCTGCGCGGTGAAGCCGGCCAGCGCTCGCGCCATGGCGCCGATCAAGTCGCGGTGAGTCACCAGGCCGACGACGGCTTTGCCGTCGAGGTCGACGACGGGCAGGTGGCGGAAGCGTCCGAGGGCCATCACGTCCTCGGCGAGCGCGAGCGTGTCATCGGCGCTGAGGGTCACGACGTCGCGGGTCATGATATCGGCGACGCGTAGCTCGGGATCGAGCCCCAACGACTCCGACGTCTCGTCCGGGAGATGCGTCGCTGTATGCATAGAGCACCTCGCTTTGCCGAGAGATGCTGCAACGCGCATGCCACGCGCCCGCTAAGGTTCGGGCGTCACCACATGTTTGAGGATCGTCGCGCGCCCGCGCCGGCCGTCGATGTAGACGCCCAGCGGCTCGTCGAAGCGCACGTGGCGAACGGCCTCGGTGCTGCGCACGGCGGGCTGCGCGTCGAGCCACGCGCGGTCGTAGCTGCTCGTGTCCGAGCGGCCGCCGCGACCCGAGACGGGGAGCGTGAGGTAGCCAACGCCGCGCGAGGTGATGTTGTGAAAGAAGTGGCTTCCCTGCGAAGGCTCGACGGCGCGTCCGTCGAAGTGCGTCTCGACGATCACGCTGGCGCCCGAGATCTGCGACCAGCCCACCGGGATACCCAGCCGCGGATCGCTCGAGCCCCAGCGCCCAGGCCCGATCAGCAGGTACGGCCGCTTCTCGACGAGCAGGTGATCATTGAGCTGCCCGACCTGTTTGGCCACGTCGGGCGTGCCCATGGCAGCGATCTTCTCGACGCTGACGTACACCACGTCGCGGATCTCCTCGAACACGCCATGGCCGAGCGACTGCTCGGTGTGACAGAGCGTCTCCTCGGGCGGCGCCTCGTGCACGGTCACCGGCGGCCCGCTGATCTGTCCCACCTGCGGCCGTATCTGCACGATGTAGATCGACGGCTTGCGCCGCGTCTCGCTGCGCGGCGAAGCGCGACCCCAGTGGCCCATGTCGACGGCGAGCTCGATCTCGATCTCTTGGCCGATGCCGCGCCGCACGAGCTCGAGCAGGTCCGTCAGCGCGGCGGCGAGCGGAATGCTCTCCCACTTGAGGATGTTGTTGAACGAGACGACGCGCGGACCTGCGACCTTGAGGTTGTCGCGGATGCTGTCGTCGGCGGTGACGTAGACGCTGCCGACGGCCGCCAGCGTGCCGTCGGCCTCGGCGTCGGAGAGGTCGCAGCGTACGAGCGATGCGTCCTGTCCGAGCGAGAAGTCGACGGTCGTGCGCGAGAGGTCGATGGCGTAGAAGTGCGACTGCGAGCGCGAGAGCATGTCGCGCGGGTGCGGAAACTGAGGCAGCACGCGCGGCTGCGTCGGCGAGAAGGTCAACGCCAGGCCGCCGGAGACGACCATCTGCCCGAGGCCGAGCGCGAGGCTGACCACGCCGTCCTCGCTGCGCTGCGGCCCCACCGGGTAGTAGTTGCACGAGCACGCCACGCCCGAAAAGTGCGGGTAGTAGCGGTCGCCGTAGCGCTGTCCAACGACCTGCTGGATCACGACGCCCATCTTCTCTTCGCCCAGCGAGTACGGCGTGCCCGCCACGTAGTCACGCGCGCGCCGCCAGAATGTCGACGCGTAGACCGCTTTGACCGCGCGGCACAGCTCGCGCAGGCGCACGTCGAAGTTGGGGTCGTTGTTGGGCAGCATGTACGTCGCGTAGATGCCGGCGAAGGGCAACAGGTGCGAGTCCTCGAGCAGGCTCGACGAGCGCACCGCGAGCGGACGGTCGAGGCTGCGGCAGGCGCGCGCGAGGTCGCGCACCAGGTCGTCGTGCAGCGGCGCGTCGAGGAAGCGGTGCAGGAGCTCGAGGTCGTCGTCGATGTTTTTGACCTCCTCGTGCAGGCGCGACGCGTCGATGAAGCGGTCAAACTCGTCGGTGCCGATGACGGCGGTTCGAGGCAGCCGGATCGCCAGCTCGTCGAAGCGATCGAACATCGCGTGGCGCACGAGCAGGTGATTGACGAACGCCAGGCCGCGCCCTTTGCCGCCCATCGAGCCTTCGCCGAGACGCACCACGCGACCGCGGCCGGACTCCTCCCAGGTTTTAACGTCGGTGACGGCGCCCTCTTGGTCGCGCAGGCGCTCGAAGCGCAGCACCTCGATGAGGTGGCGGCGCAGCGATCCGACGGTCTCGAAGTCGTCGACGCTCAGCGCGCCGAGATACTCGGCGAGGCGAAACATGCTGCGCGCCATCAGCCACGTCGAGAAGTCGTGGCGCGACGCGTGATAGTGCAGCGACGCGTCGGGCACCGTCTGCAGCGCGTCTTCGAGCTCGCGCGCGTCGCGTGCGCGGCCGACCTCGGTGCGATCGGGCAGGCGGAAGACAAAGTCGCCGAAGCCCATCCCTTCGCTGAGGAACGTGCGGATCTCGGTGACGAGCTGCGGAGAGTTTTTGTCGACGTAGGTCGCCTCGAGCTCGGCGATCTCGTCCTCGAGGCCGTGCTGCGCCGTCTGCAGCAGCATCGGCAGGTTGGGGCGCTCGTCGCGGATGATTCGCGCCAGCCTCAGCCCGGCTTGGGGATCGGGCTTTTCGACGTCGTCGAGCGGGAACGCCACGTCGCTGATCACCGCCGAGATGTACTGCTTGTAGCGACGAAAGAGGCGCAGCGCCTGCTCGAGCGTCTCGGCGAGCAAGATCTTGGGGCGCGCGCGCAGGCGCATGATCTTGTGCAGGTCGCTCTGGCCCTCGGCGATCAGCGAGTGTGCCTGGCGCAACAGCTCGACATAAAGCTGCGCCAGAAACGACGAGTAACGGCGCACCGAGTCCTCGACGACGATGATCACGCGCACGCCGGCGGCGCGCGTGTCGTGGTCGACGTTGCGCGAGTCCTCGATGATCTTGGTCGCCGCCATGAACACGCGCGTGTCGCCGGTCCATAGAAAGACGCGATCGATGTGCTGCAGCGCGGCGCGCGGAGCATCCTGCAGCTCGGCCTCGAGGAAGGTCAGAAGCACGATCGGGATGCGCGGGTACTTGTCTTTGACCTGGCGCGAGAAGGCCCAGACGTCCATGTCGCCGAGACGCACCATGCTGATCACCAGATCGAAGGTGCGCTGCTCGAGGAGCCCGAGCGCGTGGGCGGCGGTGGGGGCGTGGGTGATGCGCGGGGCCTGCGAGAGGTTGAGCTCGGAGTAGGCGGTGAACAGGCGGCTGGTCAGCCGCCCGTCCTCCTCCAGCGCAAAAGCGTCATACAGCGACGAAACGAGCAGGATCTCGCGCGCACGATAAGGTGTGAGGTCGTGAAGGCGCAGATACCATCGCTCCTCGGCGGTGCGATGGATGTGCGATGCAGGAATGATGAAGTGCTGAGAAGAGATGGCGCGCTCCGCTAGCACGCCTGGAGTCAGGCGTTGCGCCGCGTTCGGTATGGCTTAGACGATGCCCTGATCGAGCATCGAATCGGCGACCTTGATGAAGCCGGCGATGTTGGCGCCACGCACGTAGTCGACGCGATCGCCGTCTTTGCCGTGCTCGACGCAGGCGGCGTGGATCGAGCGCATGATGTCGTGCAGCCGGTTGTCGACCTCTTCGCGCGACCACGACAGGTGCATCGCGTTCTGCGACATCTCGAGCGACGACGTGGCGACGCCGCCGGCGTTGGCCGCCTTGCCCGGGCCGTAGAGGATCTTGGCGTCGTGGAAGACGTCCACACCCTCCGGCGTGGTCGGCATGTTGGCGCCTTCGCTGACGCAGATGCAGCCGCTCTTGACGAGCGTGCGCGCGTCATCACCGCTGATCTCGTTTTCGCAGGCGCTCGGGAAGGCCACGTCACAGCGAACGCCCCAGGGGCGCTTGCCGGCGTGGTAGGTCGCGCCCTTGAACTTCTCGGCGTACTCGCTGATGCGGCCGCGGCGCACGTTCTTTAGCTCGCAGACCCAGGCCAGCTTCTCGGCGTCGATGCCGGCTTCGTCGTGCACGAAGCCGCCCGAGTCGGACATCGTCACGACCCGGCCGCCGAGCTGGTTGACCTTCTCGACGGTGAACTGCGCCACGTTGCCCGAGCCCGAGACGGCGACGGTCTTGCCGTTGAAGCCCTCGCCGCGCGTGGCGAGCATCTCTTTGGCGAAGTACGTCGCGCCGTAGCCGGTGGCCTCGGGACGGATCAGCGAGCCGCCCCAGTTGATGCCCTTGCCGGTGAGCACACCGGTGAACTCGTTGCGCAGCTTCTTGTACATGCCGAACAAGAAGCCGATCTCTCTCGCGCCGACGCCGATGTCGCCGGCGGGCACGTCGGTGTTGGCGCCGATGTGACGCGACAGCTCCGCCATGAACGCCTGACAGAAGCGCATCATCTCGTTGTCGCTCATCAGCTTGGGATCGATATCCGCGCCGCCTTTGCCGGCGCCGATGGGCAGCGTGGTGAGGCTGTTCTTGAAGGTCTGCTCGAAGGCGAGGAACTTGAGGATGCCGAGGTTGACGCTGGGGTGAAAGCGCAGGCCGCCCTTGTAGGGGCCGATGGCGCTGTTCATCTCGACGCGGAAGCCGCGGTTGACGTGCACTTTGCCGCGGTCGTCAACCCACGGCACTCGAAACATGATCACGCGCTCCGGCTCGACCATCCGCTCGAGGATCTTGGCCTGACGGTAGGCCGGGGTCGTCTCGACCACCGGCATCACCGACTCGACGACCTCGCGTACGGCCTGATGAAACTCGGGCTGGTTGGGGTTCTTACCGACGACGCCAGCCATGAAGGTATCGACCATATCCGCCATCTCGTGCTCCCTTCGGTGCGCGTGTGTGGGCGGGATGTTAGTCGGGCTTGTCGGGAGGATCTAGCGGCGAATGCCGCCGCGCGCGCCGATTCGGCGCTAGTACCAGGCGCGCACGAAGAGGATGCCGTCGGTGGTGTTGGAGCGCTGCTCGCCAGGGTTGTGGCGCCAGCGGAACTCGCCGCGGATCGAGAAATTGGGCAGCAGGTTGAGGTCTCCGCCGAAGCTGAAGCTGTGATAGTGGTCATCCCGGATCTCGTAGTCCGGGTCGGCGAAGTCGTAGCGGATGCGGATGTTGAGCCCGTTGATCGCGAGCCAGTTGAGCTGGTGCGTGGCGGCGAGCCGGCGCGCCCTCTGGCCGCTCACCGGGCGCTGGTAGTCGCCGAAGACGACCTCGCCGAGGTAGGTCAGCGGCAGCCAGTCTATCCAGGTCCACGGGTTGAGCGACCAGTTGAACGCGATGGCGTGGGTGTCGCCGCCGTCGGCGAGGTCGCGCGAGCGCAGCATCAGGCTCATGCCGAGGCTCCAGGCCAGATCACGCCAGCCGAAGGACGCCGCGGCGCCGATGCCCTTGCCGAAGAAGCTCGGGTTCTTGTCGTTGTCGGGGTCGTCGGAGGAGAAGTCGTCGCGCTCCGAGGGGCGGAAGACGGCGACGTTGGCGTAGGGGTAGTTGGGCGAGACGCCGACCTCGACGCCGGTGACGCGGCTGTGCAGCAGGCCGTGGTCGAGGCCGAAGAGGCGCCGCGTCGGCGCGGTGTGGTCGTCGACGTAGGTGCCGAAAGGCGGCAGGAAGCGGCCGGCCTTGACGTAGCCCATGAACGGCAGCTGGTGCGCCATCAGCGCCACGTCCTTGAGCATGAAGGGCGTGTTGCGCTTGAAGGTCGCCGCGTATCCGCGCGACTTGGCCAGCGCGCCGGCGGTGGCGAAAGCGGTGAAATACCGGAACGGGTGCAGCGCCATGTGCACGTCGAGCTGCATGGGGAAGAACAGCGCGACGTTCTTCGAGCTGTCGGTGGCGCTGACGCCCTGGTTGCCGGCGAAGTAGAAGGCGTAGCGCGTGTCGATGCCGAGCAGGATGAACGGGTCGGCGCGCAGGCCGTTGTAGCGCGTCTGATCGAAGGCCATCGTGGGCGACCCGCCGATGGGCGAGAGGAACGCCGCCTCGGGCACGCGGTTGCGCCGCGTCTTGGAGAGGCGCAGGAAGCCGATCTGGCGTTTGACGTCCTGCCACGGGCGGTGCGACGGGAACCACATCGGCAGCGTGGCCGACTGGTAGTAGCGACCCGAGACGTTGCGAACGCCGCCGCCGGTCGGGTTGATGTGGCAGGTGATGCACGAGAGGCTGCACTTGCGCTGGGAGAGGCTGGGATTCTTCCAGCCGGTGGGGTCGGCGTGGCAGTTGTCGCAGGTGCGGCCGGCGCGCGCGGCGTACAGCGGCAGCGCCGTGGCCGGTCGCTCGCTGCCGGCGAGCAGCAGCAGCAGCAGCAGCAGCGGACCGGCGACGACGAGCAGCGCGACGAGCGACAGCCGCGTGGCTTTTTGGCTGCGCGGGCTCATTTGGGACACTCGGCGTCGTTGCTTTCGGCCCAGCGCACGAAGATCGCCAGATCGCGCGGCGACATCTTCTGCATGTCGCCCGGCGGCATGCTCTGGTCGACGATGACGTCGACGATCAAGCCCCTCAGACCGCAGGCTGCCTGCTGGTTGGTGAGGTCGAGGTTGGCCAGCGCGCCTGCCGAGCTGTCGGGGTCGTGACAGCCAGTGCAGTAGTAGTTGAGCCGCGGCTGGACGTGGTCAGCCCACGTCGCCGTCGCCGGCAGGCCCTCGCTGTCGATGTTGACGAAGTCTTCGTAGGCCGTCTCGCCCACACCGCACGCGAGCGTGCCGAGCAGCAGCGACGCGAGCGCCGCGCCGAGCACGACCCTTCTTCGAATAGTTTTCACGGTCTGTTCGCGCTCTACAGTCTGAGGGTCACGCTAGCTGTCGGTGCAATCCACATGAACGAGTCTGATGTCTTGACGCGAAGCGACTGGCCGTCCGGCGAGGCGGTGCCGCCCGAGAGTCCGAGGGTGCGCAGGCGCGGCCAGAAGCCCATGTCCACGCTCGCGCGGATATCGATCCACTTGACCGGGTGGTAGCTGAGGTCGACGCGCGCGCTGCCGGCGAACGTCACGCCGGTCTCGCCGATGTTCTCGACGCGCTCGGCGGCGATGCCGGCCGCCACCTGCGCCGCCAACGAGAGCCCGACGCTCTTGATGTCTTTCTGCGCGCGCACCAGCAGGTTGTGCAGGTTGAAGGCCGAAGGGCTCCAGAACGACGGGTTGCTCTGATCCCACGCGAGCCAGCGGCCGTAGTAGCCGCCCGAGAAGATCGAAAACAGCGGCACGACGACGCTTCCGCTCACGTCGACGACGGTGTTTTCGGGGTCGACGCTGCGCAGCACGACCTGCGTCGAGCCGATGATGCGATAGGGCAATAGCAGCCGCAGCGAGGCCACCCCGCTGTGTCCGCGCGCGCGCGCCGAGAGCGAGCCGGGCTGGTAGAAGATCTGATAGAGGTCGTCGTAGAGGTACTGCACACCGGCTTCGAGCCACGACACCGGTCGCAGCACGGCGCCGATGCGCGCGCCGAGCTCTGCGGAGTAGACCTGGTAGGTGCGAGGGCCGAGGGCGCCGACGATCTCGAGGTTGGTGGTGGGGCGCACCTTGATGCCGAAGTCCACGCGCTGCGTCCAGAGCGACTCGGCGACGTGCGAGATGCGCCACAGGCTGCCGTCGACGAAGAAGCTCAGGCGCGGATGGGCGTAGACCTCGCCCTCGAGGCCGATCTTGAAGAGCACGTTCTCTTGCGTGTCGCTATAGGCGAAGAAGTTGGTGCCCACGTGCGGCTCGGTTTGCGACTCGAGGCGCTTGCGCAGCTGCCGACCGGCGACGTCCTTGGGCTGCTCGTCGACGAGCTTGTTGGCCATCTCGTAGGCCGCCACGCGCCGGCCGGTGAGCGCGTAAAGGTTGGCCAGCTCGATGCGCACCTGGCGGTTGAGCTTGGGGCGCTTGGCGGTGCGCTCGAGCAGCTTGGTCAGCGTCGACTCGGCGCGCGAGTGCTCGCCGCGAAGACGCTGCACCTGCGCGCGCAAGAGCTCGGCCTCCACCGAGTTCTTCTTGGAGAGCAGCACCTCGAGGACCTCGTTGGCCTTCTGCAGGCGCCCCGACTCGGCGAGCGCGCGACCCAGAAGCAGACACATCGGCCCGTCGTTGGGGTTTTCCTTCATGAACGACTTGAGGTCCATGATCGCTTCTTTGTAGCGACCGAGGCGATAGAGCAGCTGGCCGCGCTTACCGCGCACCGAGTGGTCGAGCGGGTGGCGCTTGAGGTAGCGACCGAGGTAGAGCACCGCCTGCGAGAGCGACGAGCGCCGGCCGTCCCAGGTCAGCACGTTGGACAGCTCGAGCATCGCCTTGTCGTCGGACTGCTTGCTCAGGTAGCTCTGATAGGTGCGGATCGACGCGCCGAGGTCGCCGTACCACGACATCACGCGCGCCTTGTGCAGCAGCACCTTCGCGTCGCCCGGGTTTTGCGCGAGGTACGCGTCGAGCAGCCGCAGCGCCAGCGCCAGCGAGGCCTTGTCGCGGCTCCAGGAGAGGATCATCGCCACCTGCAGCATGGCCTTCATCGTGCGGCCGGCGAGGGCGACGTAGGCGCGGCCGTCCTTGACGGCCTGCTTGGTCTTGCCAAGCAGCGTCAGCACGCGGCAGCGCTGCAGCAGCGCGAACTTGTCGTCGGGGTTTTTGGTGATGCGGTCGTTGTAGACCGACAGCGCGATGGCGAGCGCCTTGCCGTCGCGCACGCGCGAGAGCGAGTTGGCCATCTCGGTGCGCACCTTTTCGTCGGTGGGGCGCAGCTCGACGTAGTGGGCGAAGTCTTCGAGCGACGACTTGATGTCGCCGAGCCGAATGTGCGCGCGGGCGCGGCGCAGCCAGGTGTCGGCGTCGTTGGGGTTGGCCTTGAGGTAGTCATCGAGCAGCGCGACGCCGCGTTTGACCTGGCGCAGGTCGGTGGCCTCGGTGAGCACGTTGGCCAGCTCGGCCTTGGCCTTGGCGTCGCTCGGCTTGGCCTTGAGGTAGGCCTCGTAGTCACCGATGGCCGCGTCACGCTGGCCGGCCCAGTAGCGCACGCGCGCGCGGCGCAAACGCAGCTCGGGGTTTTGCGGCTGCCAGGTGATGTGGTGCGTGAAGATCTTGATCGCCTCGAGCAGGTCCTTCTTGTCCTTGCTCCAGGAGAGCAGCAGGCCGAGCTTGAGGTGCGCCTTGTCGTCCTTGGGCGCGAGCTTGACGTACTGCCGATAGGTCGCGATGGCCTCGGCGTTGCGCTTGGCCCAGCTGTAGACGTCGCCGAGCAGCTTGACGCGCGCCGCCGTCTTGGCCTTCTTGACCAGCTGTCGCAGCAGCTTGATGGCGCGCGGGTAGTTCTTGGCCTGGATCGCCGTGCGCGCGCGGGCCTCGAGCTGCACGGGCGACGGCGCCGCACGCGCGACGGCGCTCGGCGAGAGCGACAGCACCAGCAGCAGCGCGAGCAGCGCGTTTAGGCCTCTAGCCATTGCTCGCTCCGTCCGCGGCGGCGCCATCGCTGCCCGCGTCAATCGCCGGTGCGTCGACGCCGCTGTCCGGCGCGATGCCCTCGGGGCTGCCCTGATCGGGCGTCAGGTCGTCACCGCCGCCGCCGTCGGCCGCATCGCCGCCGCCGTCGACGGGGTCGATGCGATTGCTGACCAGGATCAGCAGCGAGTTGCCGGTATCGGTGCCGCGCAGGTCGAAGCGCACCGGCTGGAACGCGCCGCGCGTGCTCTTGGCGCCAGTGAGCTTGACGCTCGCCACGCGCGAGCCCGTGGCATAGACCAGCGTCGCCGGCTCGTAGCGCACGCCGTCGAGCTGGCTGCTCACGTCGACCTGCATCTCTTCGTTGGCCGGCGCGCTGAGCGCCACCGAGACGTCGATGGACTCGCCGACGAGCAGCTCGAGCTTGGGCTGCGCGAAGGGCAGGATGCGCGGATCCTGGTCCTTGCAGCCGGAGGCGGCGAGCACGACGAGCGCGACGAGCGAGAGGCGGAAAAGCGATGGTCGCATCATGGCGGTGCCCCCTCGCTGATCCACTTGCGGAAGACCTCGATGTCGACGGTTTCCATCGGCGCGTCCGCGGGCTCGTTGACCTTGTTGCCGTTCTGCTCGCGTTGCGGGAACTTGAGCGGCATGCGCAGGTTCTGGCCGGTGCCGAGGATCTTGTCGATCAGGTAGCTCTCGCCCGCCTGACCACGCAGCACGTCGCAGCGGCCCTGCGCGCGTGCCTGCTGGCCGGGCGCGATGATGTCGTCGACCGTGAGCATCGAGTAGTCCGAGGCGCGGTCGGTGTTGTGGCAGCCGCTCTCCGCGCACTGGTACTTGGCGATGAGCGGCTTGATGTCCTTCTCGTACGAGGTCGTCGCCGGGCCGTACTTGATCGCGTCGTACGGCACCTTGCAGTCCACCGTGCCGCGGCCCTGCTGCTTGAACGAGGGCCAGGTGCCGCCGTAGATGTTGTCGAAGCTGAAGGCCAGGTCGGGATCGACGGCGGTGCAGGTGTAGTAGCGGCGGTAGTCGGCCGCTTTCTCGGCGCTGAGCGCCTTGCTCCAGTAGTAGTCGGGGTCGCGCAGGTAGGTGATGATCTCGCCGATGTAGTCGTGCGTGATCTGCAGGCTGTCGTGAAACAGCATCACGCCGCCCTTGGCCTTGCGCGCGACGTACTGCGTCCAGCCGACGTAGTCGTTGCGGAACGGGTTTTCCTGGCCGTTGCAGGTGCCGCCCTCGGTGCGGATGCGCGTGCTGACCTCCACATCGGGATAGCCGGCGCCGAACTCGAAGTCGGAGCTGTCGATGTCCCAGCCCACGTTGACGTAAGTGCGTCCAGCGAAGCGCGCCTCGGCGAGCCAGGTGAACAGGTTCGTCGAGCTCTCCCCGAAGGGGAAGCGGTAGTAGAGGCGCCCGTTGTCGAAGTCGCCGATGTTGTCCTTGGTGGCGCGCAGGCGGTGCAGGAAGTCGGTGCGCGTGAGCAGCACCTGCCGGTCGTGGTAGTAGGAGTGATTGCCCAGCTGCTGCTGCTTCTGCTGCGCGTAGGCGAGCAGATCGCGGCGGCCGTCGATGCGCGAGCCGACCCAGAAGAACGTCGCCTGGATGCCATAACCGGCGACGACGTCGATGATGTCCTTGCTGTACTGCGACGGGCCGTCCTCGAAGGTCAGCGTGAGCGTGCCGATCTTCTTGCCGCTCTCGGAGCGCACCTCGGGGATCGGATCGTTGACGATGCTGCCGTTGCGCGACACGTCGAGCGGCGTGTCGTTGGGGTTGTCGTTGCTGCCGACGCAGCCGACCGCGAGCAGAACGCCGCAAAGCGGCGCCAGCAACTGTCGCCGACGGCTCATCGTTCCGGCTTCCCGTTAGTGATCCACGAGGCGAACGTCTGCTTGTCGCAGCTCGGCACGCCGCCGCCGGGCGGCATGTCGCCAGCCGACAGCCGGCGCTGGATGTCGTCGGCGCGCGCGAACACTTCGCTGTAGGTGTTGTAGTTGTGCGACTCGGGCGCCTGATTGCGCACGCCCAGCCCCTTGAGCGCCACGTCGTGACACGACAGGCAGTGGCGAGACATGACGAACTGCACGTGCGCGCGGTAGCTCACCGTGCTCGGCTCGGGGCAGGGCTCGTCGCCGCCGCAGGCCGAGACGAGCAGTGCGAGCGCGAGCGCGAGCGCCAGCGCGACGAGCCTATGCCGCTGCGTCTTGCTCAGTTGGGGCATAGGCGCGTGCACGAGATGGTTGGATTGCGGCGCGCACAGGTCAACCCCTGGCGCGCCGTGATGCGGACGTTCCAGACCTGCGGATCGGGCGGCTTGGGCGGATCGGCCTTGGGGTCGCCGCGGCCGGCGTTGGGGTCGTTGCCCGGCACGATGCGCCAGGTGTCGTTGAGGAAACCGCAGCGCGTCTGGCCGCCGTGCAGCAGCAGGTAGTCGTAGCCAAAGACGCTCAGCAGCTCGCCCCCCCAGCGTCGCTCGCCCGACGTCTCGTCGATGGCGTAGAGGTCGCCGGCGCAGAAGAGGTTGGGCGCGGCGGCGTCGGCGGTGCTCGCATCGGCGGCGCTCGCATCGACGGCAGCGGCGTCACCGGCGGCGTCGATCGCGCTGGCGTCGCTCGGCCCTGCATCGCTCGACACTGGCGGCGCGGGCAGGCAAGGGTCGCTGCACTGCTTGGCTGGGTCGAGCGTGTCGCCCGGCTTGTTCTGCGCCCAGGCGGCGCGATCGATGTCGAACCACCACACGTCGTTGTGGGGGCCGACCGTGTCACGCCCGCCGATCAGCACGATGCGCTTGCCGGCGACATCCTCTGCGATCGCGGCGCCTGCGCGCGCGGTGGGGCCGTTGCTCTGTCCGACCTTCCAGACTTCGCTCCAGGTGAGGTTGCTCAGGTCGAGCGCCCAGAGGTCTCCGAGCAGCGCGCCGGCGTTGTCGGTGCCACCGAAGACATACAGCCGTCCAGTGCCGATGCCCACGTCGACGGCGCTGGTGTGCTCGAAGCGGGCTGACGGCTTGGGAGCGGCTACCGTCTGGCGCGTCCAGGCCAGCGTCTCGAGGTTCAGCGTGTAGAGCTCGTCGCTGGCGCCGGCCGCGTTCTGGCCGGGCGCGGTGTTGCCGCCGAGCAGGATCACGCGGTCGTTCTTGTAGTCGTACGCCATGCGCGCGCCCGCGCGCGCGGTGGGCTTGTCTCCGCTGGTGGTCAGCGGCGACCAGGTGTCGGTGTTGACGTCGAAGGCCCACAGGTCGTCGAGCAGCGTGTAGTCACCGCTCGGCTTGGTGCGCGAGCGGCCGCCGAAGATGTAGACGCGCTTGCGCGAGCGATCGAAGGCGCTGGCGTGGTGCGAGCGAGCCGGCGGCGAGGTGTCGGGCAGCAGCTTGAGCCAGTTGTTGAAGCCGTCGACCCAGACCCAGGTGTCGTTGCGATAGACCTCGTCTTGATCGAGGCCGCAGCGGTTTTCGCGCTCCTGCCCGCCGAAGAGCACCACGCGCTCGTAGCAGGGCTCCCAGACCGCCGAGAAGCCGACGCGGCCGCCTGGCCCGATCAGGCCGCCGCGCAGAAGCTCGAGCGTCGCGGCGTCGAGGTAGTCGTTGCCGCTGCACTGCGTGGCTTCGTTGGGGAAGGCAAAGGCCTTGGGCACGCGCCCATCGACAGGCGGCGGCCCGGGCGACACGTCGGGAAAGAAGATCGAGTCCGGCAGCACGGGCGTCGACTCGTCGGGGCAGCCCGAGAGCATGCAGAGCCCGATCGCCAAAGCCAGGCAGAGCACGCGCGGTCGACGCGGTGCTGTGACACCAACGTGAATGCTCACTGCAAACGCTTAGTACCCTTATCGGGCTGGCGCTGGCAAGGCCTTCGCGCCGACAGCAGTTTAGAACTGCTTGACGATCTTGGCCATTTCCACGACGGGGAGCGGCTCGAGGGCGTTGGCCTTGAGCACGCCGGCCTTCTGCAGCTCGGTGACGAGGTGCTGCGGGAAGGTGCGGAAGAGCAGGCGCGCTTCGACGCAGGCCTTGCCGCCGATGGCGGCGAGCTTGGCGCGCGGGATGTGGTAGTCGCGATAGCGCGTGGCGCCGACGGGGATCAGATAGTCCTCCGAGCGACGCGCGGCCCACGGGAAGGTCACGGGGTTGCAGGCGCCCGGCGGCGGCACGATGGTCTGCTTGGGACAGTTGGGGCCGCCGTAGAAGATCTGGTTGAACAGCATCAGCTGCGGATCGCCGTCCTTGGGCGTGCCGTGCAGCCCATCCATCAGATCGCCGTTATCGTCGAGCATGCCGCTGACGTCCGTGACCGCCTCTTTCTTGTTCTCGTCGATGGCCTCGGCGTAGCCGACGACCTGATCGCCCTGCTTGATCTCCGAGCAGGCGCCGTAGCGAATGTGGACCCACATCTGACGGTCGGCGGTGGCGCCGCTGGGCAGGTTGTGGCCGGTCTTGTCGTTGGTCACCGAGAAGCGGAAGATCGCGTCGTCACCCACGTCGGGGCGGCGCTCGAGGGTCGTCGTCGCTGCGCCGCGCAGCAGCTTGCGCACCAGCTCGGCCTGCTCGGCCTTGCCCGGGAAGCCCTTGATCAGCGCCTGGTCGACGCCGACGAAGGTGTGGCGGTGCAACGTCTTGACGGCGGAGTCGTCGGTGATGCGCCCCTGGTAGCTCGGCATGTGGCAGTCCTGGCAGCGCGTGCGCTTCGTCGGGTCTGCCGCGTTGTACTTGCTGTTGTACCACTCGCTGAAGGTGTTCTCGACGAGCGTGCCGGCGGGGTTGATGACGTTGTGGCAGCTGCCGCACATCGAGCTCGAGACGAGCGTCTGCGACTTCTCGATGGGGTGCGCTTGCAGCGCCTCGGCGGTGGCCGTCGGTCCATAGAGCACGTTGTCGGAGAGCGCGAGCTGGCCGTTGGCGGTGGCGTTGACCTTTTCGATGCTGTGGCAGGTGATGCACTGCACGCCGTTGGTGATGATCGGGTTTTCGAGGTCGAGCGGCATCACGTGGTCGCCCTGGGCGTTGATGCCGATGGGGGTCTGCTTGCGAAACGCGGCGCTCGGCGCATGGCAGGTGATGCAGAACTGGCCCACCTTGCCGCCGGTCTGCTTCATGGCGAGCGCGTTCATGGCGACGAAGACGGGATCGACGCTGCCGTAAGCGTGCATGCTGGTGCGCCACTCGTCGTAGTGCTGCGGGTGGCATTTGGCGCAGAACTCGGGCGCCGTCAGTCCGATCGGGGTCTTGTCGGAGGTGCCGCTGCCGGTGCCGTTGCCGGGCGGATCGTCGGCGCCACAGGCACCGAGCGCCAGCAGCGCGACAAAGAGGACCGAAATGATTCTGTTTTTATGAGGACGTAGGCAGTTCATGGAGTCTTTACGTAGGCCTTAGCGGATCGGGAGCATTCCTAATATAGTACGCGGCCGCCAGGAGGACCACGTGCGTACTGGGCTCTCGCTCGCCTGTTGTTTGATCGTCGCTGTGGGTTGCGGTGCCGAATCGCAGGCGCCGACCTACCACCAGCAAGTCAAGCCGCTCATCGACGCGTATTGCAAGAGCTGCCACAGCGCTGGCGGCATCGCGCCGTACAGCTTCGAGACCTACGCTGGCGTCAAGGCGCTCGAAAACCCCATCGCGGCGGCGGTCACCGACCGGCGCATGCCGCCGTTCCTCGCCGAGCGCGGACACACGGCGCTGGCCAACGACACCACGCTGTCGGACGAGCAGATCGCGACCATCGTCGACTGGGTCGCCGCCGGCGCGCCCGAAGGGGACGCCACGCGCCCGGGCGAGCCCATCGTGCTGCCCAGACAAGGGCTCGACGGCTACGACCTCGAGCTGAAGCTGCCGCTGGCCTACGAGCCCAAGCTCGCGCCCGACGAGTACCGCTGCTTCGTGTTCGACTGGCCGAGCAGCGAGAGCAAGTTCGTCACCGGCGTCGAGGTGGTGCCAGGCAACAAGCTCATCGCGCACCACGCGGCGCTCTACGTGGTGGGGCCAGCGCAGGCGGCGCGCGCCAAGCAGTTCGACGACGAAGATCCCGGCCCCGGCTACAGCTGCTTCGGCGGCGCCGAGAAGACCGGCTTCGAGGCGCAGGGCCTCACCGACCGCTTCGTCTACGGCTACCTCGGCGCCTGGGTGCCAGGCGCGTCGGCGCATCGCTTCGACAACGGCGCGCGCGTGGAGCCGGGCAGCAAGCTCGTGCTGCAGATGCACTACTTCACCGACGGCAACCTCGGCGAGGTCGACAAGACCACGGTGCGCATCGCCACCGCCGACAAGGTCGAGCGCGAGGCCTTCTTCATGCCGTGGATGAGCTTCAAGTGGCCCATCGGGCTGATGCACATCCCGGCCAACCAGGAGGCGCGCTTCACCTATCGCGACAAGCCGCTCACGTCGATCAACGTCGGGCTGTTCGCCGGCGACCAGGACTTTTCCAAGGGCATGGTGCTGCACAGCACGCTGCTGCACATGCACAAGCTCGGCAAGTCGATCTCGCTCACGCTGCACCGCAAGGACGGCAGCGAGCAGGTGCTGGTCAACGTGCCGCGCTGGGACTTCGACTGGCAGCGCGAGTACATCTTCAAGTCGCCGGTGCAGGTCTACCCAGGCGACGAGCTTCAGGTGCAGTGCGTCTTCGACAACACCGACGCCGCCAATTACAAGCTCGGCCGCGACAAGGGCGCCTCGACATCCAACTGGGGCGAGGGCACCAACGACGAGATGTGCGTCGCCCACACGCGGATCACGCACCCGTAGTATTCTCGCCGCTCGTGCGCTGCTCGCGAGCATGGATATCGCCGCTGTGTTTTGCGCTGTCGCTGGCGTTGCTGCTCGCGGCGCCGGCGAGCGCGCGCGCACGCCGCGCCGAGGCGAGCCGTCCGCCGATGGCCGCGATCTACGCCGCGGCGTGTCGCGACCCCGCTCGTCGCGGCAAGCTCGACCCGCCGGCCTCGGCGCTCGTCGCGCTGGAAGTGGGCAAACGCAAGTCACGGCGAGCGCGACGGCGCGCGGGCAATCGCTGGCTGCGCAAGGTGGCGCGGCCGCTGCTGCGCCGCTACGCGCTGTCGGCGCGGCTGCACCTCGACGTGGCGCGCACGCTGCACGAGCGCGCTGACCTCGCCGCGCAGGCCTCGAAGATCTACCTGGCAGCGCTGGCGCTGCACGACGGCGGCTGCAAGCTGACGCCGCGCCAGTTTTTCGCGTTGATCGTGGGTGCCAGCGCGACGCTCGCTGCGCGACGCAAGCACGCGCAGGCGCTGTGGCTCTGGCAGCGCGCGCGCAAGCTGTGGCCGAGCAGCGCGCGCGTGCGCTACGAGCTGGCGCGCACGCTGTGCGCGATGGGTGACACGCGGCGCTGCTTCGACGAGCTGCGCGATGCGCTCGACGTCGGACGGCTGCAGCGCCCGCCGGCATTCATGCGCGGCCTCGCTGGCGCCGATCAAGCGCCGGCGCGTATTCTCGCGCGCGTCGACAAGGACCGCGCGTTCAAGCGACTGCGGCGGCTCGCGCGCTACCGGCGCCTGCGCGCGTCGCCGCGCTATCGCTGAGAGACAGAAACGCACGCACGAGGAGGAGCAGCATGAGCTTTCAGTTCCCGGCCGCAGGCCTCGCGTTTCTGCGCGAGCTTGCCAGCAACAACAACAAGGACTGGTTTCACGCCAACAAGGCGCGATACGAGCACGACCTCAAGCTGCCCGCGCGCGAGCTGTGCGCCGCGATCAACGGCGAGCTGTCGCGCATCGCGCCCTCGCACGTCAGCGACCCCGCCAAGGCGATCAACCGCATCAACCGAGACATCCGCTTCAGCAAGGACAAGAGCCCCTACAACACCAAGGTCTGGGCCGGCTTCACCGACCACAGCCGCGGCAAGGGCAACAGCGCCGGCTTCTACTTCGGCTTCGGCGTCGACGGCGACGGCAGCGCGACCAGCTGTGGCGTCGGCGCCGGGCTGTGGATGCCCGACCCGCCGCGCCTCGAGAAGCTGCGCGCGCACTTCGCCAAACACCACGCGCGCTACCGCGCCGTGGCCGACGACAACGACTACGCTGCGCATTTCGACGGTGGGCAGTCGCCGCGCTACAAGCGCGTGCCCAAACCCTACGAGGCCGACCACCCGGCGGCCGACCTGCTCACGCTCAAGGGCATCCACATCTCGACAGAGCTCGACGCCGCGCTGATCACGTCGGCCGAGCTGGTGCCCACCATCGGGCGTTACTTCGGCAAGCTGGCGCCGCTGGTGGCGCTGCTCGACGAAGCGCTCGCGGCGTGAGCGTTTCTTACAAGACCGCTGGGCTCGCCCGAGCAACGCTGCTCGCAGGAGGACAGCGATGAAACCACCACCCAACGACTGGCCGCGCATCTCGAGCGCGCTCTACTACACCGACCCGGCCAAAGCGATCGACTGGCTGTGCGAGGCTTTTGGCTTCGAGGTGCGCATCAAGGTCGTCGACGACGACGGGCAGATCCAGCACTCGGAGCTGACGCTGGGCGGCGGGCTGATCATGGTCGCCGGCGAGCAGGACCGTCACGAGCCGCGGGTGCCGAGCAAGAGCCCGCGCTCCATCGACGGCGCCGTCACGCAGTGTCTGGCGATCTACGTCGATGACGCCGACGCGCTGTGCGAGCGTGCGCGCGCGGCGGGGGCGATCATCGCCAGCGAGCCCGAGACCACTGATCACGGCGAGGACTACTGGGCCGACCGGGGCTTTCGGGCCGTCGACCCCGACGGACACCACTGGTGGTTCATGCAGCGTGTTCGAGGCTGACAGGCTGTATTGTGTAGCCGATGGATCCCGGACAGCTCCGCGCTCGCCGCACGCTCAAACGCATGGGGCAGGGCATGGTCGGCATTGCATTGCTGCTGCTGCTCGCCGTGCTCGTCAACACGCTACGCAAGGGCTCGCGCCAGCTGGACGTCAAGCCGGCGCCGAAGGCCGCCGTTGACGCGCGCGCTGCGGCGACGCGGCTGGCAGCGGCGATCCGCGCCCGCACCATCGCGTCGCCGAGTGATCCGCGCGCCAACGCCGATCAGTTTCGTGCGCTGCACGAGCATCTGCAGCGCGCCTACCCCAAGGTGCACGCCACGCTCTCGCGCGAGGTCATCGGCGGCACCAGCCTGCTCTACACGTGGCGCGGCAGCGCGGCCAAGGGCGGCGCCAAGCCCATCGCGCTGATGGCGCATCAGGACGTGGTGCCGGTGGCGGCGGGCACGCGCGCACGCTGGAGCGCGCCGCCGTTTGGCGGCGTGATCAAAGATGGCTTCGTGTGGGGGCGCGGCGCGTGGGACAACAAGTGCAACCTCATCGCACAGCTCGAGGCGGTGGAGGCGCTGCTGGCCAAGGGCTTCACGCCACGGCGCACGATCTACTTCGTGTTCGGCGCCGACGAGGAGATCGGCGGACTGCGCGGCGCGGCCGCCATCGGTAAGCTGTTGGCGTCGCGCGGCGTACGCTTGGCGTGGGTGCTCGACGAAGGCCTGTTGATCACCAGCGGCGTGCTGGCCGGGCTCGACAAGCCGGCGGCGCTCATCGGCATCGCCGAGAAGGGCTACCTGTCGCTGGTGCTGCGCGTGGAGGGCAAGCCGGGGCACTCGTCGATGCCGCCGGTGGAGGGCAGCGCCATCGCGCGGCTCACGGCGGCGCTGGCGCGGCTCGCGCGTCACCCGATGCCGGCGAAGCTCGGCGGCGTGATGAAGCTGACGCTCGAGACGGTGGCGCCGGAGATGGCCTTCGGCAACCGGCTCGTGCTCTCCAACCTGTGGATGTTCTCGCCGCTGGTGCGCAGCATGATGACGGCCAAGAGCTCGACCAACGCAGCGCTGCGCACCACGACGGCGATGACCGTGCTGCGCGCCGGCAACAAGGACAACGTGGTGCCGGGCGTCGCCGAGGCGACCGTCAACTTCCGGCTGCTGCCGGGCGATACCAAGGACGCCGTCGTGGCGCACGTGCGCCGCGTGGTCGCCGACGCGTCGGTCAAGATCCGGGCGCTGCCTTTCGCCTCCGAGCCGTCGAAGGTCTCTTCGCCGACGTCGGCGCCCTACAAGCTGGTGGAGCGAACGGTGCGCGAGCTATTCGCGGACGTGATCGTCGCGCCGGGGTTGACGGTCGGCGCCACCGACTCGCGCCACCTGAGCGCCATCGCCGAGAGCGTGTTGCGCTTTTCGCCGGTGCGCGCCAAGCGCGAGGACCTGCCCCGCTTCCACGGCACCGACGAGCGCATCTCGGTGCAGAACCTGGGCGAGCTGATCCAGTTCTATCGCCGGCTCATCGAGCAGGGCGCCAAATAGAGAAGGCCGCAGCCTGCGCGCGGTGGCGAAGGCTGCGGCCTTTGTTATCGGCTCGTGGCGGCGCGGGGGCGCGCCGCGAGCGAGCTAGAAGTTGTAGACGTACGAGCTCGGGGCGGGCTGCAGCGTGCAGATGTTCTTCTCGACGGGCACCGCCATGGTCACGCGCAGGCCGGCAAACCACATCTCGCGGTACTCGACCGTGCTGATCGTGCGGCAGACCTTCACCGGCGCGGGCGCGTAGCCGAAGCGGGCCGGGGTGACGATCGTGCGGCGCGCGGGGCGGACGATGACGCGGGTGCGCGGGCTCGGCTGGACCACGCGGCGACCGTTGCGATAGATGACGCGCGGGCCGGGCTTGAGCACGTGGCGTTTGACGCCGATGTGCTGGCGGGCGGGCGCGCGGTTCGGCGTGCGCTTGGCGGCTGCGCGCGGCGCGTTGTAGCTGTGGGCGTTTTTGCGGTTGTTATTGCTGTAGCCGGGGCGGGCTTCGGCGCTGCCAGCTGCGAGGAGCGGCAGACAGAGCGCGGCGGCGGTGGCGGTGAGGATGAGCTTGCGGGTCTTGCTGTTCGTATTGAGCTTCTTCGACATGGTGGCCTCCTTGGTGTTTGGCCTTGTTGGTTGGCTCCGTCTCTCGCCCCCTGCTATGAGCAACGCTGGTGCCACAACCAATCCCCTGGAATCGTTGAGCTCTGAGGCAGGCCAGCAGGGGCTTCGCAAACAGCGGTTCACGCGCACCCGGTGCAAGGGTTGCGCGGGCGGTGCCGACACGGCGGCCGCGCGCGTGTGCAGCCAAGTGGCCCAAGCCGACACGCAGGCCCAGTCAGGTGGCGGGGCACGGATAGCAACATCGCGAGTTTACAGGCCGCTACGCCGCGGTCCGGCGCTTGCTCGACTCGAAGGCATGAGCCGTACTCGATGGAGCGGAGCCGCGCCTCTCGACGCCGCCCATGTCGCCTTCGCACCCGCCCGACCCGGTGTGATCATGTTGATGCGCGGTCGCGCCATCGACGACGACAACGTGCTGTGGGTCGAGGCCGTCAACAACGTGCGCTCGCGGCTAGCCGACCTCGCCGAGGCGAGTGAAGAAGAGGCCGTCTCTCCCGTCCACTACTGCGTCGTCACCGAGGACGACTCGCTACGACGCCACCGACTCGCCGAAGAGATCCGCATCAGCAGCTTCAGGCGCCGCGCATCGCGCTGTTTGGTCAGGCGCATGACGTCGCTGCCGGCGCGCCGCTAGCCTCCCCACACGACAGCACATGTCCGCTATTTTTTTCGCATTGCGATCACTCTTACGTTGAATACATGTGCAAATGTCCGCGTAGTACCAACATCAACTCGATCCCAGGAGCGGCTAGAATGAAGCGTCTGTTCGGTGTGCTGGCGGCGGCGGTTTTTGTAACGACCCTCTTCTCCACCCCTGCCATCCCCGTCGTGGGCGAGAAGGTCGCCGAAGCGCGGCGCCGCGTATGTCGAACCACCTGCCGCAAGCACTACGTCGGCACGTACTGCAAACGCTATCGTCGCGGCCGCTGCGTCCTGCGCGTGCGCCGCTACCGCCGCCGCTGCACGCGCCGCTGCTACTGGCGCTAGCGCGCTGACCAACGCTTGACGTGACTTCCCTCGGGCGGCTAGACGCCGCTCGAGAGGGAGGTGCGTCATGCGTGAAGGGCGTTGCTGCAAGATCCAGATCGCGTTGGGTCTGGGCCTGCTGATCGCGGGCTGCGGTGTTGTCGGTTGTAGTGTCACCGGCGTCGAGGGCAACGGCGTCGAGGGCAGCGCGCAGCGAAAGCTCGGCGCGTTCTCGACGGTCTCCGTGGGCGGCGCTTTCGCGCTCGATCTGCGGCGGGGATCGCCGCAGAAAGTTGTCGTGCGCGGTGACGCGAACCTGCTGCCCCTCGTCGAGACGACGGTGGAGAGCGGGCGACTGCGCGTGCGTTGTCGCAAATCGGTCTCGCCGCGCCGCGGTTTGCGTCTCGAGGTGGTGACGCCGACGCTCGATGGGCTCGCGCTCAGCGGCGCCGCCAAGGGCACCGTGCACGGCGTGGACAGCAAGCGATTCGTGCTGCGCATCAGTGGCGCGGCCAAGCTCGCGCTCGACGGCAAGGCCGATGCCTTGAGCGTGACCAGCTCGGGCGCAGCCAAGGTCGACGCGCGCGCGCTAAAGGTGCGCGCGGCGAAGGTGCACGCCAGCGGCGCGGCCAAGGTCGACGTGGACGCCAGCGAGACGCTCGATGTGCAGGCCAGCGGAGCGGTGGCGGTGAGCTACAGCGGCTCGCCGAAGCTCACACAGAGCCTCTCCGGTGCTTGCCGGCTAACGAAGCGCTAGGCAGTCTTGTTGCTCGACGCAGACGCACTTCGTGCTCTCGAGGCGATCGGAGCAGGCGACGTGCGCGAGCTGGCGCGCATCGTCGCCGAGGCGCCGCAGGTCCTGCACGCGTCGCTCGATCACGCCGACGTCGCGTACGAGCCGGGGCAGCGGCCAAAGCTGTTGCACGCGGTCTTCGTGATCGCCAAAGACCGCCGCGAGCTGCCCGTGGTCGAGCTCGCGGGCGTGTTGCTCGAAGCCGGAGCCGATCCCAACGCGGTGACGGGCGATCCGAAAGGCAACACGGTGCTGGCGCTGGCTGCAGCGTACGGCTTCGTCGACGCGCTCGAGCCGCTGGTGCGAGCAGGCGCCAGCGTCGACGACGAGGCCCTCGACGCGTACGGCATGAGCGCGCTGGACCACTGTTTGTTCACCGCGACCTCGCTCGCTAGCGCCGAGCGACTGGCGCAGCTGGGCGCGCCGTTGTCGGTGACCCGCTGTGCCGGGCTCGGTCGCGTCGACGGCGTGCGCGCCGAGCTCGACGCGCTGCGCGTCGACGAAGGCCTGCGGGTGGCGTCGTTTCTGACCGCCTGTATGTGTGGTCGTCTCGAGGTGGTGCAGCTGCTTGTCGAGCAGGCCGGCGCCGAGCCCGACGTGTTTCCACCCGGAGAAGAGTTCGCGGGTATCGGCGCGTCAGGGCTGCATTGGGCCGCGAGCGCGGGCCATCTCGACGTGGTGCGCTATCTCGTGGAGCACGCGGGGGCCGACACGACGATGTGCGACGACGTCTACCAGAGCACGGCGCTGGGCTGGGCCGAGCACGCCGCGCAGCAACAGGTGGTTGACTACCTGCGCCCCCACGCGCTGCCATAGGGGTATGCGCGTCGTATTGCCGTTGCTCGTCACCACGCTGATGTCGGCTGGCTGCCGCGTGGAGCCGCTGCTGACGGTCGGGCGCCACTGTGTCGACGACAGCCAGTGCGCCGAAGGGCTCGTCTGCGACCGCAACAACGGGCGCTGCGCGCGCGCCAGGGCTTTCGATCTCGGCCCCGACAGCAGAGATGCGCTGCTGTCGCCCGACGGCCCGTTGGTTGACATCCGAGTGGATGGTTCGTCCGACGGGGCGGCGCGCGACAGCACGGCGGACACGTCGCCGGGCACGCCGTGCTGCGTCGTTCGCGTGTGCCAGAGCAGCTGCCACTTGTTCACCATCAGCAACCTGATGATCACGGGGCTCACCGACAAGGACGCCGACGGCTGTCGCGTCTACGGCGATCCGGACTTTACGCCGCGCCGCCTACGTATCGTGATGTACAAGGGCGGCAACTTGACGACGCTGGCCGTCTATGACGGCCCCGATTCGGGCGGCCAGGTGGTGACCTTCACTTCGAACCTGCCCAACGTCACGGTCAGCGCGCAGTATTCGACCTCGGGCGGGACGTCGACGCTCTCCGAGCTGGTCTGTCAGTAGGGCAGCAGGTCGAGCGCGTGCTCGAGCGCGGCGACCCAGGCGCTCGCGTCGTCGCCGTCGGGCGCCGATGCTGCAGCGCCCGGCGCCCACGCCGACAGCGCGCGCATGAACCCGGACGCCGGCTCGCGCCAGCCGTCGCGCCCAGCGCGGATGCGGATCGTCGCCGCGCGTGCGGCGGCCGACAGAAACACGACGTACAAGAGCGGCGCAGCGTTCTGCAGCTCGGCTGGGATCGCGCCCACCGCTTCGTCCAGCCTGGCCAGCGCGCCATCGACGCGCTCCTCGACGGCGAGGCGTTCGTCGCGGGCGATCGCCTCGCCAACAAAGCGCTGCACGTGATGCTCCGGCCACAAGCCGCGGGTGGTGGCCGGCGCGCCGACGAGCCCAGCCGCGCGTGCCGCGTCGGCGGTCTCGGCGCTCCAGCGCGCCTCTACCAGGTCTAGGAAGCGCACGTTCTGCGCCTTGCTGGTGAGGTCGGGCAGGGCGCTGTTGGCGGTGCGCGCGGCGAGCAGCGTCTGCTCGATGTCGGCAGCCAGCTCGTCGCCGGGCGCGCTGTGATGCAGCGCGACGAGCACTTCGAGCCGGTTGCACAGCATGCGCGGGCGCTCGTCGAGGTAGTCCGGCTCGTCGCTCGGCAGCGCGATGGCGCACTGGCGCTCGACGATCTCTCGTGCGCGGTCGAGCTGGCCCGCAGCGCGCAGCGCGCGGCTCCACGTGCCGAGGAGCTCGATCTTCTGACGGCGTGGGAGCATCGCCGCCAGATCGGCGGCGCCCTCGCACAGCGCGGCGGCTTCTCCAGCGCGCAGCACGTCGATCAGCGCGCTGGCGCGACGCACGACGAGATGTGCGCGAAAAGCCCCCGTGAGGATGTCTTCGCGCAGCGCCGCGTCGACGTGGTCGAGCTGCGCTTCGACGGCGTCCAGCGCGTGCAGCGCCTCGTGGGCCCGCCCTCGATGAATTAGGCTGACGGCCTCGATGCTGCGGCCCGTGACCTGCGCGCGCACGCGGTGATCCTGCGGCCACTGAGCGCCGCTGAGCGAGGCGTCGAGCGCGCGCGCGGCGACGGCGGCGGCGAGATCGTGCTCGAGCTCGAGCTCGAGCTGCCAGGCGCGCGCGGCGAGCGCTTTGGGGGTGTGCGACGCGCTCGAGGTGTCGATGTCTGCGCCGAGGCCGCCGAAGAGATCGTCGAGCGCGACGGCCACGCTCGCCACGGCGACGAGCTCGACGCCTTCGAGCAGCTCGGGCGGCGCCGCGCACGCATCGCTGGACGCGACGTAGATCCGTTCGACGAACGGCGCCTCGCGGCGCAGGCCGGCGAGGCGCTCGACAAAGCGCTCGACGCCGTCGACACGACCGCGCGGCCCGACGCGCGCGATGGCTCCCACGTGCGCGCTGCGCGGCTTGCTGCCAGGCAGCCCCCAGACGTAGGCGAGCGCTGCTGCCAGACCGGCCGCGCCATCGCGCTGCTGCGGCACGCTGCCGCCATCGACCAGCCCGTGTGGCCAGGCGAGCGGCTGCAGGCGCGCACGTGCGCGCGGCGCGGGGTCGAGCAGGCCGGCGCCGACGAGCCACACCGCGGCGGCGCGCAGCGCGCGCTGCACCGAGCCGGCAAAGTCGTCGCGCACCGCGAAGTCGCTTCCCGTGTCGATCACCACGCGGCGCGGAGCGCCCAGCACTTGCCGCGCCTCTTGCCCCGATGCCGTGCTCAGCGGCGGCCAGCCGAGCGCGACGGACGCGTAGACGCCCGGCAGCTCGGTGATGCGCGCGATGTTGATGCGATCGCCCAGCGCGGCGCGCTCGTCGCGCGCGCCGTCAGGCAGCGCGAGCGCCCAACGACCGCGCTCGAGCGATCGCAGCGCCGCGCG
>JAGQIK010000258.1 GCA_020431405.1 Myxococcales bacterium
CAGGCGCCGGCGCCTTCGCTGCCGGCGCGGCTGGCGCGGGTGCGGGCGCTTTCTTCGCCGGCGGCGGCGCGGTCTTGGTCGGCGGCGGCGCGGTCTTGGTCGGCGGCGGCGTCGGCGGAACCGGCTTGGGTCCCGGCGCGGTCACGCCGAGCGCGCGCTCGAGCGCCTTGGCGTTGCGACGCGCGAGGTTGGACTTGGCGCCGCCCGGGTTGGCGCGCAGATAGGCTTTGTAGTAGTCGAGCGCGCGGCGCTTGTTGCCCATGCCCTTGTAGGCTTCAGCCGCGCCGATCATCGCCTCGCCGTAGGTCGGCTTGATGTTCATCGCGCGCCGAAAGCCTTGAATGGCCTGCGCGTAGCGCTGCAGATCGAGCTGGCAGAAGGCCTGCCCGGTGATCGCTTCGACGCCGCGTGCGTCCTTCTTCAGCGCCGCCTGAAATGCCGCCAGCGCCGCCATAGTGCGGCCGTGCGTGCTGTGGCGCGAGCCGATCTTGACCAGCTGTGCGTAGCTTCCGGTCAGCGCGCCGCCGCCGCCGCTGTGGCGCCGGCCGTTGGGCTTCTTGGTCGAGCCCGCAGCGCTGCCCGCCGACGCTGTCGCCGAGCCGCTGCCCGTGCCGCTGCCCGCCGATGCCGACGCGCCGCTGCCGCTGCCCGACGCCGTCCCCGCGCCCGTACCGGCCGACACGCCCGGACCGCCCTGGTCCTCGCGATCGATCTGCTCGAGCAACACCTTGGCCCACTCGTGCGCCGGCGAGGCCGCGGTGATCGACTGCGCCAGCGTGCGCGCCTCGGCGCGACGCCCAGCGCGTAGGTGGATCATCGCGAGCGCCATCGCGGCGCGCAGAAGCCCCTTCTTGGTGTAGGCGCGCGTCTTGACCATCGCGTCCTTGAGCAGGTCGATCGCCTTGGCCAGGTTGCCCTCGCCGGCGAAGTAGACGCCCTGCACATAGAACGTCTCGGGGTCGTTGGGCTTGGACTTGAGCGCGAGGCTCAGCAGGCCGAGCACGTCCGAGCCCTTCTTGCCCTGCAAGCGGCGCATGTCGGCCAGCGCGCGCTGCACCTCGGCGCGATCCGGCACCTTCTTGTACGCGGCGCTAGCGAAAGCGACCGCCGCGGCGACCTTCTGCGTGGCCTCGTCGCGCAGCTTGGTGGCCTGCAGCGAGAGCACCTTGGCGCGATCGAGATACTTCTGCTTCTCGGTGGCGCCATCAGCAGCGGCCGCGTCGTCGTCCTTCTTTTTCTTCTTCTTCTTGTGGCGCCGGTGGGGCTTCTTCGGCTCGGGCGCGGGCATCGCCGCCGCCTTGGCGGTCAGCTGCTGCGCGCGGCGATCGAGCAGCTCGGCGTGATCGCGCAGGTGCTGCGCCCAGGTGGTGGCCACCTCGGCGCGCGCGGCCATCGCCATCGCGCTGTCCTTGGGCGCCTGCGCCAGCTTGGTGTCGGCGGCCTTGAGGCTCGCCTCGTCATCCTTGAGAAACAGCTCGCGGCCCTGGCGATAGGCCTCGCTGACCTTGGGGCCACCGATGCCGAGCAGCCGCTTGACCATGTCCTTCTTGACGACGGCAAACACCCCGACGCCGATGACGACCAGCGCGAAGACGATGCTGCCGACCATCTTGCCCGAGCGCCGGCGCGGCAGCCGCACCTCTTCGTCGATCTCGCCGACGCGCTCGCCGCCGCCTTCCCACGCGGCCGAGCGGCCGACGGTGTTGAAGCTCTTGGTGCCCGCTGCGAATGCCGGCTCGCTGCCGGTGGTGCGCGCGGCGCGGCCGAGCGTCGCCGGCCCCGAGCTCTGACCGCCTGGGCTCGCCGGCCCCATCGTCACCGGCCCGTAGGTATCGGTGGAGGCCTCCTCGGGCTCGACGGCTGACCTCGCGCTGCCGACGGTGCTGCCGCCCGCGGCGCTGGCCAGCTGGCTCACCGGGCTCGCCCCCGACGGCGCGGCCGCGGCTGGCGCGCCGCTGCGCGCTTCGATCGGCGCCGTGTTGCGGATCGGCGACGGCCCGCCGCGGCCCGGCTGGCTGATCTCGGCCGCCTGCGCCGCGTCCACGACCTGAAAGAACGAGGCCAGCTCGGCGATGTCACCGAGCCGCTTCCACGTGTCGCCGCTGCGCGAGATCTCGTCGTCGCGTTTGACCTTGCGCTCGACGATCCACTGCTGCAGCGTCGGCAGCTCTTTGAACTTGAGCAGCTGACCGCCGGTGGTGCGGATCATCCACAGCTTCTTGCCGTCTGCGAGCCCGCCGTTGCCGTTCGCGGCCGCCGCGGCAGCCGCGCCGCTGCCGCCGCCGCCTCCGCTGCCAAGCGGTGTCGTCTCGACCACCGCCCGCTTTCGCACCTTGAACGTATAGCTACAGCTGGTGCACTTCACCGTCACGCCGGCGACAGAAACCTTCGCGTCGTCGAACTCGTACTCGGTGCCGCAGGATGGACAGGTGATATCCATTTGGGAGGTATTTTCAGCCGCTTGAGCTGACGCCGTAGTGTATCAGACCTCTCCGAGGGGCAACAGCTTTGCCAGGCCAGCAGCCCCGTAAGGTCAGGGACATATAATACGGTCGTGATCGTGCCGACAATCCTTACCGCCGCGGCGCTGATTACCGCCGTGATCTCGGGCATGGCGGGCCTCGGAGGCGGCACCGTGCTCGTCGCGATCATGTTCGGCGTCGACCTGCCGCCCAAGACGGTGGTCCCCGTGCACGCCGCCGTGCAGCTCGTCTCCAACGGCGCGCGCACGGTGCTCTTCGCGCGCTACGTCAAGTGGGCCGCGCTGCTGTCCTTTCTGCTCGCCGCGGTGCCCACGCCGTTCCTCGCGGCGCCGTGGGTCAAACACCTCGACCCACGCTGGGTGCGGCTCGGCATGGGCCTCTTCATCCTCGCCGTGACCTGGGGCAGCGGCCTGCTATCGCGCCTCTCGGTGGGCGACGGCAGCGCGGGTGCGCGCGCGCGCGCGGCCTTCGTCGCGCTGCTCGTCGCGGGCCTACTCGCCGGCGGCCTCGGCATGGTGGTCGGCGCCACGGGCGCGCTCATCGCGCCTTTCTTTCTGCGCGACGACTGGTCGAAGGAGACGACCATCGGCACCAAGGCGCTCTGTCAGGGCGCAGCGCACGTGCTCAAGCTCGCCGCCTTCTCGGCGCACGGCTTCGCGCTGCAAGCGCACCTCGCGCTGATCGTGCCGATGAGCGTCGCCGTCGTGTTGGGCACCGTGATCGGCAAGCGCATCGGCAAACGCCTCTCGGACAAGGCCTTCGCGCTGATCTTTCGGCTGATCCTCAGCGCGCTGTCGCTCAAGCTGTGCGTCAGCGCCCTGCTGCAGCTTTGGCGCTAGCGGCTGCTCGGCGCGGCCTAGTGCACGGCGAGCATCGCCGCCGGCAGGCGCGGCGAGCCGCGGCCGGCGCGCTCGGCGGCGCGCACCAGCTCGACGATGCGCGCGTTCTGCGGCGTGGGCCGGCCGAAGCTCGCGCCGAGCTCGACCACCTCGCCGTTGATGAGGTTGATCTCGGTGGGCCGCGCGCGCACGAGGTCGTCGTACATCGACGAGCGCGCCTGCGGATCGATGTCCACCATCGCGCGCGCGACGCGCGTAAAGACCGCGTCGGGCCATGGCAACACGCGCGCGGCGAGCTCCGGGATCATACGCCCGATACGCACCGGCTTGATGCCAGCGAGCTTGAGCGCGCCGAGGCCTTCGCTGATGCAGCGCGCCAGCACGCGCCGATAGCCGCGGTCGGAGAGCTCCTCGCGCAGCGGCAGCCCCGACAGCGCGTTGATCGCGTTGTTGAGGTTGAACAGCAGCTTGCACCACAGCACGCCAGGCATCTCGTAGCTCGACGACAGCGGCAGCCCGACGTCGGTCATCGCGCGCGCGACGCGCGGCGCGGCGGCGCCGTCGATGAAGATCGTTCCGCTGGTGGCCTGCGAGAGCGTCGTGCCCTCGCGCACGACGTTGAACGGCACCATGCCGGCGAGCACGCGGCGGCCCGGCAGACAGCGCGCCAGCGTCTCGACGTTGCGCACGCCGTTCTGCAGGCTCAGCACCGTGGCGCGCCGCGGCAGGTGCTTGGCGAGCTCGAGCGCGGCGCTCTCGGTATCGAGCCCCTTGACGCACATCAGCACCAGCTGTCGATCGCGCAACGCGGCGGCGCTGGTTTGAAAGTCGACCTCGCCGGGGCGAAGCTCGCAGCAGCGCGTGCCGCCGAGCTCGTCGACGCGCAGACCGTCGCGCGCCACGTCGTCAGCGAGGCTCTGGCGCCCGACGAAGCGCACGTCGTAGCCCGCGGCTTGCAGGCGCGCCCCGAAGAAGCAGCCGATGGCGCCGGCACCCATCACGCCGATACGAAGCGTCATCAGGCAGGTCCCGAGAGCAGCACTTCGGCGAAGGCTGCGACGTCGAGCGCCGCCGCCGCGTCGAAGATGGCGCGCATCGCCTCGTCATACTCGCGCGGCGTGGGGACGCGATCGCGCGTCGCGCGCGTGCCGCGCAGCGGGTTGACGTGCGCGATGACGGCGGCACGCGCCGAGCTGTCGAGGCCGTGGTCCTCGCGCAGCACGTCGAGGATCTCGCCGATCTTGTCGTCGAGCTCGAGCAGCGCACCGGCGCGCGCCTCGCGCGTGGCGAGCGCCGCGCCGAGCTCCTCGTCGAGGAAGGCGTCGACGCGGCGAAGCAGGCCCTGGTAGGCGCTGGCGGCGAAGCGCGGGCGCGCCTCGTAGCAGATGCCGAAGGTCACGTAGTACGGCGTCTCGAGCTCGGGCGCGAACTCGAGCTCGGGCAGCCGCTCGGTCTTGGCCAGCAGGCGCGCCAGCCGCAGCGCCTGCATCGACTTTTCGCGCGTGCCGGGGGCGCGCTCGGTGTTGAGGGCAAGGATCTGATAGGCGACCTGCACCTCGGGTACGACGATGGCGACGACGGCGCGCGCGCCGATGCGACGCATCGCTTCGAGGCGGTGATAGCCGTTGGGCGTCCAGTAGTCTCCGCTGTCGGTGCGCACCGTGATGAGCGGATCGAGGAAGCGGTCGGTGCGCTCGATGACCTCGCGCATGCGCACGACGTGGCTGTCGGAGAGATCGCGCTGGAACGGCGCCGGCACCACGTTGCGGATCGGCAGCGAGCAGAGCAGCTGCCAGTGCCCGCCGAGCGGCTCGCGGTACTCGGCGAGCACGGCGCCGCCATCGGCGACGACGGCGGCAGCGAGCTTTTCCAGCTGGGCAGGTTTGACGCCGGTGGCGCAGTCGGCCGCGTCGATCACGGCGAGAAGCAGAGCACACAAAAAACGAGAGCGCCACCAGGGCGCTCTCGCATTCGAAATCGTCTGTTGCCTGCGCCTTACTTGCGCATGCGGATGCCGCGCTTGCGCGCCTGCACGCGGACGGCGCGCTTGACGGCGCCGTCGAAGGCGGCCGCTTCGCTCTTGCCGGTGCGCTTCATCTCTTTGGAGAGCCACGCGGTGCGCTTCTTGGAGATCTCGAGGATCTGCTTGCGGATCTGCTTGCGGCTGCCCTCGAGCTTGTCGATGTAGGCCTTCAGCTCGCCCTTGTTCATGGCGCGCAGCTTGGCCGGCAGCGACTCTTTGCGGATGCGGCTCAGCTTGCCCTTCTTGCGCGCGTCGACGAGATCCCAACCCGAGTTGTCGTAGACCGAGCTGGCCTTGGCCACGGTGCGCGACGCGGCGGCGGCGCCGGCGGAGCTGAGCGCGTTCTTGTCCTGGGCGCGCTGCATCGCCAGGCCAGCGCTGCCGCGCGGACCGTAGCCGACGTAGGTGTTGTTGAGCAGCGAGTTGAGGCGGCGCAGCTCGCGGTCGTAGGGCGTCGTGATGTTGACGGTGCCGTGGTTGTGGTCGATGGAGGCGAAGACGCCCTTGCCCAGCGACGCGACCTTGTCCCAACCCTCGCGCACGCCGTACTCGCGGCTGCCGCAGTAGATCGCGTTGACGAAGATGCCCTGCTCGCGCGCGTTGGTCACCGCGCTGCGCGCTGTGACGGTGCGGTCTTGGTCAGCCGACTCGTTGCCCGCGACGAAGATCTGCTTGAGCGCGCCGCGCGCCTTGCTCCAGTTGAGCTCCTTGACGGCGCGATGCACGACGCGGCCGACGTACTCGGTGCCGCCCGAGGTGCGCAGCTCGAAGAGCTTGCTGTAGACGCTGTCGAGATCGGTGGTGAGCTTGCTCTGCACGACGACGTAGCCGTCCTGCTCGGTGCCGGTGCTGCCGTAGGTCAGCAGGCCGACGCGCAGGATCGGCGCCGGCTGCGCGCGCGCAGCCTCGTTGACGATGTCCCACAGCTTCTGGCGCGCCGAGTTGATCAGGCCGCTCATGCTGCCGCTGGTGTCGAGCGCGATGACGATGTCGATGTGGGGGCGCTTGCCCGAGGTGCGCTGCTGCTGCTGCTGGTTGTTGTTGCCGTAGTTGTTGGAGGGGACGCGCTGCGTGGCGTTGGCGTAGATGGCGCCGGCGACGAGTGCGGCGGCGAGGATCACGGTCGAAATGGTCTTCTTCATGCGGCACCTCTGCGGTGTTTTGTGCGGGTGCCGATACCGACGCGCCTTGGCGCGAATGGGTCTACGCAGCGCGTGAGATGTTGCTCACAGTTTCATAAGCACATGTTCTCACTCTAGTTTTTCTGGCTCGCAGCGCAGCTGCCAAGCGCCCGATCGAGATGAAAGCGCATGGTCTTCTTGCGGTTGGGCTTGATGTCGAAGTCGTCGATGACCGCGCCGAGCTTGCGGTGAAGCCGCCGCGCCCGCGCGCACTTCTTGGCGCGCACGGCGTCGTCGAGCAGCAGGTTGAAGCGGCGGTAGCGCATCGAGGCGAAGGCGCGCCGCAGCGCGACGACGCTCTTGGGCGGCTCGGCGAGCGCGTAGCCGTCGAAGACAGCGCGGTCGGACATGCGCAGCTTGATCCAATACGTGCGCATGGTCGGGCGCAGCGAGGCGCCGACCATCACTAGGCGCTCGTAGATCTTCGACAGGTCGCCGATGTACTGCTCGCGCTGGCGCCTCGGATCCCAGCGCGCGGGGATGTCGATCAGCCGGCCGATGGCGTGCGCGCTGGCGAGGACCAGCGCGTCCTTGCGGCGGCCGATGTTGCGTACCACGCCGAGCGTGCCGCCGTTGCGCTTGTCGGGCTGATCGATCCACTCGGGGATGCGCGCCGTGGCGGCGCCGATGAAGACGCGCTCGCCGGGCGCCAGCGCCTGCGGCTCGACGCCGCCGCCGCGCCCGCGCACCAGCAGCGTCACGCCGAGGCCGATCACCGCCGCCGCCAGCGCGACGACGACGATCAGCAGCGGCGGGTAGCGTCGCTTGACGCCGGCCAGCTCGAGCAGCCGCCGCTCGGTCTGCTCCTGGCGCTTGATCAAGGTCGGCAGCAGCGCGCGCAGCTCAGCGGCGAGGGCGGACGCGTCGTCGGGTCGGTCGTCGCGCTTACGCGCCAGGCAGCGCTGCACCAGCGCCTCGAGCTTGGGCTCGGAGATCTCTCCCACGTCGAGCTTGGGCACGCGTCCCGTGGTCTGCTGCGTGAACAGCCCCAGCAAGCTGTCGGCGGAAAAGGGCGGCTTGCCGCTCAGCATCTCGAACAGGATCACGCCGATGGCGTAGATGTCGGCGCGCAGGTCGACCGCCTCGCCGAGGATCTGCTCGGGCGCCATGTAGCGCGGCGAGCCGAAGACGTCGCCCTCGCGCGTCAGACCGTCGGCGGCGATGGCGGCGAGCTTCTCTTTGGCCTTGTCGCCTTTGGCGGCGGCCGCGTCGGCGTTGCCGTCATCGAGCATCTTGACGATGCCGAAGTCGAGCACCTTGACCATCGCGTCGCTGCCGCCGCGCTCGACGAGCATGATGTTGTCGGGCTTGAGGTCGCGATGAACCATGCCCTTTTCGTGCGCTTCAGCGAGCGACTCGAGCACCTGCAAGATGATCGCGATGGCGCGCAGCGGCGGCAGCGCGCCCGTGCGGCGGATCAGCTGCCCCAGCGTCTGGCCGGCCAGATACTCGATGGCCATGAAGAAGCGGCCGTCTTCGGCCTGGCCGTAGTCGTGGATGATGACGGTGTTGGGGCAGCTGAGCTGACTGACCGCGAGCGCCTCGCGCTCGAAGCGCTTGGTCATCTCGGCGTCGTCGGACATGCGTTGGTGCAGAAACTTGAGCACCACCTGGCGCTTCATGGCGATCTGCTCGGCCAGATAGACGGTGCCCATGCCGCCGGCGCCGAGCCGGCGCGTGACGTGGAAGCGACCGTTGCCGATGGTGCGGCCCACCAGCGGGTCGTCCTCGTCGTCCACGGGGCTGTCTTCGCGCGGACGCGGCGCGTGCGCGGTCGGCGAGGCGGCGACGGTGGGCGCCTGCGACGCGGGGATCGTGGGCGGGATCTCGACGTCGACCGCCTCGGCGAGCAAGGCGCGCTTGCCCAGCGGCGTGTGCACAAGCGTGTCCGCGGTGCCGACGGGCTCCACCGCGGCGCCCGCGGGTGCAGCCGCTTCGGGAAGCGGCGTGCCGCAGATATGGCAGAAGCGCGCCCGCGGCGGGAGCTCGCGCTCGCCACACCCCACGCAGACGATGCTGGCCGCTCGCGTGCCCATCGGCGACAGTGTAGGCGATGTCTCGCTCGACGCGGCTTGTCGTCTCGCTGTCGCTGCTGTCGCTGTTGGCGCTGGCCAGCGCCTGCGCAGCGCCGCCGGCAGCCTCGCCCGGCGACGCCGACGCCGGCGCCGACGCCGCACCCGCCGATGGCGCGCTTGGCGATGGCGCGCTGTCGGTGCCGCTCGCCGGCGAGATCGAGCCTGGCGTCTATCGCGAGCTGGTCACCATCGCCGCGCCCGCCGCCCCGCCGAGCCCGAGCGGTGCCACCTCGCCGCCGCACACCAACGTGGCGCGCTTCCTTCGCTACCGCGCGAGCGCCGAGCCGCGCCCTGTGCGCGCCATCGTCATCGCCATGCCCGGCATGCCGGCCGGCGCCATGTCCTACGATCAGCTGGCGCGGCGACTGCTCGTGCTGTCGGGCGGCGACATCGAGCTGTGGGCCATCGACCGGCGCGCTAACACCCTCGAGGACCTCACCGGCATGAACGCCGCCGAGGCGCGCCGTGATCCCGATCTGGCGTGGCGCTACTACGACGAGGGGCTGACCATCGCCGGCAAGCGCTACCAGGGCCTGCCCGCGTCACCGGCCTACATGTCCGAGTGGGGGCTCGCCACGCACGTCTCGGATCTGCGCGCGATGCTGGCGCTGATCCCGGCGGCGGAGCGGCGCGCGCGCGTGCTGCTGATCGGCCACAGCTTCGGCGCCGCCTTCGTGCAGGCCTACGCGGCGTGGAATATCGGCGCTGACGGCGCGCCGCGCGCCGCCGCCAGCGAGCTCGCCGGCGTGGCGCTGCTCGACGGCGGCCTCTTTCTGTATCCGGAGATCGACGAGGCGACCTACCGCGGCCAAGGCAGTGGGCTCGCCGCCGGGCTCGACACGCTGCGCGCTGGCAAGCGCCTCTACCTCGACTACGTCGGCCTCGGCCTCGAGGCCTTCCTCACGGTGGAGGTCACCGCGTTGCGCGCGAGCATCGCGCCGCACGCCGTCGTCGACGATCCGCACGTCGATCGCATCGCGACGCTGCTCTTTCTACGCGCCCCGCCGCCGATGACGTCGGCCGCGCTGGTGGGCTTCACGCTCGACGAAGACTCGTCGCCGGTGCGCGGCCTGCGCGCGCGCTGCGGCGCCGCCGACGGACCCACCGAGAGCTACCGTTCGCCGCTCACCAGCGAGATGCGGCTGCGCCCGGCGCGAGACGACGTGACCTACGACTGGCTCGACTACGACGAGGTCGATCCGCCCGAGAACACCAGCATCAAAGTGCTGGCGCGCGTGGCGCACGAGGGCCCGACCAACCGCATCGAGTGGTTCATGCCCGCGCGCCTGGTGCTCGACGTCGCCGCGGTGAGCTCGCTGTCGATGACCGACGCGAGCTGGCAGCGCGCCTACGGCCTGCGCGCGACAGCCAACGGCCTGGTAGACGCGCCGCTGCTGGTGGTCAGCGCCGGACGCGGCATCGCGCCGTCGGCGGCGGCCTTCGACGGCTATCGCCAGCGCATCGCGGCCACCGTCGGCGAGGGCCGGCCGCGCGCCGGTGCCACGCGCGCGCGCGATCAGGGGCTCGCGGGCGGCTTCGCCGTGCTCGACCTGCCCGACCACGCCCACGACGACCTGGTGCACGGCAGCGGCGAGCGGGCAGACCAGCAGATCTACCAGCCGCTGCTCGACTGGCTGCTCAGCAACGTGGCGGCTGGTCGCGTGCTCGTCGGGCGCTGATGGCGACGCGACGCAGCCAACGATTTTGCCGGTTTTGCTTGGCCGAGCTACCGACTTTCAATAAGGTCGGGAGACACTGACGATGCGACCTTATCTCTTGTTGATAGCTGCGCTCGGCGCGATGGCGTGCAATCCGAGCGACCCGTATTGCGACCCGGCCACGCCCTGCGTGGGCGACAACGAGATCTGCAACTTCGCGCTCAGGCGCTGCGAGAAGAAGTCCGACAGCGGCGCACCCGATGGGCCGATCGCTGACGTGACGCCCGACACGCCCAAACCCGACGCGCCGCTGCCCGACGCGCCGCGTGGCGGCCTCGCCGCCGCGGCCCGCGCACGCTGATGCCGGTGTCGCTCTCGCTCGCGGTCGCTCCCGCCGCCGCGCTGGGCAGCGCACAGGCCGCGCGCGCCGA
>JAGQIK010000028.1 GCA_020431405.1 Myxococcales bacterium
CCAGGCAGACTTTGCCGAGAAAGCCCGTGCTGCCCATGATGAAGATCGACTTGTTGTTGTAGATCTCCGTCAGGCGCAGATCGTGTTGCTTGGTCATCGGGGCGCCTCGGAGAGAATGTGCGCAACACTCGCGCGCGGCTCGACGAGAAGCGGGATATGAACTTCCGCAAGCTGATCGTGTATCAGAAGGCCATCGAGCTGGTAGCGCTGCTCCTGCCGATGGCGTCCGAGGTGCCGAGCGGGCACCGGGAAGTGCGCGATCAGCTGCGGCGCTCGGTGCTTTCGATCCCGCTGAATATCGCCGAGGGCGTTGGGAAGGTTACAGTCGGCGACCGCAAGAAGTTCTACGCGATCGCGCGCGGGTCGGCGATGGAGTGTGCAGCCTGTGTAGACGTGCTGCGGATTCTGATCGGTGGCGATATGGGGCGCTTCGATGGCGCGGATGAGTTGCTGGATGAGGTCGTGCGGATGCTGTCGACGATGAGTCGGTAGTGGAAGTCGAAACGGAAGCCTTGGCCTTGGCCTTAACCTTAGGCTTCCACTTCGACTCCCTCTTAGACTCCCCCCCACGCCCTACTCCATATCCGCGATCAAGATCGGCGGGTGGTGCATCAGCGTGATCTCCGGAGATGGACCCGTGTAGCTCTTGGCCATCGCCAGCGCCTCGGCCATCGAGTCGGCGCGCTCCCAGCCGAGGATCTCCGGCACGTGCGCGTTCTTCGCGCCCGCGACGATGACTTTGCCGATGTGCTGGCGGCCGTTTTCGCCCCAGTACCACATGAAGAACGGGTGCGCGCCGTGATAGGCGTTTCCGCGCCGATACATCTCGATGTAGCTCGGGTTGTGGGCGAACTCGAGCTCGTACTTTTCGCGCAGCTCCATCGCGTCGCGTGTCTCGGGCAGCAGGCGATTGAAGAACTCGATGTAGCTCGGGTGGTGCTCGTGGTCGAACTCGTCGTGGCAGGGGTGCGCGATGATCAGCACGCCGTCCTTCTTGAGCACCGGCTTGCCGCGATAGAAGTTGTGCAGGTAGCCGAGGGCCATCACTTGCACGAGCAGCGGGTTGAGGATCGAGTTGCAGTTGTACGGCGAGATGTAGGGGATCCCGCTGACCAGGATGTCGCACTGGCCGCGCACTTTGACGGCGTACTGCTCGAAGCTGCGCTCCAAGATGGCGTCGTGTACGGGCTCGGTCTTGCCGGCGTGGCAGGCGATCAGCTCGTAGGCTGCGGGTATCGAGTGCAGCAGCTTGCGCTTGGCAGGCCCAGGCATCTTCGATAGCGCCCACTTGACGCCTTCGAACTTGAGACGGTCGAACTCGGTGAACTCGTCCTCGTTCTTCATCAAGAAGTCCATCTGACCCTTGAACATGCGGTTGTTGATGGCTGTCTCGATGTGGAAGACGTTCATCACCTCGTCGCAGATCTTGCCGATGCGGTTGCAGCGGCGCGCCAGCTCGGACTTCTGCGGGTCCATGTAGCTGTCGGACTCGCGGATCGCGACCGGCTCGTGGTGCGCGCGCAGCGTCAGGTAGTCGCACAGGCCGACGCCCACCGACTTGTGGCCGCCGTCCATCGGCACGAGGTTGATATTGACGTAGATGACGAGGTCGCTCTCCACCGCGCGGCGGTTGATGCGCACCACCTCGCCGTGGCGCGTCTCGCCGATCTGCACGATGCCGTCGGGGTCCTCGGCGTCGTGGTTGTAGTAGCGGTCGGGGTAGAAGTCGCTCCAGATCTTGCGCCCCACGCAGCGCTTCATCTCCCACTCGGTCATCTTTCGATGCAGCGAGTTGGCGATGATGATGTGCACGTCGTCGACGCCGTGGGCGTCGAGCATCTCGAGCAGGATCTCGAGGATCGTCTGGCGCAGATCGGGCGTCGCCATCATCGGCAGCGGCAAGCTGATGTCGTCGATGGCGATGGTGACCTTCATGCCCGGGTACAGCTGAGCGAACAGCGGGTCACAGTCGTGCGGGTGGTTGAGCGCGTGGCGGATCGCCGCCTGCGGGTTGGGCAGCCCTTGCATCGGCGGGCGCGGATAGATCACGCGCGTGCCCACCGGGAAATCCTCCAGCCAGAAATCCTCGCCGTAGAAGAGGATGCGCGGGGCAGAGTCGCTGTCGATGTAGACGACCGAGTCGTCGAGCTTGCGGCGCGGCAGGGCTCTCATGGGCTTCCTCTAAGACAGATCGACGATCGGCCAGTCGTGGCGAATCGCGGTGGCGCGCAGGCGCATGTCGGGGTTAACCGCCGTGGGATGGCCGACCACCGAGAGCATCGGCAGGTCGCTCATGCTGTCGGTGTAGCAGTACGAGTCCGAGAGGCTCAGCCCCTCGCGCTCGGCGTAGACGCGGATCCACGACGCCTTCGTGGCGCTCGCCATCACCGGCGGCAGCAGGCGGCCGGTGGCGATGCCGTCGACGAACTCGAGGCGGTTGGCGACGTAGTCATCGAAGCCGAGATGCTCGATCAGCGGCATCACGGTGTAGTCGAGCGCGCCGGTGACGAGCACCTGGCGCAGGCCGAGGCTCTTTGACTTGGCGATCAGCTCGTAGGCGCCGGGGCGGATCGAGGGCTTGATCACCTCCTCGAACAGCTCCTCGCACAGGTAGCGCAGCCGATCCTTGGACTCGCCCTTGTAGCGCTTGAAGAAGATGTTGTTGAAGACCTTGCGGCTGTAGAAGTCGGCGGCGAGAAACAGCGGCACGCCGACCAGCGTACGCAGGCTCTTGACCACGCTGCGCGCCAGCCCCTGCTGGTTGCGCGCGAAGTAGCCCAGGCTGTGCACTAGGTTGGTCGACACCAGCGTCCCGTCGAGATCGTAGAACGCGGCCGCGCGCGGCGAGTTGGCCTCGCCTTGGCCGTTGCCTGCTTTGACGAGCGCTGTCATGGCGGCTGCATAGCAGGGGCTGCTGCGCCCCGTCAAGCAAGCGAAACGGTGAGTTTTATTTCGATTTCGTCAGCCGCGGAGAAGTTCTTCGCGACGAGGTCAGGGCGCACAGTGGTCGATCTCGAGCACGGGCGACCTGTAGCTCCCGTCACTCGGTGGCAGCGTTGCCACCTCCGCGCTCTCGGTGCTGAAATCGCCGCGGATCCAGAGCTGCACGTGCGCGCCAGCGCGCAGGTCGTACGCGTTGGCCAAGGCGAAGATCAGCGCGCTGACGTCAACCTCGTTGTAGTCGTCGGTCTTCCAGCCAAGCCCGCCCGACGCGGGCCACCGCAGCTCTTGCAGCGTCTTGACGCCGCTGGGCTTGTCCGGCGAGTGGCTGGGGTCGGTCGTGACGGGGGCGTTGGCGCTGTCCTCGACAAGCACGAGCAGCGCGTGTCTATCCGAGCTCCAGTTCGAGCTGGCGACGCCCCAGATCTTGAGCCGCGCCTGCAGCGGCGACGCGCGCCGTATGTCGTCAGCGAGCGTGAAGCGCAGGAAGAGCCA
>JAGQIK010000259.1 GCA_020431405.1 Myxococcales bacterium
CGCCGCTTGGGCGCCGGGTCGCTGTCGATGAGGATGTACGCGAGCGCGCCACCGAAAGCGAGGATCGCCACGCCGAGCGCGACGAAAAGCCACAGCTTGCGTTTGGGCGGCCTCAGCAGCGCTGGCTCGATCGCGGGCGCCGGCTCGACGAGGGGCGAGCGCGCGCTGGGCAGCGAGCCCGGCGGCGTCACCAGCGGCTCGCCCAGCCGTGGCTGCGCGTCGTCGAAGCTGGAGGCCGTGCTGTCACCTCGCGGTCCGACGAAGCCACCGCTGACCGCATCGCCGCTGGTCGGCACCTCGCCGGACGTCAGATCGCGCACGCGACCGCTGCGTGCTTGCGGCGGGCGCGGCACCACCGCGTGTTGGGCGCTGGTCCCGGCGCTCAGCGCGCCGAGCGAGCTGAGCAGCGCCTCCACCGACGGCGTTCGCTTCTTGGGATCCTTCTCGAGCGCCCGCATGATCGCCGCCTCGAGCTCCTGCGGCATCGCCACAACCTGGCTCGGCGGCATCGGATCTTCGTTGACGTGCTGGGCGACGGTCTCGGCGAAGGTCTGCCCGAGGAAGGGCACCTTGCCGGTGAGCATCTCGTAGAGCAGCACGCCCAGCGCGTAGACGTCGCTGCGCGCGTCGCCGTCTTCGCCTTTGCCGATCTCGGGTGCGATGGCGATGGCGTGCTCGGCGCTGCGCGTCGCCTCCACGTCGCCCTCGATGGGCGGGTGCGCGCGCCAGATGCCGAAATCGAGCAGCTTGATGCGCACGTCGTTGCCCTGGCCGCTGACCATGATGTTGCCGCCGTGCAGGCGTCGGTGCGCGAAGCCGGCGGCGTGGATGCCGCCGAGGATCGCCGCCAGCTGGCGGATCAGGGGCAGGAACGCGCGGCGCGACAGCGGCGCGTTATGACGGATCAGCGAGCGCAGGCTGCTGCCATCAACCCACTCGCACAGCGCATAGCTGCGCCCGTCTGCGGCGACGCCGAAGCGAAAGACGTCGGCCACGCCGCTGTGGCCGAGCGTCGCCACCCCTTCGGCCTCGTGGATGTAGCGCCCGCGGCGCACCGGACCGAGACCTAGCTCCGGGCGCAGCAGCTTGACGGCGCAGGGGCGCCCCGCGATCAGGTTGGTGCCGCGATAGACGCTGCTCGACAGCCCGCCGCCGACCTGCTCGTCGAGCCGCACGTCGTCGATGAGCGACGCCGGCGCCTCCGGGCGTGTGGTCACGTGCGTGATCTCGTGGTCGCTGGCCATCCGCTACAAGATATCAGATCAGCCGCGCTGCCCGAGCGGTCCTAATATGGTTTGAACTCGAAGGGGTAGGTCATGGTGATCGTGCGCGACGGCTTGCTGCGCTTGAGCGACGTGCTGCGAATGACGCGCAGCACGCAGGCCACCAGACGCGGCCTGGACTCCAGCGTGCTGTGCACGAGCTTGACGTTGCGCACCTGCCCGGCTTTGGTGACGACGAACGAGACGCGCATCGTCCCGGAGAGCCGGCGGTCCTTGCGCAGCTCCTTCTGATAGCAGGCGCGGATCTTCGCCGCGCCCGACTGGATGCGATAGCGGATCGCCGAGCGCACCTGCGCCGGCGAGCGGCGGTTGATCCCCGAAGGCGTAGGCGCGAGGCGTCGGCGCCGGCGCGCCGTGGGGTGGTGTGCGCCAAGGGCGCGCAGGTGCTGCTTGGCGCGATAGGCCCACTTGCTTTTGGGCAGCTCGACGAGGAAGCGCTTGAAGGCTGTCTTGGCGGCGGCCGGCTTGTTGCGCACCAGCGCCGCGAGACCGTCGTAGTAGTAGATATCGCCCCTGGGGATGAAGAACACGCCGAAGCCACGCAGCACCTTGTCGCGCGTATCGCGCCGCACCGCCTGATGCATCGCCTCGAGCGCCTTGCTCGCTTGCTCGTCACGATCGAGCGCGACGGCCAAGCCATACCAAGCCAGCGTGTTGTTGGAGACGGTCTTGGTGGCCTCGCGGTAGCGCTGGATCGCCTCGTCGAGGCGGCCGATGGCCATCAGCGACTCGGCGGCGTTGGACTGGATCGTCGAGAGGAACGAGATGCGCTGATAGCGCGTGCCGGCGCCCTTGCGGAGCAGGCGCGCCGCGCGATCGTACTCGTCGACCGCCGCGGCGAACTTGCCGAGCTTCGAGTAGATGATGCCGAGGTTGAACGCCACGTCGTAGGCGTGCTGCGACAGCGGGTTGAGCCGCCGCACCTGCAGCAGCGCGGCGAGCGCCTTCTTGGTCTCGTTGAAGTCGAGCAGCACCTTGCCGCGGTAGTAATGCCCGGTGGGGTTCTCGGGGCTCGCCTTGCACGCGGCGTCGAAGGCGCGCTGCGCCTCGCGCAGCTTCTCGACGGCCTGCTGCCGCACGGTCGGCACGCGGCTCTTGCGCAGGTAGTCGGCGCGTCGATAGGCCTTGAGCCCGAGCGCGACCTGGCGAGCGAACTCCTTGTGACCGGGGCGGGCGAGCTCACCCCAGAAGTCCGAGTCTCCCCCTGCGCCCATCAGAAACGGCAAAACGGCGAGGACGAGGGCCCAGCGGCAGCGGCGAATCAGCGGCTTCATCGTGCTTAAGCATACGTGCCAGCCCGCAGCGGATCTACCCGCGAGATCCCCCAAAAAGTGTTTTGTCCCGTGCGGTTGCCCCGAACGCGTTCGGCCGGTCGGCCGACAGACTGGGGCCGAGCCCCCCAGATGGGGACGCTATGGGGGGGCGAGGCCTCGGCGACTCCAGCGGACGTTGGATCACGACGCGCGTGATTCCAGGCGCTTAGCGCGGAACCCACCTTGGCCTACAGCTTGCTCTTAGGGTGGAGCGTGCACCGGGTGGTCGCAGAAATAACTCCCGGCGGCTGTCGGCCACTCGGTGCCCACTTCGACCGCGTCAGCAGTCGAGTCGATTTAGCTCAGGAACCCCGCACGGGGCGGTCGCCAGTAGGTCTCACCGAATAGGTCGGTGAACCACATACTCCCGGCGGCTGTCGGCCGCCTCGTGCGCTCCATATAGATCGAACGCCGCATCGAGAGGCGGCGCTGAGCACGGACATACACTGGGTGGTCGCAGATCAAACTCCCGGCGGCTGTCGGCCACCCAGTGACCTTTTCTTCGCTCGCGAGCGGAGACTGCGATAACGCCCCGCGTGGGGCAGCTGGCTGTTAAAACTCCCGGCGGCTGCCAGTTGCCTCACGCGGGGTGGTTCTTTTCGAACCGCCCCGACGCCGCCCCGCCCCTTCGACGCTGCTTTACGCCAGCCACTTGCGGTCGCGGATCTTCTTCGGCAGGTACTCCTCGCTGATGTACGAGATGCCCTTGTTGGAGAAGGCCTCGAGCTCGAGCTTGACGCCGCTGCGCAGCATCGTCTTGAGCTCCTTCTGCCAGGCCTTCTTGTCGAACCACGGGTAGGCCAGCATCTGCTTGGCGCGCGAGATGTCCTGATCGTTGAGCTTGATGGTGACGTTGTCGGGCAGCTGGAAGGCCTCGCGGTCCATCGACGACATGCCGATGAAGCGCGCCTTGGGCACGGCCATACGCAGGCTCTCGTAGGCCAGGTTGATGCTGCCCTGCTTGATGACCGAGTAGATGTAAAAGCCCCACGGGTCGTTGTCGACGAGCACATAGACGGGCAGCTTGAGCTCTTTGTGCATGCGGTAGAGCAGCCGGCGCACGCCGCGCGGCGCCATGCCCTGCCCCGTCAGCAGCAGGCACTTGTTGGCGCGCCAGAACTTGTCCTCGTTGAGGCGGCGCCAGACGGCGTCCTTCTCCACCAGCAGGATGTACTCGGCGTCGCACTCCTGAAACTGGATCACGTTCGACTCGACGATACTGGGGATCGACCACCCACCCGATCCGAGGCGCCGCAGGTCGATGGCGTCGCCCGAGTCGACGATGGTCATCGGGCCGACCATCGAGCCCTTGTTGGTCGCGAAGAGGTGCAGCTCCTCGCGCAGCGCGTCGATGGTGACCTCGAGGTCCTCGATGATCGGGTCGCTCTCGTCCTGATCCTCGAAGGTGTTCTGGCGGCTGCCCTCGAGGGTGTGCTTGGTGATGTAGTAGAGGTCACGAATGCTGGTGGTCTTGCCCTCGTCGATCAGCTCGCGGCAGGCGTCGGCGATGAGGAACGTCTGCATGAACTTGCGCGCGTGCGCGACGTTGAACAGCTGGCGCTGCTGCTTCTGGTCGCCGAGCTCGATGATCGAGCGCGCCTCGTCGAACGTGACGTTGCCCAGCGAGCGGCTCGGGATGGAGAGCGACGGGTCCTTCTCGGCGTTGATGTCGCGCACCACCTCGCGCGCGAGCTTGCTCAGCTTGCCGATGGTCTTCTTGTCTCGTGCGTCGGTGCTCGCCACGGCTTAGCTCCTGCGACCCTTCTTCGGGGCGGTCTTCTTCTTGGCGGTCTTCTTGGTGGCGGTCTTCTTGGTGGCGGTCTTCTTGGTGGCGGTCTTCTTGGTGGCGGTCTTCTTGGTGGCGGTCTTCTTCGTGGCGGTCTTCTTGGTGGTGGTCTTCTTGCTCGTCGCCTTGCGCGCTGGCGCCTTCTTCTTCGGCGCGGCCTTCTTCTTCGGCGCAGCCTTCTTCTTCGGCGCAGCCTTCTTCTTGCTCGCCTTTGGCGCGGACGGCGCGTCGTCATCGACCAGCGAGAGCTGGCGCGGCTCCTCGCGATCGAGCTCGAGCTCCCCGTCGTCCAGCTCGCCATCGTCGCTCATCTCGACCAGACCGACCGGGCTGTCGGCCACCTCGCTGGCGCCCGCGGCCACGGCGACCTCGCGTTGGGGGGCGTGCTTTGCCACCAGCACGTCGAGCTTCTTTTGGATGCGCGTCTCGTCGCCGGCGCCGAGCCGGCTCAGAGAGCGCGCCAGCTCGCCGATGTACATCGAGAAGATGCTGCGCCGCTTCTCCTGCAGGCGGTCCTTTTCGCGCCGGCGCAGAAACGCGTTGAGCTTGCGGCCCACCTCGCGCAGCGCGAGCTTCATCTCCTTGATGATCTCGGGGTAGTGCGCGATGGCCTCTTTGCTCTCGGAGGTAAACGGCACCCACACCGACGCGATGTGCACCAGCAGCACCATCGGCCCCACCGGCAGGCCGCCGCGCGGCTGTGACAGGCCGTAGCTCTTCCAGCTGGTGTCCACCACGGCCTTGAAGATCGCGCACGCCGACTGCTGGTACTGCAGCGGCACGCGGTTGGCGAAACGCAGCAGCGTGATCGGGCCCTCGCCGCGGTCCTCGGTCTTGGCCTTGATCGTCAGCGAGTCCTCTTCGATGGCCATGCGCCGCAGGTCGCCGCCGTAGGCCAAGCCCACCTCGACACGAAACGGATTGCCGCGATAGACCGTCGGCGGGCGTGTGGACGAGGCGTAGATCGCCGCCCGCAGCTCGCGCGCCAGGCCGCGATTGATCAGCTCCTCGCCGATGGGGACGATGCAGTTGGTCGGCGGCGCCATCACCTTGACCTTGGGGATGGCGCGATAGAGCTTCTCGATCTCTTGCGGTCCGAGCCGCTTGGCCGTCGCCGTCGGACGCAGGCCCGCCGTCTCGCAGATCTGGTGCGCCACGCGCGCGGTGACGCGCGAGAACTCGGCTTGCAGCGTGCCGCTGACGCTGCGATGCGTCGACTCCTTCATCAACTTGATGAGCATGCCGAGCTCGATGCCGTAGGGGTGCGGCTTGATCTCGGTGGTCTCGGGCGGAAGCTCGTCGGTGACCCGCTCGAGCATCAGCGGCGCGCGATTGTTGGGCGGCACGTAGGTAATGGTCGCGTGCGGGTTGGCGATGCCGACCTGCTCGAGATACTCGTCCACCGAGCGGCGCCCCGCGCGGTAATTGCCCTGCAGCTCGATCTCGACGCGCGTGCCGTGCTCGCGGCGCTCCCAGTCGATGGTCGTGTCGGCGAGGATGTTGGGCTGGTTCTTGCGCGTGTCGAGCACGATCTCGTACTGGTGCGCGGGCCGCCCCTTGCCGGTCTTTGACGTGACGACCACGGGCTTGCCGGTGGTCAGCTGGCCGTACATGCCGGCGGCGCTGATGCCGATGCCCTGCTGGCCGCGCGACTGCTTGAGGCGGTGAAACTTCGAGCCATAGAGCAGCTTGCCGAAGATCTTCGGGATCTGTGCCTTGACGATGCCCGGGCCGTTGTCCTCGACCACCACGCGATAGCGGTCCTCGGCGGTCTGGTGGATCTCGACGCGCAGCTCGGGCGGGATGCCTGCCTCTTCGCAGGCGTCGAGAGAGTTATCGACGGCCTCTTTGACCGTGGTCAGCAGCGCCTTGGAGGGGTTGTCGAATCCGAGCAGGTGACGGTTCTTGGTGAAGAACTCGCTGACGGAGATCTCGCGCTGCTTCTGCGCCATCGACTCGGCGCTGGCGCGGCGTCCCTTCTTGGCAGGCTTTTTCGGGGCGGCGTCATTCTTCTGGGTACTGGTCGCTCGGACCACTTTGGGGGCCTCCGTCTTGGCAGTTCGCTTGGTCGACAGCGTGCTCGACACCGGTGGTGCGGCGTCGGCGCTGGGCGACGCTGCCGGTGTGCCATGTTCTTCGAGCAAGCTCAACTGCCTGTGTTCGCGGCCCCGACTGGTGCTGATCATGCGGGTAGCTAACGAGCGCTCGAGCCGCGAGTCAAGAAACTGCCTACCAGATGTTGGGGGTCAGCGCGTTCAGAGGCAGACAGAGCAGAGGTTGCTCGTCTTGACGCACTGCTGGCCGGGCTGACAGCCGTACTTGCACAGCGACAGACAGCGTGGGCTGCCGTTGTTGATGCGCACGCAGACGTTGCCCTCGACGCAGTTGTTGCCCGAGCCGCAGGTCTGGCCGGTCTGCGCGGTGGCGGAAAAGCAGGCGTCGGTGAAGCTCGTCGCCGAGAAGCAGGCCTCGCCATCGGGACAAGCGCCGGTCTTGTCGTTGCAGCCGTCGGGCGACTGCGTGCAGGTGGCGCGACAGATGGCGGCCACGCAGATCGCGTTGCCTCCGCAGGTGCCGGTCGGACATGGATCGCCAGGCGTCTGTGGCGCATCGATGAGCGGCGCCCCGTCGGGCGGCGTCGGCCCCGAGTCCGGCGGAGGCGGACCACCTTCGGTCGGCACACCCGTATCGAAGTACACGATCACGTTGGTGTCGACCTGTTCGATGACGCGATCGACGACGCCCTTGCAGGACACCACGAGCCACAGGCTGACGAAGCCTACGAGCGCGGATTGGTACCGTCGTGTCATCGTCTCTAATGCTAGGTGCGTCGAGCGCGGCTGACAAGCGTAGCGCGTTGACAGCACTAGCGATTCTGGTATGTTGCTGCGACTTTTCGCCTGCCCTGCTCGTGAAGAAACGACTAATACTCATCCTCGTCGTCGCCGCGCTGAGCCTCGGCGCCGATCAGGCCACCAAGCAGATCGCCCGCGCCAGCCTGCGCGGCAAGGCGCCGATCGACATTATCCCGAGCGTCCTGGCGCTCGAGTATCACGAGAACCCCGGCATGGCGTTCGGCCTCGGCCGCAGCTGGCCGGGCGGCCGCTACATCATGATCGGCATCGGCATCATCGCGCTGGTGTTGGTCTGGCGGCTGGTGCGCGACGTCGAGAAGCGGCAAAAGCTCGCCGACGTGGCCTACGGCTTGGTTGCCGGCGGCGCCATCGGCAACCTCATCGACCGCGTCTACATCGGACGTGTGGTCGACTTCATCGTGATGCACTGGAAGCGCAAAGCGCAGTGGCCGGCCTACAACGTGGCCGACGCGGCGCTTGTCGTCGGCGTGATCTTGCTCGTCTTCGCCATCGGCGGCACCAAAGAGAAGCACGCCGACGAGAGCGACGACTCGGCTAAGAGCAAGGCCCGCAGCGGCGGCGGCAAGAAGAAGCGCGGCAAGTAAGCCGTCCGTCGAAGGCATGAGCGACGACAGCAGCACCCATCGTCCTTCCGCCGACGAGCTCGAGCCGCGCCTGCCGCGACTGCTCGAGATCCACGAGCTGCGCGCCGAGGCGCGACGCCGACAGCGCAAGTGGTGGGTGCTGCTCTACGTCGCGCTGGCCACGCTGGTCGTCGACCAGGCCAGCAAGCAGTGGGCGCACACGACGCTGCGCAGTGATCACGGAGGACGCCTCAAGGTCGTCAAGAGCCTCTTCTCGCTGACCTACGTGCGCAACCCGGGCGCGGCGTGGGGTTTCCTCGCGCGCCGTCCAGCGAGCTTTCGCAAGCCGTTCTTTCTCGCTGTCAGCGTCATCGCCATCGCGTTCATCCTCTATCTCTACGTGCGGCTGACCATCGGGCAGCGGCTGTTGATGTACGCGCTGGCGCTGGTGATGGGCGGTGCGCTGGGCAACTTCGTCGATCGATTACGCTTCAACTTCGTGATCGACTTTCTCGACGTCTACTTCGGGCGCTTGTTCAAGTGGCCGACGTTCAACATTGCCGACGTCGCCATCTCCGTCGGCGTGGTGATGCTGTTCTACGAGATGATCAGCAGCATGATCGCCGAGTGGCGCAGCCGGCGGCGCGCGCGCGCCGCGGCAACCGCCGCCCCGGAAGAGTAGAGCGGCGCGTCATGCGGCCGGTGCTCGTACGCTTCGACGCGCCGCTCCTCGGCGATGTCGCCCTGCCCTCGTACTTCACCATGCTCGCGCTCGGCTTCGCCGTGGCGCTGGTGCTGACCTGGCGTGACGCGCGCCGGCAGGGCCTCGCGCCCGGACGCGTCGTCGATCTCAACCTGCACGCCGTGCTGTGGGGGCTCGTCGGTGCGCGCATGCTGCATCTCATCGCCGACGGCCAGATCGGCGTCTACGTCGCCACCTGCCGCGCGCCGGAGACGCTGCGCGTGCTGCCCGGCGTGACGTGCACGCGCGACGCGCAGTGCGCCGGGCCGCGCGGCGAGAGCGGGTATCGCTGCAATCGGCGCGCGGGTCACTGCCACCCGCCGCGCGACTGCTTGCTGGCGCTCAAGCTGTGGCGCGGAGGGCTCTCGTACTACGGCGGCTTCATCGCGGCCGCGCTCGCCTGGCTGTTGCTGATCCGCCGCTGGCGACTGCCCCGTGACCGCGTGCTCGACCTGGCCGGCTACGGCCTGCCGCTGGGGCTCTGCTTCGGCCGCATCGGCTGCTTTCTCAACGGCTGCTGCTACGGCGCGATGACCGGCTCGGCGTGGGGCGTGACGTTCCCGCCAGGAGGCGTGGTGGCGCGCGACCACGCCAGCATCCCGATGCTCGGCCACTTCGCGCCGCTGCCCGTGCACCCGACGCAGCTCTACTCGGCCGTCGCCAACCTCGCCATCTTCGTCGTGTGCTACTTCGTGGTGCGCCCGCGCAAGCGCCGCGACGGTCAGGTGCTGTGGACCTTCGTCGCGCTGTACGCCGTCAGTCGCTTCGCGATCGAGTTTCTGCGCGCCGACCCGCGCGGTGCGTTGCTGGGCCTTTCGACATCGCAGCTTCTCAGCGTGCCGCTGCTGGCGCTGGCGCTCTTCGCGCTGTTTCGTCCGGCGGCGCGTGGCGAGGCCGCCCGATGAGACCGACGCTGTTCACCATCGGCGGCGGCGACGTGCGCACCTACGGCGTCGCCATGGCGCTGGCCTTTCTCGTCGCGGTGGTGCTCGGCGCACGCGCCGCCAAACGCCGCGCGGTGGGCGTCTCGCTGTGGCTCGATCTATGTTTCTGGCTGCTGGTCAGCGGCGTGCTCGGCTCGCGGCTGCTGTTCGTGATCACCAACGCCGACGCGTTCTACCAACAGTGCGCCGTCGGCGTATCCGGCGCGGGATCGCGCTCGCTGTGGCGCGTCCTCATCGACTGCTCGCGGCCGCTTCACGTCTGGGAAGGCGGCCTCGTCTACTACGGCGGCGTCATCGCGGCGACGCTGACCACCGTCTATTATCTGCGCAAGCGCGGCGCGAGCTTCCTGCGCGTCGCCGACCTGGCGGCGCCGCTGCTCGCGCTCGGTCACGCCATCGGACGGCTCGGCTGTCTGGCTGCGGGCTGCTGCTATGGCAAGGTCGCGCTGTCGGGGGCCGGCGCACGTTTTCCGCGCGAGAGCCTGGTCTTCATGGAGCTCGTGCAGCGGCGCCTGCTCGACGCCGGCGCGCAGATGACGCCGGCGCTGCACGCGACGCAGCTCTACGAGGCGCTCGGCGAGGGGCTGATCTTCTTGGCGCTGACGCTGCTCACGGCGCGGCGTCGCTACCACGGCCAGATCTTCATCGCCTATCTGCTGCTCTACGGCCTGCTGCGCTCGGTGGTGGAGGTCTTTCGCGACGATCCTCTACGCCGCTTCGTCTTCGAGCTCTACACGCCGGCGCTCAACAAGAGCCTCGGCGTCGGGCCGGGCGCGCTGCTGCTGTCCACCTCGCAAGCGATCAGCCTGCTGATGTTTGTCGCCGCGGGCGTCTTGTGGTGGAAGCTGCGGCGCGCGCGCGGCGGCGCGGCCGGCGCGTAGCGACTACGCCTCTTCGTCGGCGAGATCGCGCGACGCGATGTCGTCGTCGGCGTCGGGATCGAGCTCGCCCTCGGCCTCGGCCTCGCCGCGCTGGTTGACCGCGCGCGCGAAGAGCTGCACGTACTCGATGGCCGAGAAGATCGAGAGCACCAGCGACATGTAGATCGTGTAGAGGCCCACCTGGTGAAAATCGACGTAATAGCTCGTCCACAGCACCGGGTAGCGGAAGTGGATGATGAGGCAGAGAATGCCGATCATCTGCAGCGCGGTCTTGTCCTTGCCGAACTGACGCGCCGAGATGACGAGCCCTTCGGCGGAGGCGATGCTGCGCAGCGCGGTGATCGATATCTCGCGCGCCAGCAGCAGGATCACGACCCACGTCTCGACGCGCCCCATCGGCACCATCCAGACCAACGTGGCCATCACCAGCAGCTTATCGGCGAGCGGGTCGAGGAACTTGCCGAGCATGCTCACGCGGCCGGCCCGCCGCGCGAGGTAGCCGTCGAGCGCGTCCGTCAGCGCCGTAGCGCCGTAGAGCAGCGCGGCGAGGAAGCTGCGCAGCGGGCTCTCGTTGTCGATGTAGACGAGCACCAACGGGATCACGGCGACGCGCGCCATGGTCAGCAGGTTGGGGACCCACAGGAGCTCTTGGGCGAGGTTCGCTCTTCTACGTACGCGACGGGCCATGGCTGCTGCTCGGTGCTCTCCGCTCGTCTAGACTGCGGCCCCAGCGAGGCCGCGCGGCGCCGAAAGCAGTAGCACACCGTTGCCGCGACATTCCACATGTGGTCCCGGCGTAGCCGAAACGGTGCTCGCGCTGGGCACGGTGTCGCCGGCCCAGCCGAGCAGGTGCTCGCTGCGCACTTCGACCGGCGCGCCCTCGACGGCGAGGCGCGCCAGATCGCCGCGCGTGTGCAGCACCACGAGACCGCGCCCGCTCAGCTCGACGATGGCGTCGGCGTCATCGGTGGAGCCGGGAATGCGTCCGTTCTCCCAGCGCAGGCCGGCCGAGAACGCGGCGAGGCAGCGCTCTGCGACATAGACGCTCTCGTCGACCAAGTGGATCAGCTCGAAGCGGTGCTCGTGCGGCGCGAGCAGCAGGTGCTCGGCCGCACCGACGACGCGCCACAGCGGCTGGCCGGCGACCATGAAGGGCTCCTGCTGCGCGCCCTTGCGGCGGCTATGTGCCGTCTCGAAGCGCACGTCGCCGCGCGAGGCGACGAGCAGGTCCTCGCGCACGAAGACATGGTCGAAGCGCGGCACCGCCTCGACGGTGAGACGCAGCGTGGGGCCGTCGACCTCGGCCGCGTCGCTGCCGGCGAGCACGAGCTGCGGCAGGTGCTCGAAGCAAGCCGGCTTACGTCCGGGCGTGGCCACCGTGGCGCTGATGCGGCGCGCGCGCGCGGCGGCGAGCGGCGCTTCGGTGGGCGGCTCGGGCGTCGGGGCGGTGCTCTCCGCTGCGGCGCGCGCGGCGTCGATGCTCGCGGCGTCGCTGCGCGCCGCGTCGCTCTCGGCGGCGTCGCTGCTCGCGCCGTCGCCGTTCACGCTGTCGCTGCCCGCGAGCGGCCGCGAGAAGCGTTCAGTGGGGCGTGTGTGTGGATCGCCGCCGCCGGTCATGGTCAGCTCGTCGAAGGCGTCGTCGACGTTGCTGCCGAAGTCGATGTCCTCCTCGGCGGTGACGGATGTCGGCGCCGCATCGGGGGCGAACTCCTCGGCGGCGGCGCGCGCGTCGGCCGAGTCCATCGCTAGCTCGCCGGTGCTGTCGGGCTCGAGCGCGGCAGCGCCAGACATCTGCAGCGCGTCGAAGGCCTCGTCGAGGTCTTCTTGGATCTCCTCGGCCGCTTCCGCGGCGCTCTCGCCCGGCTCCGCGAGGGCCGCCGTGCTGGCGCTGCCGCTGCTGGCTGCCTCGGCGCTGCTCGGCGGCGCGGCCGCCGGCGCGTCCACCACGGACTGCACCGCCTCGACGAGACTCGACGACGGGTTGGCGCGGCGCGGCGCCGCGTCACGCTCGAGGGCACCCAGCTCGGCGAAGCCCTCGAAGGCGCGCGGCTGCGGCGCCCCCTCGGCGCCTGGGCCGAGGCGATCAGCGAGCGCCCGCGCGGCGCTGACGATCGGCTCGATGGGCCCCTCGCCAACAGTGGTCGCCAGGTCGACGAAATCAGCCTCGAGCAGCGCGGCGCGCGCCAGATGGCGCTGGCCATTCATCAAGTGCACCACGGCGAGGTAGGCGAAGGCGCGGCGATGCCCCGAGTCGAGGTCCACGGCGCGGCGCAGATTGTCGTGCGCGACCTCGAGCTCCCCAGCACACAGCGCGGCCACACCCGCGTTGACGCGCAGCGAGACCACGTCGGCGTTGCGGCGCGCCAGCGACGCGAAGGTCTCGAAGGCGGCGCCGTGGCGGCCGCGCGCGAAGTCGATCAGCGCCATCACGTTGCGAGCGAGCGGATTGCTCGGCCGCGCTTTGAGCAGCGCGCGCGCGCGCGAGTCGGCCTCTTCGAGCGCTCCGCGCTCGAGCAGCTCGGAGACCGCTTCGAGCTCGAGGTCAAACTCGTCGGCAGAGAAGGTCACGGGTGCTCCTGGTGCTCGAGGGGCGTCGATTTTGGCCCCGAGGGGGCCACATGCTACAACGAATCTCCCATGCGGACGCGCAGCATGCTCTCTGTCGCCGTGTTCTCGGCGCTCGTGCTCGGCGGCTCCTCGGTCGCGCAGGCCGACATCTATCGCTACATCGATAAGGACGGTGTCGTCCACTTCACCAACATCCGGCGCCACAACAAGCGCTGGAAGCGCATCATGCGCACGGGTCCGGGCAAGGCGCGCGCGGTGAGCGCGGCGCGGCGCGGGCGCGGTCTCGATCCGGGGCGCTTCACGCGCTACGACCGCTGGATCAAACAGGCCGCGGCGCTCTACCACATCCCCGAGGCGCTCGTGCGCGCCGTGATCCACGTCGAGTCCAACTACTACCCGCGCGCCGTCTCGAGCGCCGGCGCACAAGGCCTGATGCAGCTGATGCCGATGACCGGCCGCGGCATGGGCGTCACCGATCCGTTCGATCCGCGCCAGAACATCTTCGGCGGCACGCGCTTCCTACGCGTGGTCGCCAACCGGCTGCGGGGCGACCTGGTGCTGACCATCGCCGCCTATCACGCCGGCGTGGGCGCCGTGCTCAAGTACGGGCGCAACATCCCGCCTTATGCGACGACGCAGCAGTACGTGCGGTGGGTGCTCAAGAAGTACTACCGGTATCGCAAGCAGCTGGCGATGAGGTAGCTGGGCCTCGGGCCTCGGGCCTCGGGCCTCGGGCAGCCTGAGGCCACGGGCTCAGGGCCACAGGCCACGGGCTCGCCTACGAGCGTGGCAGCCTCGCGCCCAACGAGCGTCGGCGCCGCAGGCGCCGGAGCCGAGTCTTATCGGGAGGAGTGGAGCGAAGCGGAACGGCCGATATAGCGAAGGCGATACGCGCTGCGAAGCAGCGCCAATCGAGATCGCTCAAAAAAAAAAGTGCGGCCCTCCACCATTGGAGGGCCGCTACCCCACCGAGCGTGGCCGTCCGAATTAGTTGGCGGGGTGATAGTCAGGCTGGCAGACACCCATCAGGCAGATCGAGCCGGTCCCCGGGCACTGGCCGCTCGCCACGCAGGCAGAGTGGCAGTAGCCGTTGATGCACTTGCCGCCGTCCTGACAGTGCAGGTCGAGGGCACACTCGGGGGTGGCCGGCTCGGGGTCGTCTTTGCAGAGACCGCTGTTGCACACCTGACCCACGGGGCAGGTGCTGGCGCCAGTACCATTACATTGATAATGGCAACGCCCCACGACGCAGGTCTTGCCTTCGCCGCAGCTGACGTTGTCCGAGCAGTACTTGAGGGTATTGCCGCAGGTCGCCGGGACGCCCTTGGGCTGGCACTTGCCGCACGCGAGGCAGACCTGGTCGGGGCCGCAGGCGTCGTCCGACTTGCAGCGCGTCAGACACTCGCCGGTCTCGCTGCAGTACTCGTCGGCCTTGCAGTTCTTGTCGTAGTCGCAGGCGACGCGCGGCTTGAAGGGCGTGATCTTGAGGAAGCCGCCGGGGGTGCAGAGGCCATCCTTGCAGGCCTCGCCAACCTTGCACTCGCTGTCGGCCTTGCAGGTCGACGCGCAGCCGATGTTTGTGCAGGTCTCGCTGACCGTACACTGCTTGGCTGTGGTGCACTTGGTGTTGGGTAGCTGCGTGCAGACGCCTTCGACATCACACTGATAACAGCCTTTGTCGTCGCAGTAGGCGCGGCCAACGAAGCTCGTGTTGGGATCGGTGCACGCGGCGGTGAAGAGGAGCGAACCCGCGAGCGAGAGGAAAGCGACGCGGCTGAGGTTGCGGGTGCGGTTGCTGCTGTGCATGGCGTGGTCTCCCATGGTCCGCCTCGTTGACTTTCAAGCCTCGTGCCGGATCGACTGGGCCACTTTTCAACGCCTTAGGCGAGGCACTTAGCAACCATGTGAACAGCAGTTCACTCTCCCACCGTGAACATCCGATAGCGAGGCGAGATCACTGGCCGGTAGACCTTGACCGGACCCCCTCTTGCCGCTTATCATCTGCGCACCCGCAGGATCCTGTATCCGCGGGATTTTGTTTAGATCTCAAGCGGTTCCGGCGACGCGGTCAGTCGTCGAGAAAACAGTCGTGAGCACCGTGTCCCATAGGGCTCGCGCCGCTCAGCCGGCGCGTTGGCGCCACGCTCGTGCGTGGACGCGCGCCTGCGCGCGTCTGCAGATCGTCGCCCTCGCTGTGATCACAGCCGCTTGCGGTGGCGCCGCCCAGAAGAGCAGCCCGCAAGCGGCCCTCAAGCGCTACATCGCGGCCATCGACCGCGACGACGCCAAGACAGCCTACGACCTGCTCAGCGAGTCCGTGCGCCGCGGGATTACCCGCAGCGAGTTCGTCGACCGCTGGAAGAAGCTCAAGCCCGAGCTGGTGACCCAGGCCAAGCAGCTCGCCGCCCGCCTCGAGCAGCCGCTCGACGTCACGGCGCGCGTGAGCTACCCCGGCGGCACCCGCGCCCGGCTGCGTTACGCCGACAACAACTGGCGAATCGACGGCGGCATCTCGGTGGCATTTCAGACCGCCACCCCAATGGACGCCATCAAGGCTTTCGTGCGCGCCGTGCAGCAGCGCAGCTACGAGGCCGTGATGAAGCTGCTGGCCCGCTCGGTGCGCAAGGGCATCGAGCAGGACATCCAGGAGCGCATGAGCAAGATCCAACGCTGGATCAAAAACGAAAACGAGATCGAGGTCACGGGCCAACGCGCGCGCGTACGATACGACGCCCGCTACAAGCTCGAGCTGGTCAAGGAAGATGGCCAGTGGAAGATCCTCGACTTCGACTAGCAGCGTGGTCGCCCGCTCCCGGGCGATGCTGCTGACAGCGAGAGGCGGGCCAGCGCGCCGCGCCGAGCCGCGAATGCGGAGGGTGAGATCGATGGAAAGCTTCAGCATCGGGCAGATGGCCGTCTATCCCGCGCAGGGCGTGGTCGAGGTCGTCGGCATCGAGGAGAAGGAGATCTCCGGTACTCCGCTCAAGTTCTACGTGCTGCGCATCGTCGACACGGACATGCGCATCATGGTGCCGGTGACGAAGGCTCACGAGGTCGGCCTGCGCCAGATCATCAGCGAGGACGAGATCACCGAGGTGTTCGAGATCCTGCGCGAAAAAGAAGTCCACATCGACAAGCAGACGTGGAATCGGCGCTACCGCGGCTTCATGGAGAAGATCAAGACCGGCTCGCTGTTCGAGGTCGCCGAGGTCTACCGCGACCTGTATCGCCTCAAGTCGACCAAGACGCTCTCCTTCGGCGAGCGACGCATGCTCGACACCGCCAAGAACCTGATCGTCAAAGAGCTGTCCGTCGCGCGCAAGACCACCGAGAGCAAGATGGAGAAAGAGCTCGAGCGCGTCTTTTCGGCTTAGGCCGCCGATGACGATGGCGTCCTGCCGTCACGCCCTCCCCCTCGCACTGCTGCTGCTCGCCGGCAGCGCAGCGTGCGCCGACACTCCTCACAAGCCAAGCGACTGGAAGCACCTGCGCGAGCGCATGGTGCGCGAGCAGATCGCCGCGCGCGGCGTCAAGGACCGCCGCGTGCTCGATGCCATGCGCAAGGTGCCGCGCCATCTGTTCGTGCCGCCAAGCCACCGCGCGCTGGCCTACGCCGATCGCCCGCTGCCCATCGGTCACAGCCAAACCATCAGCCAGCCCTACATCGTGGGCTACATGAGCGAGGCGCTGCAGCTGTCGCGGCTGCGCGGCCGGCGCCGCCCCAAGGTGCTCGAGATCGGCACCGGCTCCGGCTACCAGGCCGCCGTGCTCGCCGCCATGGGTGCCGAGGTCTACTCGATCGAGATCGTCGCGCCGCTCGGCCAGCGCGCGCGCGCCGTGCTCGCCAAGCTCGGCTACAAGCACGTGCACGTGCGCATCGGTGACGGCTACGCCGGCGACAAGGGCCACACCCCCTTCGACGCCGTGATCCTGACCGCGGCGCCACCCAAGATCCCGCAGCCGCTCATCGACCAGCTGCGCGTCGGTGGGGTGCTCGTCGCCCCGGAGGGACGCCACGCGCAGCGGCTGATCCGCATCACGCGCACGACCATCGGGCTGCGCCGCGAGCGGCTGTTCGGCGTGCGCTTCGTGCCGATGACGGGCAAGGCGCAGCGGCTGCTAGACAAACGGTCACGGACCAAATAGCGTTGCACGCCATGCAGATCGAGGTCCGAACGGGCGACATCCTCGCCTTCGAAGGCGACGCCATCATCCTGCCAACCCTCAGCGATGGCTCGATGCAGGAAGGCATCGCCGCCGCCGTGCGCGAGATCGTCGGCGGCGAGGTCGAAGAGCAGGTGCGGGCACACGCGCCCATCGCCGTCGGCGCGGCGTTCGTCACCGAGGCGCCCGGGCTCGGGGTGCGCCACCTGATCCACGTCCCGCTGATCGAAGAGTCCGGCATGCGCGTCGGCATCGAGAACATCCGCCGCGCCACGCGCGCCGGCCTGCTCGGCGCCACCCGCCTGGGGCTCGACTCGGTCGCCATCCCGGGCATCGGCTACGGCGAGACCGGCGTGCCGCACGACGAGGCGGCCCGCGCCATCGTCGACGAGGCGATGGCCTATCGCGGCCCGCACCCCACGTCCGTCGTGCTCGTCGACCAGGACGAGCGCATGGTCGCCGCCTTCGATCTGCAGACGCAGGAAGTGAAGCGCTAGCGAGCGCCGTCTAGCGCCGCAGCCTGGCGATGTCGCTGCGCAAGCGCGTAGCGTCGAAGTCGACGCTGGTGGTGCGCACCTTGCCCGTCGCGTCGACGACGAGGATCGCCGGCAGAAGCGGCGCCAGCTCGCGCAGCGCTGACCGCGAAGCCGCCGCATGTGGCAGCGTGCAGCGCGTGATCGCGCGGCCCAGCGAGAGGCTCGCCGTCTTGGTGGCCGCCGCGAGCTTGGTGATCGACCGGCAGTGTCCGACGCAGGGCGCGCAAGCCGCCGGCGCGAGCAGCACCAGGCCTGCCCCCTTCTTGCGCAACGCGGCGGCGAAGCGACGGCGCAGCGCGCCGGGCAGCAACGAGAGGACCTCGGCGCGCGCGCGTGTAGCGCTCGGCCGTGACGCGGGCGGCGCGGGCCGCGTCGCAGGCGGCGTGACCGGGCGCGAGCTCGGCGCGGGCTCGCGAGCGCGCAAGCGATCACCCCACAACGCGCCGCCGCCCTGCACGAGCCGCACGAGGCGGTCGACGGGCAGGTCGGGATAGACCTCGCGCTCGCCACCAGGCCACCAGACGGTGACCTTCTCGCCGCGAAGCTCGCTGCCCACGCCGAAGTGAACGCGCCCCGGCGCCGCGCCCGCCATGCCCGGCGCCAGGCCGGCGAAGCGCACCTGCTTGCGTCCTTCGATGACGAGCTCCACGCGCGCGCCGAGCCCTTGGCGGTTGGCGCGCGAGCGGCTGCGCAGCTCGAGCAGCAGCGCGTGCTGTGCGCTCGCGTCGTCGAGCCCGCCCTCGCCTCCACGCCAGCGCGTGACGTGCTCGCCGCGCACGAGATCGAGATCGCCGTCGCCGTCGATGTCGAAGAGCAGCGCAGCGCCGCGCTCGGCGCGCCAGCCGAGCGCCGTCGCCCCCGCTGCGTCGACCAGCTCGCCGCGCCACGCGTTGAGCCACAGCGCGTCGCGCCGATCGTCGAGCGTCGCCGAGCTGACCTTGCTCGCGAACGGATTCACGCCACGCACGCGCGGCCCGAACACGCCGCGCCACAGCGCCGCGCGCGCCGCCTGCGACGGCTGCGCGATGCGCACCAGCAGATCGAGATCGCCGTCGTTGTCTTGATCGGCGAGCGCCACCCAGCTCCACCACTGGCGCGCGCCGAGCGCTCGCCGCTCGAAGCGCACCCGCCCGTCGCGGCCACCCGGTCGCGACATCAGCACCACACTGCCCGCACGCGCCCGCGCGGCGCGACGACGGCTGCGCGCGCCGCCGAACAGC
>JAGQIK010000260.1 GCA_020431405.1 Myxococcales bacterium
AACGAGCACGGCGCGCACACTCGAGCGCCGCAGCCTTGCGGCGCGAGCGCGAGCGAAGCGAGCGACATTGGGGTGAGCCGCGCCGAAGGCGTGGCGAGGGGGCTGGGACAGCCCCCTTAGAGTTTGAGCCCGCCCAGCGGATCGCTGGTGTTGCGAATGCGCAGGCGCTTGGCGCGACGTTTGGCGGCAGCACGGGCCTTGCGCTTGCGCTCTGCGAGCGCGTGCGCGCGCTGGGCTTGGTTGCGCATCTGCTTGCGGATCAGCTCGCGCTGCGCTTCGTCCTTGGCCACCGAGAGCTTGGCGAGCAGCTTCTTCTTGGCCGACTCGAGCGCTTCTTGCTCGGCCTGAAAGCGTGCCTGCTGCTGCGCCATCTCTTTGCGGAACGACTCGAGCTTGGCGCGCTGCGCGGCGAGCGCCTTGGCCGCAGCGTCCTTCTCCTTGTTCTTGACGTAGGAGTAGTAGCCGAGCGCGCCGGCGGTGCAGACCAGCACGCCGATGGCGATGCCGATGGGCACCCAGGGGACCTTCTTCTCGAGCGCCTTCGCCTCGGCCTCCGCCTTGATGCGGTGCTGCTCGAGCTTCATCTCCGCTTCGACGCGCGCGCGGCGCTCCGCCTCGGCGATGCGCAGTCGCTCTTCGCGCTCGCGACGATCGGCCTCTTCGGCCTCGCGCCGGATGCGCTCCTCTTCCGCCAATCGAGCCTGCTCTTCGGCCATCAGCGCGCTGCGCTCGGCATCTTCCTTGGCGCGGCGCTCGGACTCGATGCGTTGGCGTTCGGCTTCCTCCTCCGCCGCTACACGGTCTTCTTCGATCTGCCGAAGCTCCTGCAGCGAGACGAGGACGGAGTTGGGATTGCGGTCGGCCATCTCAGCGCTTCTCCTGCACCATCGCCCGACGAGGGCGAGAAACTGGTTTCATGGCTGATCGTTATAGCACCGCGACCAGATAGCTTCAAACACCATCAGAGCCGTGCGCGCGGCGCCGAACACCGGCTTTCGCCGGCGCCGTGCGACCATTGTAACACCGCTTGGCCCAACCTGTCTGCGCTTGCGCGCAGCGCCCGTTCGCGCTTCATTGCGGGGGTGTCTCGCGGCTTCATAGACATCCACCTGCACATCCTGCCCGGGCTCGACGACGGCTGTGTCGACGTCGAGCAGAGCGTCGAGCTGGCGCGCGGCTTGGTCGAGCTCGGCTACGACGAGGTCCACCCGACGCCCCATCAGAAGGCGGGCAGCTGGGCGCCGTCGGGCGACGAGCGCGAGTCCGCCGCCACGGCGTTGCGCGACGCGCTCGAAGACGCCGGCGTCGCGCTGCGCATCAACGCGCCCGCGGGCGAGAACATGTGGGACGAGCTTTTCCTCGAGCGCCAGGTCGAGGCCAGCTTCCCCAAGTACGCCAGCGAAAAGTCGTTCCTGCTGGAGCTGCACCCCGCCCAGGCGCCGCCGATGCTCGAGCAGCGCCTCTTCGAGTTTCGCCTCGCCGGCCGCCTTCCGGTGCTCGCCCACGTGGAGCGGTACCTCGACTTGACGAGCGATTTCAGCCGCGTGGAGGGGCTGTGCGAGCGCGCGGCGCTGCTCGTGAACCTCGCCGCGCTCGGCGGTCGAGGCGGCTGGCGCGTGCACCGGCGCGCGCGCAAGCTCGCGCAGGCGGGCCTGATCCACGCGGCCACCACCGACGCCCACAGCCCCGACGACCTGCGCGACGCCTTCGCCGGCATGCGCTGGATCGAGAAACACCTCGGCGAGGCGGCGCTCGAGCGACTGTTGTCACACAATCCGCGCCGCATCCTCGCCGGTGATATTCCTTAGCGGCTGCTAGCCAAGCGCCCGCGGGCCGCACAGAAATTTCGCCTCGTCGCCGGTCGTTTGGTGATGTAAAAGACCGCGCCTCGCGCGCAGCCACCCTCGGAGACCCTCTCCTCTCCCGGAGTCACCGTTGAAGAAGTTCTTGATACGCACCGTGATCTCGCTCGGCATCGGCGCGCTGATGCTGTGGCTGGCGGCGCGCGAGATCAGCTTCGACGGCGTGTGGGGCGCGCTCAAGGCAGCCAACTGGCTGTACGTGCTCCCCTATCTCGGGCTGATGGCGGTCCAGCACATCTTCCGCGCCTGGCGCTGGGGCTTTCTGCTCGCGCCGGTGCAGCCCGTGCCCTTCTCGCGCATCCTGCCGATCTCTTCCGTGGGCTTCTTCGCGATCCTGGCTCTGCCGCTGCGCATGGGCGAGTTCGTGCGGCCCTACCTGATCGCCGACCCGCCCAAGCTGCGCATGAGCCACGGCCTCGGCACGATGGCCGTCGAGCGCGTGTTCGACGGCCTGATCCTCGCCTTGGGCGCCTGGGTTGCCGTCGCCATCGCCGAGACGCGCACCACGGTGCCCGAGTGGGTCGAGGCGGCCGGCTTCATCGCGCTGGTGGTCTTTCTCACCGCCCTCGTGGTGCTGGTGATGACGCTGTGGCAACGCGAGCGCGCGGTGCTGATCTGCCGCCGGCTGGTCGGCATCATCTCGCCCAAGCTGGCCGAGCGCGCCGCGGGCATCGCGCGCGGCGTGGTCGAGGGCTTTCGCGTGCTGCCCGACTGGCGCCGGCTGCTGCCGTTTCTCTTCGGCACGGCGGCCTACTGGGTCGGCAACGCGGCGGCGATCTGGGTGCTGGCCAAAGGCTTCGACCTGAACATGACCTTCGGCGCCGCGACAGCGTTCATCGCGCTGGTGGGCATCGGCATCATGATCCCCGCAGGCCCTGGATTTGTCGGCAACTACGAGTTTTTCGCCAAAGGCGCGATGGGGCTCTACATCCAGAAGCACGTCAGCGAGAGCGTGGCGGCGGCCTTCATCGTCACCTCGCACGCCACCAACGCGCTGTGGTACATCGGCGCCGGCCTGGTGGCCATGCTCTCGCCGGAGATCACGTTCAAGAAGGTCTGGACGGTCTCGACCTCGAGCGAGCAGCTCGACGACGTCTCGCCCAGCGGCGAGCAGCCGACGCAGACCTCGGCGCCGCCTCCGCCCTCCACGGGCACCCCGGCGGCCAACACCGACGCCTAGCGCGCGCGCCCCGCTCCGTCCAGACGGCCAGGTTTTTGGACGCGCGCGCGGCGCCGACTAACATCGGCGCCATGAGACCGCTGCTCGCCATCGCGCTCGCCATCGGCATGTCGCTCGCTAGCGCGGGCGCTGCGTCGGCCAAGAACAGCAAGACGTTCGACTACCGCTTCGACGCGATCTGGTCGACAGCCGTGCGGCTCTTGCGCGTCGACCGCAACTACAAGCTCACCGAGAAGAGCCGCGACGACGGCTACATCCTGTTCGTCTTTCCCGGCAGCGGCGCGGTCAAGCGCTGCCCCGCCTCGCTCGAGATCTTCAAGGTCACCTCCCCCGGCGGCATCATCCAGCGCAGGGTGCAGCTGCAGATCGCCCACCAGCCCTCCTACATCGAGATCGCCCTGCTCGACCGGCTCGAGAACAAGCTGCGCGCCGAGCGCGGCGAGCCACCGCCCCCGCAACGCGTCAAGCCCAAGGGCAAGGACAAGGACAAGGGCGGCGACGACGAGGACAAGGGCAAGAACGGCAAGAAGGGCAAGCCGGGCAAGGGCAAGCACAAGGGCGCAGGCCAGGCCTCGGTCAACGGCCGCTAGCGTGAACGTCCTGCTGGTCGGCCTGGGCGGCGCCGTCGGCAGCATCGGCCGCTATCTCGTCGGCCTCGCCACGCAGAAGATCGCCGGCGAAGGCACCTTCCCGTGGGGCACGCTGGTCGCCAACATCCTCGGCTCGCTCGTCCTCGGCGTGATCATGTTCGGCGCCCTCGAAGCGCGCACGATCTCGCCGCGCATGCGCCTGGCGCTCGCCACCGGCTTGATGGGCGGCTTCACGACCTACTCGAGCTTCGCCTTCGAGACGGTGCACATGATGCGCGACGGCGCCGCCTTCACGGCCATCGGCTACGCCCTCGGCACAACGGTGATCTGCCTCGCCGGCAGCGCGCTCGGCTACTGGATCGGCGGCCTCGTCTTCCAGACGACCCTCGGCAGCTGATGTAAGCTCGGCCCTGCATGGGCGACATCATCGATCTCAGAAGCGACACCGTGACCCGACCTGGCGAGGCCATGCGCCGCGCCATGGCCGAGGCCGCCGTGGGCGACGACGTCTGGAACGAAGACCCGACGGTCAAGCGACTGCAGGCGCTCGCCGTCGAGATCACCGGCAAGGCCGCCGCGCTTTTCGTGCCTTCGGGCACCATGGCCAACCAGGTGGCGCTGCTGTCGCACTGCCGCCCCGGCGACGAGGTGCTGCTCGGCTGGGGCTCGCACTGCACCAACTACGAGGCCGGCGGCGCCGGCGCGCTGGCCGGCATCCAGGGGCGCGAGATCGGCAGCGGCGGCATGTTCACGCGCGACGACGTGCTCGCCGCGCTGCAGCCGGCCAACGTGCACTTCCCACCGACGCGCCTGGTGTGGATCGAAAACACGCACAACCGCGGCGGCGGGCGCGTCTTTCCGCAGGCGCGCATCGCCGCCATCGCCGAGCTGGCGCGCGAGCGCGGCCTCGCCGTACACCTCGACGGCGCGCGCCTGTTCAACGCCGCCACCGCCACTGGCCTGTCCGTCGCAGAGATCCTCGCGCCCGTCGGGTCGGCCTCGATCTGTCTGAGCAAGGGCCTCGGCGCGCCGGTGGGCTCGCTGCTCGTCGGCGACGACGACTTCATCGCGCGCGCCTACCGCTACCGCAAGATGCTCGGCGGCGGCATGCGCCAGGTCGGCATCATCGCCGCGGCCGGCATCTACGCCCTCGAAAACCACGTCGCCCGCCTCGCCGAGGATCACAACAACGCGCGCACCATCGCCGAGACGTTGGCCGCCTGCGATCGCATCGAGGTCATCGCGCCCGAGACCAACATCGTCATCTTCGACCTGCTCGACGGTGCGCCCGACGCCCAGTCGCTCATCGCCGCCGCCGCCGAGCACGGCGTGCTGCTCTCGCAGTTCGGCCCGCGCCGCGTGCGCGCCGTGACTCACCTCGACGTCAGCGCCGAGCAGTGCGCCCGCGCCGCCACCCTCGTGGGGTCACTCTCTGATCCGTAGGTCCACGAGATCGCGCGGCGTTTTCGCAGCAATGACATTTCTCGCTGCGCTCGCCGTCGCCGCCTGCGCCAGGCCGCAGCTGCCGCCCGACCTGCGCGCCGGCCAAAAGCTCGCGC
>JAGQIK010000261.1 GCA_020431405.1 Myxococcales bacterium
ATCGAGCGCGACGAGAACCTGCAGCTCAAAGAGTTCCCCACGCTCAACCACGTCATCGGCTGGGTCCGCCAAAACCGCCCCGACCTCGCCGCGCCGGCAAGCGCGCCCACGCCTGCGCCTACGTCCACGCCCGAAATGACCGCCCCCGAGCCCTCCGCCAGCAGCACCGACGCCGTCCCGCGCCGCGTCCCACGTGCCGTGCTGCGCCCGGCGCTCGAGCTATGCAAGCCCACCGGCATCGAGCTCTCCAGCGGCGACCGCGTGATCGTGATGTGCGATCGCTCCGGTGCGTGCGCAGCACTCGCGGAGGCCCTCGGCCAGCGCGGCGTCGAGGTGCTGTTGATGGAGGCCTGCAGCACCGAAGACTTCGACAAACACCTCGCCGACATCATCGCCACCGGACCGGTGGCCGGCGTGTTCTGGCTGCCCGCGCTCGACGCCGCCGCCGGCTTCGACGCCCTCGACCGCGACGGCTGGCGCCACGACACGCGCGTGTACGTCAAGCTCGCCTACCGGCTCGCCCGCGCGCTCTACGAGCAGCTCGACAGCGGCCGCTTCTTCATCTCGGCGACCCGCCTCGGCGGCCGACACGGCTACGACAGCGCTGGCGCCGCGCGCCCGCTGGGCGGCGCCGTCAGCGGCTTCACCAAGGCGCTCTCGCGCGAGCGCGGCAATGCCACCATCAAGGTCGTCGACTTCGAGCTCGCCGCCGAGCCCGCCGCCATCGCGCAGCTGCTGATCGCCGAGGCGATGCACGACCCCGGCGCCTGCGAGGTCGGCTACGCCGATCAGGCGCGCTGGACGCTCACGCTCTCACCTGGGCCCCTGCCGGCCAACACCGCGCACGCGGGCGCAGCGCTCGCGCTCGGCGCCGATACCGTCTACGTCGTCACCGGCGCCGCCGGCAGCATCGTCTCCGCGATCGTCTGCGACCTGGCGCGCACCGGCGGCACCTTCCACCTGCTCGACCTTGCCCCCGCGCCCGAGCGCGAAAACCCCGACCTGGCGCGCATCGACAACGACCTCGACGGGCTCAAGCGCGACCTGATGCAGCGCCTGCAGGCGCAGTCGGAAGGCAAACGCGTCACGCCGGTGATGGTGCAGAAGGCGTTGGCCTCCATCGAGCGCGCCGCCGCGGCCAAGCGCGCCATGGACGCCATCGAAGCTGCGGGCGGCAGCGCCACTTACCACAGCCTCGACCTCACCGACGCCGCCGCCGTTGGCGACGTGATGGGCGGCATCTGCAAGCAGCACGGCCGCGTCGACGTGCTGATGCACGCCGCCGGCCTCGAGATCAGCCACTTCCTGCCCGACAAGCGCCCCGAAGAGTTCGACCTCGTCTTCGACGTCAAAGTCGACGGCTGGCTCAACCTGCTCGCCGCCCTCGGCGAGACGCCGCTCGGCGCGGCGGTGGTCTTTTCGTCGATCGCCGGCCGCTTCGGCAACGGCGGCCAGACCGACTACAGCGCCGCCAACGACCTGCTCTGCAAGCACGTCAGCAGCTTCCGCAGCGCGCGCCCTGCCACCCGCGGCATCGCCATCGACTGGACGGCCTGGCGCGACATCGGCATGGCGGCACGCGGCTCGATCCCGAAGATGATGGAGCTCGCCGGCATCGACATGCTCGCCCCGCGAGACGGCGTGCCCGTGGTGCGTCGCGAGCTCGAGCACCCCGCCGCCAACGACGAGATCGTCGTCGCGCAACGGCTCGGCCTCCTCACCGACGAGCTCGACACCAGCGGCGGCCTCGATCTCGACGCGGTCAGCGCCCGCGCCAGCGGTCCGATGACGACACGCGTGGCGAGCGCCTCGATCTTCGACGGCTTCACCGTCGAGGCGACGCTCGACCCCAGCGAGCAGCCGTTCCTCTACGACCATCAGATCGACGGCACACCCGTGCTGCCAGGCGTGATGGGCATCGAGGCCTTCGCCGAGGCGGCGCGAGTGCTCTACCCCGACTGGCACGTCGCGGCCATCGAGGACGTCGCGTTCCTCGCCCCGTTCAAGTTCTACCGCAACGAGCCGCGCACGGTGACGGTCAACGCGTTCTTCACGCGCGACGGAGAGGCGCTGATCGGCGACTTTCGACTGCGTGGCCAGCGCGCGCTGGCCAGCGGCGAGACGCGCGAGCAAACGCACTTTTCGGCCCGCGTACGGCTCGAGCGCGAGCCGCTGTCGCTGCCCGCCGGTGACGGCGCACAGCGCGACGACGGCGCGCCCGCCGTCAAGCGCGACGACATCTATCGCATCTACTTCCACGGTCCCGCATACCGCGTGCTCGACACCGTGTGGCGCCAAGGCGAGCGGGTCGCCGGCCTGATGCCGCGCGAGCTGCCAGCCAATCACAGCCCCAGCGAGCGTTCGACGGTGATGGCCCCACGTCTGATCGAGCTCTGTTTTCAGACCGCCGGCGTCTGGGAGATCGGCACCACCGGAAAACTGGGCCTGCCTTGGCAGATCGATCGCGTGCGTACGTTCCGTGATCCGCAGGACACCGCCGGGCTCGTCGCCGTCGTCGAACCCGACGCCGACGGCCAAAGCTTCAACGCCCGCGTCACCGACGGCGACGGCAATGTCTACGTCGAGCTCGAGGGCTACCGCACGGTAGAGCTCGGCGGTGTCGACGAAGAGGCGCGGCAACCTCTACAAGCCGTCACGCGCTAGTCGCATCAGGAGCTTCTCATGTCCGAGCAGGCTGTCTCTGCGCAGTCGTCCGCGAGGATTTCGCGCGTCGCCATAGTCAACCGCGGCGAGCCGGCTATGCGGCTCATCACCGCCGTGCGCGAGCTCGCTCGCGAGCGCGTCGAGCCGCTCAGCACGGTCGCGCTCTACACCGACGCCGACCGTCGCGCGATGTTCGTACGCGAAGCCGACGACGCCATCTCGCTCGGCCCGACGACCATCGCCGGCGCCGACGGCAAGCGGCGCTCGACGTATCTCGACTACGAGCGCCTCGAACGCGCGCTGGTTCAGAGCGGCGCCGACGCCGCTTGGGTCGGCTGGGGCTTTGTCGCCGAGCACGCAGAGTTCGCCGAGCTCTGCGAGAAGCTCGGCATCGTCTTCATCGGCCCCAGCGCCGAGGCGATGCGCAAGCTAGGTGACAAGATCACGTCCAAGCACATCGCAGAGCAAGCCGACGTGCCCGTGGCGCCATGGAGCGGCGGCGCCGTGACGTCTGTCGCCGAGGCCCGCCAGCACGCGGCCCGTCTGGGCTACCCGCTGCTGCTCAAGGCCACCGCCGGCGGCGGCGGCCGCGGCATTCGCGTCGTACACAGCGACGCGGATCTCGAGACCGCCTTCGAGCGCGCGCGCGCCGAGGCCGCCGCGTCGTTCGGCGACGACCGGCTCTTCTTGGAGACGCTGGTCAGCGGAGCACGCCACGTCGAGGTGCAGATCGTCGGCGATCGACACGGCACCGTGTGGGCGCTCGGCGTGCGTGACTGCACCGTGCAGCGGCGCAAGCAGAAGGTGCTCGAGGAGGCACCCTCGCCGGCCCTCGACGAGCAGCAAGACCAGATGCTGCGCGAGGCGGCGGCACGACTGGGGCGCAGCGTCGGCTACGTCGGCGCCGGCACGGTCGAGTTTCTCTATGACGCCACCACGCAGCGCTTCGCCTTCATGGAGGTCAACACGCGGCTGCAGGTCGAGCATCCGGTCACCGAGCTGGTCACCGGCGTCGACCTGGTCAAGCTGCAGATCGCCGTCGCCGAGGGTGACGCGCTGCCCGCACGATGTCCGCCCACCGTTGGACACGCCATCGAAGTGCGGCTCTGCGCCGAAGACCCCGACAACAGCTTCGCGCCGGCGCCAGGTGCGATCCAGCAGTTCCGCCGTCCCACCGGGCCCGGGCTGCGCGTCGACAGCGGCTTCGAGGAAGGCGATGTAATCCCCGCCGACTTCGACTCGATGATCGCCAAGCTGATCGCGTATGGCCGCACGCGCGACGAGGCGATGGCGCGCCTCTCGCGAGCGCTCTACGAGACGTCGCTCAACATCCGCGGCGGCACCAGCAACAAAGGCTTCTTGCTCGACCTGCTCGACCGCACCGAGGTGCGCACCGCCGACTACGACGTGTCGTGGCTCGACCAGCTGGTGGCGCGAGACGAGCACCTCTCGCGCCGTCACGCCGACGTCGCCATCGTGCACGCGGCCATCGTCGCCTACGAAGCCGAGGCCGCGCTCGAACGCCTCGCCTTCTTTCGCTCGGCGGCGCGCGATCGCCCCACCGTCGACGCGGCCGCCGCGCGCGAGGTGGAGCTGACCTACAACGGACAGAGCTACGAGCTGTCGGTCTCGCGCCTCTCGCGACGCCGCTATCGCGTCAGCGCGGGGAGCGCCAGCATCGATCTCGACGTCGACCACATCGGCGTCGAGCGCGCGACGTGGGGCAAGAGCGGCGAGCTGCGCCTCGGCTGCGGCGAGCGCACACACCGCGTGCGCTGGACCAGCGAGGGCACCATCGTGCGCGTTGATGTCGACGGCGTGCCGCACCGCGTGTCGCTCGACGCGGGCGGCACGGTGCGCGCCAGCGCCCCAGCGGTCGTCGTCTCGGTGGCCGTCAGCGAAGGCGACGAGGTCAGCGTGGGCGACCGCCTCGCCGTGCTCGAGGCGATGAAGACCGAGATGCCGGTGGTCGCCACCTTCGCCGGACGTGTGCGTGAAGTGCACGTGATCAAGAACGTGCAGGTGGCCCCCGGCGCACCGCTGCTGGTGATCGAGCCGAGCGGCGGCGAGAGCGTCGCTGCCGGCGATCGCGTCGATCTGAACCGGCTCGAGTGCAAGCCCGCTCGCAGCAATGGCACCCTGCTGCGCGAGCTGCGCTCGCTGATGCTCGGCTGGGAGGCCGACGTCGCCGCGCTGCGCCGCGGGCTCTCCGAGCGCGGCACGCTCAGCGGCGAGCAGACGGCGCCCGACGACCCGGCGCTGTGGAAGGCCGAGCACGACCTGCTCGAGACCTTCCTCGACCTCGCCTCGCTGTTTCGCCGGCAGCCCGAGCTCGGCCTCAGCGAAGACTCGCGTCTCAGCGCCGCCGAGTACTTCGTCACCTACCTGCGCGACACCGGCGCGCGTGGCGAGCGGCTGCCCGCGAGCTTCGTCGACAAGCTCGAGCGCGCGCTGGCGCACTACGGCGTCGAGTCGCTCGCCCCGTCGCTCGAGCTCGACGAGGCCTTGCTGCGCATCTTCAAGTCGCGGCAGCGCCGCGGCGATCAGCTTGCGCCGATCCTCAGCATCCTGCAGCGCCGCCTCGACAACCTCGAGCACGTGCGCCCGCTGGCCGACGACGCCTTCAGACAGCTTCTCGATCGCCTCGTCACCGAGACACAGGCGCGCTTTGTCGGCGTCAACGACGTGGCGAGAGAGACGCGCTACCGCTTCTTCAACCAGCCAGTGCACGAGCGCTTGCGCGAAGAGGTCTATCGCGATGTCGAGGCGCAGCTCGCCGCCCTCGACGCGATCCACGCGCGCGAAGACGCCGACGACGCCTACAAACACGAACAGCACATCGGCAAGCTCGTCGCCTGCCCGCAGCCGCTCAAGACGTTCCTCTCGCAGCGCATGAGCGCGGCCTCGCCGGGCCTGCGTCGCGTGATGCTCGAGGTGATGGTGCGGCGCTACTACCGCGCCCACGCCCTCGACGCCATGCGGCTGCTCGAACGCGACGGCGCCACGTTCTGCCTCACCAGCTACCAGCCCCACGAGCAGCGCGTGGACCTCGTGGCGGCCTACGTCGAGCATGACAAGCTGGCGGACGCACTGGCGGGCCTCGCCGCGGTGGTCAGCGAGCGCGAAACCGAGGCGCCGCTCGAAGCCGACCTGTACCTGCTTTGGCCTGACCTCTCCGACGGGGACGCCGCCCACGCGCAGCTGCTCGCCCGCCTCGGCGAGACCCCGCTGCCGCCCGCGCTGCGTCGCATCAGCTTTGGCATCTCGTCGACGACCACCGCGCTCGGAGCGCGCAGCGCCGAGCACTTCACCTTCGATCGCGACGGCGACGGCTTCGTCGAGGACATGCGCCTGCGCGGCTTGCACCCGAGCATGCGCCAGCGCCTGCACCTGTGGCGCCTCGACGCTTTTGACATCGAGCGCGTCACCACGGCGGAGGACATCTACCTGTTTCGCTGCGTCGCACGCGACAACCCCGGCGACGAGCGGCTCATCGCCTGCGCCGAGGTGCGTGATCTGACGCCCAAGCACGACGGCTCGGGGCGTGTCGTCGCGCTGCCGCACCTCGAGCGCATGATGATGGAGTCATTCGCCGCGCTGCGGCGCTTTCAGGCCGGCCGACCGCCACGGCGCCGGCTGCACTGGAACCGCGTTCAGATGTTCGTCTGGCCGCCGCTGACGGTGCCGCTCGATGCCATCGACGCCATCGTGCATCGCCTCGCGCCGGCCACCGAAGGGCTCGGCATCGAGCGCGTGCTCGCCGCCGTGCAGGTCTACGACGCGCAGCGCGGCACGCTGGTTCCGCGCATGGTCGACGTACAGAACGAAGGCGGACACGGCGTCACCATGCGCCTGCGCGACCTGCCGACCAAGCCCATGCGCCCGCTCGACCCCTATGCGCAGAAGGTCGTGCGCCTGCGGCAGCGCGGCCTCTTGCACCCCTACGAGCTGATCAAGCTGCTCACGCCGGCGCGCGAGCACGGCGTCAAGGCCGACTTTCCGCCGGGACGCTTCATCGAGCACGAGCTCGCCGAGGACGGCGAGACGCTCGAGCCCGTCGAGCGCGAGCCTGGACAGAATCGCGCCAACGTCGTCGTCGGCGTGCTCGAGAGCTACACGCCCAAGCACCCCGAGGGCCTGCGGCGCGTGGCGATCCTCGGCGATCCGAGCAAGTCCATGGGCTCGCTGGCCGAGGCCGAGTGCCGCCGCATCAACGCTGCGATCGCGCTCGCCAGCGCCATGCAAGTGCCCCTCGAGTGGTACGCGATCTCGGCCGGCGCCAAGATCGCGATGGACAGCGGCACCGAGAACATGGACTGGATCGCGCTCACGCTGCGCCGCATCGTCGAGTTCACGCAGCGCGGCGGCGAGATCAACGTCGTGGTGATCGGCATCAACGTCGGCGCCCAGCCTTACTGGAACGCCGAGGCGACGATGCTGATGCACACCCGCGGCGTGCTGATCATGACCGGCGACGGCGCGATGGTGCTGACCGGCAAGCGCGCGCTGGACTACTCGGGCGGCGTATCGGCCGACGACAACTTCGGCATCGGCGGCTACGAGCGCATCATGGGCCCCAACGGGCAGGCGCAGTACTACGCCCCCGACATCGCGTCGGCTTGCGCGATCTTGCTCTCGCACTACGAGCACACCTACGTCGCACCCGGCGAGCGCTTCCCGCGCCGCGCCGACACGCGCGATCCCGCGACGCGCGACGTGTGCGCTTCGCCGCACAAGCAGGGCCAGGGCTTCACGCGCGTGGGCGACATCTTCAACGAGGAGAAGAACCCCGGCCGCAAGCACCCCTTCGACATCCGCTCGGTGATGAAATCGGTCGTCGACGCCGACCGCGAGCCACTCGAGCGCTGGTTCAACATGCGCGACGCCGAGGTCGCCGTCGTGTGGGACGCGCATCTCGGCGGCTACCCCGTATGCGTATTGGGGCTCGAGTCACGCCCGCTGCCGCGTCTTGGCTACGTGCCAGGCGACGGCCCCGATCAGTGGACCGCCGGCACGCTGTTTCCGCAGTCGTCGAAGAAGGTCGCGCGGGCGATCAACGCCGCCAGCAACAACCGTCCGGTAGTGATCCTCGCCAACCTCTCCGGTTTCGACGGCTCGCCCGACTCCATGCGCTCGGTGCAGCTCGAGTACGGCGCCGAGATCGGTCGCGCGGTGGTCAACTTCAAGGGACCGATGGTCTTCTGCGTCGTGCAGCGCTATCACGGCGGCGCCTTCGTGGTGTTTTCCAATCAGCTCAACGAGGGCCTCGAGGTGGCCGCCATCGAAGGTACGCGCGCGTCGGTGATCGGCGGTGCCCCCGCTGCGGCCGTCGTCTTCGCACGCGAGGTGGAGCAGCGCACGCAGAGCGACCCGCGCATCAGCGAGCTGACGTCGGCGCTCGAGGCCGCCAGCGGCGCCGAGCGCGTGCGCCTGCGCGCGCGCCTCGACGACCAGCGGCGCGCGGTGCACTCCGAGAAGCTCGGCTTGGTGGCCGAGGAGTTCGACCGCGTGCACAGCATCCAGCGCGCGCGCGAGGTCGGCTCGGTGCACCACATCATCGCGCCTCAGCGGCTGCGGCCGTACCTCGTCGAGGCCGTCGAGCGCGGGATCCAACGCGAGCTCGCGCGGGTCGGCGGCAAGGTGAGCTGAGCGGATTGGGATGCCAGCAGCGTTTTCGCGCCGCCTGGGCCTCGGGCCTCGGGCCTCGGGCCTCGGGCTTCAGGCTTCACGCATCGGGCATCAGCCTGCGAGCGATCGGTCGTGCGTGCCCAAACGTGCAACGCCTCGGCGAAGAGAGCGCGGCGCCCGCGGACGATCCTGAGGCCCGAGGCCTGAGGCCCGAGGCCCCAACGTCGCGGCGCCCGCCGCTCGCTACGCGCACAGCATGAGCTGGTGGCTTTGCACCGCACGCACCACCGCGCCCGAGCACGCGACATGGCTCGGCGCGCGCGAGCTCGCCGTCCTCGCCGCGCTGAGCAAGCCACGGCGACGCGCCGATTGGCTGCTCGGCCGCTGGGTCGCCAAGCACGCGCTGCGCGCCGCGGGCGTCGAGGCAGAGCTAGCGCAGCTCGAGATCCTCGCCGACGACGATGGTGCGCCGGTGGCCTGGCTCGGCGAGCGGTGCGTCGAGCGCGCGCTCTCGCTGAGCCACCGCGCAGGCGCGGCCGTAGCGCTGGCCGCCGCGCCCGAGCTTCGCGTCGGCTGCGACCTCGAGCGCATCGAGCCGCGCAGCGCGGCGTTCGTGCGTGACTATTTTACCGAGCGCGAGCGCGCTGCGGCCGACGCTGCACCAAACGCCGCGCTGGTGGCCAACGCGATCTGGAGCGCCAAAGAGAGCGCGCTCAAGGCGCTGCGCCTGGGCCTCTCGCGCGACACGCGCAGCGTCGAGGTGTCGCTGTCCAGCGCGGCCGACGACGGGCGCTGGCACGCGCTGGCGGTCGATGACGTCGAAGGTGGCGCGCGCTTCGAAGGTCACCTTCGCACGTTCGACGGCTTCGTCGTGACCCTGGTGGCCGACGCTGCGTTGTCGCCGCCGCAGCAGATCGCCGCCTGAATCGACGCGTCCCAACGAGGGCAGTTCTGACACTGCAGGCATGGAGGCGCGCGGCAAAGCGGGACATTCGCGCCCGGCGGGCGCGCGCGCGGGTCGCAAACGCACGTGTATTCCCTGGCGCGTGGGTTGCACCCTGGGCTCCATGCACAGCGGGGGCGACCGATGACCAACCCGCGCGACCAGCTTGGCGCCCGCGAGCCGCTGCACCTGCGTGTGGCTGCCGCGATGTTGCGCCCGTTCGCCAAGGTCGAGCCGCGAGAAGTGGCCAGCGTGACGCTGCTGTCGCTGAGCATCTTCGTACTGCTGACGGCCTACTACCTGCTCAAAGTCGTACGCGAGCCGTTGATCCTGCTCTCCAGCGGCGCCGAAGCAAAAAGCTACGTGGCGCTGCTGCAGGTGCTGCTCGCCGTCGGCGTCGTGCGGCTCTACAGCTGGCTGTGCCAGCGCAGCCGCAGCCGTATGCGAGTCATCACATCGGTGACGAGCTTCTTCATTGTCACGCTGGTGGTGCTCTGCGTGCTGGCGCTCGCCGGCGCCCCGATCGGGATCGTGTTCTTCATGTGGGTCGGCGTCTTCAGCGTGACAACCATCGCGCAGTTCTGGTCACTGGCCAACGACGTGTTCACCCGCGAGCAGGGCGAGCGTGTCTTTCCCGTGATCGGCATCGGCAGCTCGCTGGGCGCCGCCGTCGGCTCTCAGGTCGCGCGCATGCTGCTGAGACCGATCGGCATCTACTGGATGATGCCGGTGGCTGCGCTGCTGCTGATCGTGCACCTCGGCGTGACGTACGTCGTGCATCGGCGCGAGCCCGAGCGCCTGCCCGAGCCACGCGAGCCCGACGACGAAGAGATCGCCGGCGAAGCCGCCAACGCCGATGCCGACCACGCGCTCGGCGGCGGCAGCAGCGTCGTCAAGCTGTTCCTCGAACGCCCGTATCTGATCTTGGTCGGCGCGCTGACGCTGCTGCTCAACACCGTCAACACCACCGGCGAGTACATCCTCGACCGCACCATACTCGAGTCCGCCTCGACGGCCGCCTCGTCGGCGAGCACCTTCATCGCCGGGGTGCGCGCGAGCTTCTTCACGTGGGTCAACGTCTGCGGGCTGCTGCTGCAGATGTTCGTCGTCTCGCGTGTGGTGGGCTACTTCGGCGTGCGCATCCCGCTGATCGTGATCCCGCTGGCAAGCCTCGCCGGCTACGGCAGCATCGCCTTCGCGCCGCTGCTAGCGGTGATCTTGGTGGCCAAGGTCGCCGAGAACAGCATCGACTACTCGCTGCACAAGACCGTGCGCGAGATGCTGTTTCTTATCGTGCCGCGCGAGGCCAAGTACCGCGCCAAGAACGCCGTCGAGACGGTCTTCTGGCGCTCCGGTGACGCGCTGGCGGCGGCGATCATCTGGACCGGCAGCCACCTCGGCTTCGCCATCGCGCGCTTCGTGCACATCAACATCGTGATGGTCGGCCTATGGTTCGGCCTCGCCGTGGCCATCGCCGCCTATCACCGGCGCGAGTCCGGCGACGTCGCGCCGGCAGCGAGCGCAGCCTAGATGCCCTCGCAGAGGTTCGCGCCGAGCTGGGTGCAGTCGCCGGGCGTGGTGCGGCTGCACTGCTTGATGCACTTGTCTCCGCGCTTGCACGAGTAGCGGTCGCCGCCCGGACCGAAGCCGCAGTTGGTGCCGTCGCCAGCAGCGAACGACTGGTACTGCTTGCCGGTGGGCGCCTCGCAGCGGTTGGCTGCCGAGTCGGCGCAGCTGCCGGCGACGCCGCGGTTGCACTGCGCGACGCAGTTGTCGCCAGGTCTGCAGTAGAGCGAGTCGCTGCCGTTTTCTGCGTAGCCGCAGGCGGGACCACCCGCGTTGGCGTTGGCCTCGTAGCTCGTGTCCACCGCGTCGGTGTCTCCGGCGCTCGCGTCGGTAGCCGAGCCGGCGTCACTGCAGCCGACCACGAGAAGGAACGCCAAGCTGGCGACGAGACATGTCGACCGCATCAAGGGGGCCTCACTCCGATGGGAAGTTGGTGCGCCAAAGCGTAGCCGACAAGTGTGGCGCCGGCTATAGACCCTGACGTGCGAAAGCCTGCTCGACCCGCGCCCAGGCAGCCAGCGGTACGCGCCAGGTCACGCCGGCCGCGGCGTCGCTGACCGAGAGCACACCGCCCTTGCCAGCGCCGTATACCCGCAGAACGCGGATCGGCTGTCCGCTCTCGTGGCGAACGCGCAGCGTCGCGCGCGCCGTGGTGCTCGGCCGCTGGCGGTAGCCGCTCACCTCTCCGCGCAACGCCGCGATGGCGGCCACCAGCTGCGCCACCTCGCTCGCCTTGGCCGGCTGCTTGCCGACAGTCCAGCGCTCCCCGTCGCGCTCGAGCGCGAGCCGCGCGCTGCCTGGCCGTTCCAGCGAGAGGCGCGTGAGCTTGCCGCTGCGCAGCGGCACCACTCGCGAGCGCGCCAGCCGCCGCGACAGCAGCGCGCAGTCCTTCGCGTCGAGCTCGAAGTCGGGCAGCCCCGCCACGCGACCACGACAAGCGGCGCCTGGCTTTGCCGCCGACAGCGCGAGGCTGTATTTCTTCTGCGCTTCGGCCTCGACCGTCAGGCCTGCCACCGCGCCGCGTTTCTCGAAAAAGCGCGTACAGCGCAGCGCGGACAGCTTGTCGAGCAGCGCGCGCACCGCAGCGCGGTCGGCGCGCACCTCGGTGGGTTTCACCACCTTGAAGCCCTCGGCGTCGCGCTCGAGCTGCTCGCGCTCGCCTGCGCGCGTGATCGCGACGCGCTTGACCTCGAGCTGCGGCACGGCGAGCACCACGCGCGAACGGAAGCGCAGCGGATCGGGCTCGAGCAGCGCCAGCGCGCCGGCGGGCACCTCGATCACCGCCTTCTCGTCGTCGCGGCGTACGAGCATCACCTTGCCGCTGGGCGTGCCGAACGTCAGGAGCTCGCTGGCGCCGCCCTCGAAGGTCAGGCGCAGCCGAGCTGCCCAGGCGCGCTCGAGCGCCTCGATCTCGCCCTTCGCCGGCGCGCGTGCCGCCGCGTCATGGCGCGCCAGCGCGTCGAAGAGGGCCTTGATCGCCGGCGGGTCGGCCTTGGCCTTGCCGCTGTCTTTGTCGTCGAGCAGCAGGTCGCCGCCGTCGCGGCGCACGACGACCTTCTCTTTGCCGCGCGCGATCTCGAGCTGCTTGATGTCAGCGAGACGGGGTGCGCCGAGCAGCGAGCCGTCGACCAGCGACTTGACCAGCGCGGCCATGCTAGCGCCAAGCGGCGTCAGATCCTCGCCATCGACGCACAGTGGCTCCCAGGGTCCCTTGTTGCCGATCTGGCGCGCGATGTGCCGCAAGCCACCGCCGCCCGCGCAGGCGCCGCCGATGCGCATCAGCACCTCCGCCCGCTTCTTGTCGCGCGGCCGCACGATGACGTTGATGGTGGCGAGGCTGGTCAGCGGCTTGGCGTCGAAGCGGCGCACGCGCAGGCTGGCGAGGGCCGCGACGAGTCGCTGCGTCGCCGCGCTCGCTGCGCGCGTGACGAGGTCGGTGGGCAGCGCCTCCCCTGGCTTGCCCACTTTCCCGTACGACATGCGGTAGCCGCGCCCGCGCGGCGCGAGCAGCACGAAGGCCCCCTCGCGCACGATGGAGACCTCGCCGATCTCACGCTCGCTCAGCGCGACGACCTCGCGGTCGCGCAGCGCGTCGGCGCCGCCTTCGAGCAGCGCGGCGAAGCTCGCCGGCAGCACCACCACCTGCTCGTGGTAGCGCGCGTAGACCGCCTTGCCCGACGCGTCACGCTGGCCGAGCTCGAGGCGCACCGCCTTGGCCCCGCGGCGCTCGACGGTCAACACGTGCTTGGGCGGATCGAGCCCACGACCCTTGGCCGAGTCGAGGCTGCGCAGCGGCTCGAGAAACTCGAGCGCCGAGAGCAAGCGCGCCACCCGCGCCTTGTCCGCGCGCGCGGCGCTGCGCGTCCCGCGAATCTTCCAGCTCTTCCCGGCGCGCTCGAGTCGCACGCTCGCCGCCCCTTGCTGTCTAAGCTCGATGGCGCTGACCTTCTCGGCGTCGAAGTCGCGCACCAGCCGCTTCTGCGCCGCGCGCGCGGCAGACCCGCTCTTGCCCTGCCGCTCGCCGCACGCGATGTACGACGCCAGCGCCACGGCGATCAAAGCGAGCGCGATCAGCGTGCGAGCCTTCATCTGCGACGCCTCCACCAGGTGAGCAGCGCGCCAGCCAGCGCCAGCGCCGGCAGGACCACCACCGAGAGCAGGAACACGCGCGAGACCTGCCTCGCGTCGAGCGATAGTCGCACGTGCACCGGCCGGCGCGGCCCGATGGCCACGCGCGTGTCGGCGCCGGCGAGCCACTCCACCGCGTTGACCACCAGGTCGCGCGAGTAGTCGGCGTCGGTGAGCCGCTTGTTGAGCACGGCGCGCTCGCTGCCGAGCACCACCAGCCGCGCGGCGCCGACTCGCGCGGCCACCGCCACCGGCACCGGGCCGCGACTGTCGACGGCGCCATCAAAACGCAGCGGCCGCGCCCCGCGCAGCGACGCGAGGTCGCTCTCGGCCCAGCCCTGCCCGCTGCTGCGCACCAGCCAGCTCGCCTCGAAGGCGCGCGCGTCAGCGCAGGCGCGACAGCCGGCGCGCCACGCCTGCTCGCGCGAGAGTGGGCGCACCTCGCGCGCCAGGCGCCAGATCGTGAGCTTGCCCGCGAGCAGCCGCGAGAGGGCGTGCCCGCCGTTGTAGCCGGCGCGCGTGCCCCAGGTCAAAAGGGCGCGCTCGCCCGGAATCGAGAGCGGGTCGACGACGATGTTCTCCGGCAGCGCCACGCCAAAGCGGCGCAGGCTCTCCTCGAGACCAGTCTTGCGATAGCGCGTCACGCCGCGGTCGAGCACCGGTCCGACGAGCAGCAACAGCCTGCCGCCGCGACGCAGATAGCGCGTCAGGCCGTCGAGCTCGAGCTCGGCGAAGCGCCGCTGAGGACCGCCGATGACCACGACGTGGCAGCCGCGGGCGGCCGCCGCCAGCTCGTTCGGCGCGACGCCTTGTACGCGATACCCTGCGCGCCGGATCTCGCGCGCGATGAGCCCGTAGCCCGCGTCGTCGAAGCTCGTAAAGTCTGCCTCGCCGTGCCCTCGCGAAAAGCACACGCGCCGCTCGGCGCTCGCTGTCACCGAAAGCAGCGCGGAGATCAGTGCCG
>JAGQIK010000262.1 GCA_020431405.1 Myxococcales bacterium
CGGTGCGAGCCGCGCCGCGTGGCACGGCTTCGGGCGCCGCGGCTGACGCTGGCGCGCCCACGCCATCCCGCGCGCTGGCTGGCGCGGCGCGCACCATGCTGGTGCTTCCCTTTCACAACACCAGCAGCAGCGCTTCGTTCGAGTGGCTGCGCGGCGCGATGGCCGACACGCTGCAGGCCAAGCTCGGGCGGCTGCGCTCGCTGGTGCTGCTCGATGCTTCGCGCGCCGTGCGCGACGCGCGCGCGCTGATCGGACGCGACGCGAGCGCCTTGTCCGGTGCCGCCAAGCGCGCGGGCGCCGCGCTCGTGGTGGTGGGCGGCTTTCAGATCGTCGGCCCGCAGCTGCGGCTCACCGCGCGCGTCTTGCGCACGCGCGACGGCATCGTGCGCGCCAGCGCCACGGCGACGGGCAAGACCAAGGCGCTCTTCGCGGTGCAGGACGCGCTGGTGCAGAAGCTCGTCGAGGCGCTCGGCCTCGACGCCGAGGCGCGCGCAGCGAAGGTGATCGGCGAGGCGCCCGTGATGACGATGAAGATGGCCAAGCTGCTGGGCAGCGCGCGCAACGCGCTGTTCGGTCTCGGCGGCACCGCGCCCTCGGCCGACAAGGCGGCGCAAATGTACCGCGAGGTCATCGCCAAGGACCCGCGCATCGCGCAAGCCTACGTTGGCCTGGCGCGCACGATGTGGCGCGCGCGCTTTAACAGCAAGCGCTCGCCGGCCTATCTGGAGATCGAGCGGCTGCTGCGCACGGCGATGAAGCTGCGGCCGGACTACCACGAAGCCATCGCCTGGCTCGGCAATCTGCTGTGGAAGGTCGGCGAGCGCGACGCGGCGACGGACATGTATCGCCGCGCGCTGTCGCTCAAGCCGCGCTCCGGCATTGCCAACTACATGCTCGGCGTGCGTTACGCCGCCATGGGTCAGGTCGACCAAGCGCTGCCGCTGGTGCGGCTCGCGATCCGCATCGAGCCCTACGAGTCGGAGCGCCGCGCGTTCCTCGGTATGCTGCTCGCCGTCTACAAACGCCAGTACGCGCGCGCGCTGCGCCACACGCGAGCCGCGATCAAGCTGAAAACGGCGGGCCCGTGGACCTACCTGATCCACGGCTACGTCGAGCTGATGCTCGACCACCCCAAGGCCTGTCTCGCCGCGGCGGCGCGCGCCGAGCAGCTGACGCGCGCCGAGCACCAGGGCACCAGCGGCCGCGCGCGTCGCGGCGCACACGACGACCTGCAGTTCTTGATCGTGGCGGCGTGCCGCTACCGCGGTGGGCAGCGCCCGCGCGACCTCGCGCGGGTGCGAGCGCTGCTTACAAGGGCCAAATCGCCCGCGGTGCAGCGCAAGAATCCGCAGTCCTTCTTGCGCCTGCTTGCCGATCTGAGCGCCGTGCTGACGCCTGCGCTCGACGCGAAGCGCTAGTCCTGCGGACCACCGCTAGACCGCAATCTCGATGACGGCGGAGCCGTCGAAGCGCCCGGCGCGCAGGTCGTCGAGCGCTTGGTTGACCTCCTCGAGCGCGTAGCGCGAGACGGTGGTCTCGATGGGGACGCGCGGCGCGAGCGCGAGCAGCGCCTCGCCGTCGGCGCGCGTGAGGTTGGCCACCGAGCGGATCACGCGCTCGCGCCACAGGTCGCGGTAAGGAAAACTGGGGATGTCGCTCATGTGAATGCCGGCGCAGACGACGCTGCCGCCGGGCGCGACGGCCTTGAGCGCGAGCGGCACCAGCGCGCCGACGGGCGCGAAGATGATCGCCGCGTCGAGCGGCTCGGGCGGCGTGTCGTCGGAGCTGCCAGCCCACTCGGCGCCGAGCTGGCGCGCGAAGGCCTGCCCGCGGCTGTCGCCCGCGCGCGTGAAGGCGAACACGCGCCGACCCTCGAAGCGCGCCACCTGCGCGATCATGTGCGCCGCCGAGCCGAAGCCGTAGAGTCCCAGCCGCGGCGCATCCGCAGCGCGCTCGGTGGCCGGCGAGAAGTCTTCGCCGGCGAGCCGATAGGCGCGATAGCCGATCAGGCCGCCGCACAGCAGCGGCGCCACCTGCAGCGCGGGATAGCCGGCGGGCAGCGCGAAGCAGTAGCGTGCGTCGCAGCAACACAGCTCGGCGAAGCCGCCGTCGAGATCGCAGCCGGTGAACTTGGCCGCCTCGCACAGGTTCTCGCGCTCGGAGCGACAGTAGCTGCACTCGCCGCAGGTCCAGCCGAGCCACGGCACGCCGACACGGTCGCCTGGTGACAGGCCGCTCACGCCGTCGCCGAGCGCGACGATCTCGCCGACGATCTGATGGCCCGGGATGATCGGGTAGCGCAGGTCCGGAAGCTCGCCGTCGAGGATGTGCAGGTCGGTGCGGCACACGCCGCAGGCGATGACGCGTACCAGCACCTGGCCGCGCTGCGGCTCGGGATCGGGAAGCTGCTCGAGCGCCAGCGCCTCGCCGGCGCCGCGCAGGATCATCGCGCGCATGGATTCACCTCCCGGCGATCATAGTGGCTATCATCGGCGCATGAGGCCTCGTCTGCCAGTGGCGCTACTGTTCTTGCTCGCTCTGGGATGTTCGAGCGAGCGCACGACGCCGGCGGATGCGATCGTCGATGGGCCGCCCACCGATGGCAGCGTCGACAGCCCACCCGCCGACCTCAGCGGCGAGGGCGTGGCGCTGCCCACGCTGCCGCGCTACTTCGAGGCGCGCGCGCAGCTGAGCTATCCCGATGGCAAGGCGCAGGTGGGCGCGCCCGAGCCGGACAGCGTCGATCTGCTGGTCGCGATCGTCGGGCCGTCGATCCCGCCGCTCTACGAAGTGAAGGTGGGTGTGATCTGCCGGCAGTCGGGTGATGGCAACGCGCAGGAGACCAGCGTCGCACAGGCAACGCTCGAGCGCCGTGCCGATGGCGGCTATCGCATCGTGAAGTACCGCTCTCCTGCGGGAGGCGGCGCAGTGTGGGTCAAGCACTGCGCCCCGACTTCGAAGTTCTACGCGCTCGAGAGGGTAGCCATCTCGTCCCTCGAGCTCGAGCTCGACGAGACGCTGAGCACGCTGAGCGGTCGTTTCGAGGGTGCGCTCGATCTGTACGTGCGCGCTGCGACCGTGGAGAGCAAGATCACCGGCATCATCAGCGGCGCTCGCGACACGACCGCGCCGAGCCTGCACGGCGGGACGTCTATCCCCACGCCGCTCGCGCCGATCGTCGTCGGCTTCGACGAGCCGGTGATCGCCAGCGCGACGGGCGCGACGATCGTTCTGAGCGCGCCCGGCGGCGAGCTCGCGCGCGCGGTCTTCAAGCCGAGCGAGGGTGCGATCACGCCGGCTGCGACCCAGGCGTTCAAGCCCGCGGGCCACTGGCCGCTGAACGAGCCGCTGACCCTCGAGATCTCGGGCGTCGTCGATCTGGCAGGCCAGCCTGCAGGCGGGCAAGGGAAGCTGGTCGGCACCTTGCCAGCCATCGCGGCGCCTTCGACCTGCACTGACCTCGGCTTCGAGGGCAGCACCGACCCCGTCTGCGGCTGCGCGCACCCCAAGACCAGCGTCGCGCACATCACGGCGGCGCAGGGCGCGCGCTTCTGCGAGAGCCCGGAGCTGGCCACCACGATGTTCGCGACGACGCTGCCTGCCGGGGCGCGCCGGCTGACGATGCAGCTCGCGGCCTGCGCCGACGAAGCCGTGAAGACCGGCCTCGAGATCATCGTCGCGTCGCCGGACACGCGCGCGGTGGCGAGCATCCCCACCAACACGGTCGCCGTCTCCGGTGCGCAAGCGCCCTGTCAGTTCGCCGCCGACTGGCGCACCGTGCAGCTCGACGTGAGCGCGCTGGCGGGCAAGCCGGTGATCGTGCGCCTGCGCCACCAGGGCGCCACGCGCTTCGTGCCCTCGCGCTTGCTCTACGACGACATTCGCGTCGAAAGCACGCCATAGACCGTGGCGCGGCGACGAGTCGACCGGCAGGTGCTGATCGAAGGTGCGCGCCTGCATCACGTGCTGGCCAGCATCAGCAGCATCTACTACGAAGACGTGTCCTTTTCCGAGTGGCAAGGCGACGAAGAGCAGGGCAGCTACGCCTACGACAACGGGCAGGGCGATCGGCTGACCATGCGTTGGCTCGCGCCGGGACCGTCGGCAGCGGCTGCACGGCGCGGCCCACTGTGCGGGCTCGCCTTCGGCCACGAGAGCGAGCGAAGCCAGTACGAGCGTGACGAGGACGAGCGCACGCTCGAGGCGCTCGGCGCTCTGCCGCTTCCGCTGCGCGCGCTCGCCGAAGGTGTGGCCGACGAGATGGAGCGGCTCGTCACGGCCGGGATGTGGACCGTCGGCGACGGCGAGGCGACGCTCACCGACGAGGTTGGACCGTCGACGCATTGGGCTCACGGGCTCGAGATGTACGCTGGCTTCGCGCTGCCCGGCGAGCAGGCCCTGTTCGGCGATCGTCTGTTGCAGAGCTGGCTCGAGGCGTTCTCTCTCGACGAGGCCCACGCGCGGCTGGCGCTGCGCCTCGCCGAGCAGAGCCGGCGCGGGCCGCTACGCGTCGAAGCCGACGCGCAGCAGGTTCTGCTCACGGTGCCGCTGGGCGACACCACGCGCGTGCTCGCGCCGCGCGCGCTCGAGACGGCGGCGACGCAGCTCGGTCAGCTCGGTATCCGCTGGCGCGTGCCGCGCGCCGAGCTGACCGCGCGCAACCGCTGGGCTCGCGCCCAGCGCCGCGCGCAGGCGGCGAGCGAGACGGCCGACCCGCCGCTGGTCGAGGCGATCAAGGGCGGCCGCTACGATGCCGCGCTGGCGCTGGTCATCGCCGAGGGCGTCGAGCTCGACGCGCGCAACGCGTTCGGCCAGACCGCGCTCAACTGGGCGGCGCGCCGCGACGCGACCGAGGTCGGCCTGGCGCTGCTGCAGCGCGGCGCCGACGCGACCCTCGCCGAGACGAGCGGGCTGACCCCGCTTCACTTCGCGGCGCAAGAGGGCAACGCCAAGCTGGTGCAGGCACTGCTCGAGCGCGGCGCCGATCCGCGCGCCGAAAACTACTCCGGCGTGACGCCCATCGATCGCGCCGGCATGCATCAGCGCGCGTCGATCGTCGCGCTGCTGCGGCGCTGGCTCGCCGAGCACCCTGCTTGACGGAGAATCCGATAAGATGACTAAATAGTCATTCTATCGGAGGCGAGCGCAGATGATCGGAATCCCGGTAGCGTTGGTGTCGGCTAATGCGTTCGAGTGGTGGGTGCACAAGTACATCCTGCACGGGCTCGGCAAGAACAAGAGCAGCTACTGGGCCTTCCACTGGCACGACCACCATCGCAACGCGCGCCGCCACGGCCACATCGACCCGAGCTACCAGGCGTCGCTGTTCGGCTGGCACGGACAGGCCAAGGAGGCGATCGGCGTGTTCGGCGCGGCGCTGGCGATCACGCCGCTGTTTCCCGTCGCCCCGTTCTTTACAGCCACCGCTTGGTACTGCGCGATCAACTACTACCGCAAGCACAAGCGCGCGCATCAGGACCCGAAGTGGGCGCGCGAGCATCTGCCCTGGCACTACGATCATCACATGGGCCCCAACCAGCACAAGAATTGGTGCGTGACGCGCCCGTGGTGGGACGACCTGATGGGCACGCGCCAGCCCTACGTCGGCACCGCACGCGAGCGCGAGGACATCGCCAAGCGCGAGGTGCTCGCCGAGCGAAGGTCACGCGCTTCGGCCTAGCGCTTCTATCCCGCTCTTTTGCTTCGAGGGTTAGGGCAGTGCGGCCGCGACTACTTGAGGCCGAGCACTACGTAGGGATCGATGATCTCGGGCACGCCGCTGGCGAGGTACGTCTCGAGGAAGTGCACCAGCTGCGCTTGTGGCTCGACCGACGTCGTCACGTCGCCGTGGGTCGCCTTCTTGTCGCCGAAGCGATCGTACTGGAAGTAGCCGGCGGTCTTCTGCTCGCGGCCGTTGCCCGAGATCGGCAGCGCGCCGCCGAGCGGCAGGCCGACGACGCTGGACAGCACCGGTGGCAGCTGCGGCACGCCGGCGGCGCGCGCGAGCGCCTCGCTGGTGCTGTTGGGCACCACGCGATCGTCTTGCACGGCGAGATAGAGCACGTGCTTGAGCGAGGTCGCTGCCGGCGCGCCGTAGGGCGCGCGCTGCAGCGCGTACGCGTAGTTTCCGGGGTCGCCGCGCTCGAAGATGGTCTGCAGCAGCGGAAAGAAGGCGCGGATGTCGGCGTCGCTGACGCCTGGGCGCTTGAGCGCGTTGACGAACGCGCCGAGCAGTCCCGACTCGAGCACGATGTTGGTCAGGCCGGCGCCGGCGCCGGCGAGCGCGCCCACGGCGCATCGCGCGTCGAGGGCGAGCAGCCCGCTTCCGAGGATCCCGCCGAGCGAATGGCCGACGACCATCACCTCGCTAGCCTTGATCTCGGGCACGCCGTCAGGCTGGCCGAGGGGCAGTAGATCGATGCCCTGCGCGCGCGTGACGAGGCGCGATAGCTGCAACAGATCGGCGTAGGCCTGGCGGAAGCTGTCGCGCACGCGTCCGATCTCGAACGTCTTGCTGGCGAGGTCGAGGCCGAAGAAATCGACGATGGAGATGTGGCCGGGTGCGAGGCGCGCGCCGTGATCGGGCGCGTCGATGGCGATGCTGGCGACGCCGATGGCTGCGAAGCGCTCTGCGAGCGGGGCCACGTCCTGGCGCGTGCCGTTGAGCCCGTGCGTCAGGATCGCCACCGGGAAGGGTGCAGCCGCGGCGCTGGCGTCGGGTAGATAGAGGTCGAAGGCGATGTCGACGCGCGCCTCGCGCGTGGGCTTGTTGTCGGCGTCGAAGGCGATCAGCCCGGAGGCGCCGCGATAGTGCGTCGCTTCGAAGGTGCCGCGCAGCACGTGCGCGACATGAGTGCCGCGCGGACCGAGGTCGCTGACGTTGCTGATGGCCAGCGCGCCGGTGCTCGCAGCATAGGCTTCGACATCGCTGACGAGGGCGCTCGTGGGCGCGCGGATGCTCTGCGTCGTGAAGACCGTCAGCGCGGCGAGCTCGCTGCTGTCGGCGATGAAGCCGCCGTCGACGAGGACCTTCTTGGCGCGGGTCACGCCGGCGTCGGGCGGCGCCAAGCCGTCGATGGCGAGCCGCATCGCCGCCGACGCGTCGAGGCAGGTCTCGCCGCTCGACGCGCGCACCATCGCCGCGTAGGTCGTCGCGGGCGAGAGCGGTACGAGCGGCCGCGCCAGCAGCACGCGCTTGGTATTGTCCGCGCGCGGGTCTTCGACGACGTCGATCACGAGCGGCACGGCCTCGCCGCTGTCGAGCGCCACGAGCGCCAGCGGCGACGTCACCGCGGTGCTCTGCTCGGGCGTGACGGCGAAGCGCTGCGCGTCGATGGGCCCCGCGATGTGAAAGACGAGCGAGGCCATGGTGCCGAAGCCGTCGAGCTTCTCGAGCTCGGTGCGCACGCCGGGAAACATCGACAGCAGCGCGTCGGAGCCGATCGCGTCGTGGCCGAGCGCGACCCTCAGCCCGGTGGACGAGGTCGCGTCGGGTCGTGTGAAGTCGTTGTTGGGCCAGGCGCTGAGCGCGAGGGTGGCGCACGCGGCGCTGGGCGAAGGAATCGACGAGCACGCGCTGGAGGCGACGAGCGCGAGGGCGATCACGAGGCGGGCGCCGGACATGGAGCCATTGTCCCCACCTCGGGGGCCGGAGGCCACGACTGTGTCGCATTCGGCCCCCCGGCCGGTTCGCGCGCGCCGATCAAAGAGACGACATATCGGGCGCTTGGATCTGGCTCGGGCGTTGCTCTAGGAGCACGACCATGTCAGCTGCTGCTCGCCCTTCGCGCCTTCTCGCCGCCCTCTCGCTGCTCGTCTTCGCCGCCGGTTGCGGGTTCGAAGCCCCCGACGATGACGGCAGCGGTGTTCGTACGCCATACGTGGTCAACGGCGCGGCGCACTCGGGACACCCTTCGGCCGGCAAGCTCACGCGCAACGGCAGCCTTTGCACGGCGACGCTGGTCGGCAAGAAGACCGTGCTCACCGCGGGGCACTGCGTCAGCCCGGGCAGCACCAGCACCTTCACCGTCGGCGGCACGGCCTACAAGTCGGCGCAGATCATCCGCCACCCGCAGTACAACTCGGCGCAGATCAGCAACGACATCGCGCTGGTGATCCTGCAGCAGGAGGTCACCAACGTGGAGCCCGCCGTGGTCAACCGCACGGTGCCGACCGTCGGCACGCCGCTGACGATCGTCGGCTACGGCAAGACGGGCGAGAGCAACTTCGACTCGGGCACCAAGCGCATGGCCACCAGCAGCATCGCCGAGGTCCTGACCACGCGCATCCGCATCCCGCGCTCCAACAGCGCCGCCGACGGCAACATCTGCAACGGTGACTCGGGCGGGCCGAGCTACGCGATGATCGACGGCAAGGAAGTGCACATCGGCATCCACTCGACCAAGGCTGGCTCTTGTGGATCGGGCGGGCATGACGTGCGCGTCGACGCTTACATGCAGTTCATCGAGGCCAACGCCAACGGCGACCTCAACAAGGGCGAGCCGCCCGACACCGAGGCGCCCAAGGTGACGATCACGTCGCCCGCGTCGGGCGCCAACGTCGGCACGAGCATCACGGTCACCACGACGATCACCGACAACAAGCAGGTCGTGCGCGCCGAGCTGCTCGTCGATGGCAGCAAGGTCTCGACGGCGAGCGGCACCAGCTTCGACTTTCCGCTGCAGCTCGCGCCGGGTCAGCACGCGCTCAAGGTCGTGGCCTACGACGACTCCGACAACCAAGGCGAGGCGACGGTGAATTTCACCGTCACCGCTGACGCGCCGCCGTCGACGGGCCCTGGCGGACCGACGCAGCCGAGCAAGCCGCCGACCACGCCGCCGCCGGCCGCGCCGGGGTCGTTCGGCACGCAGTGCGCCGATGGCTCGAGCTGCGACAGCGGCATGTGCGGTACCGACCCCGACACGCAGAAGAACTACTGCACGCAGAAGTGCACCAGCGTGCAGCAGAACAACTGTCCGGCAGGCGCCGAGTGCTTGGCCAGCAGCAGCCCGGGCGTCTTCGTCTGCGGACCGCCTGCGCCGAGCACGTCGCCGACGTCGCCCAATCCGGGCTTCGACAGCCCGACGCTGCAGGGCGGCTGCGCCGTCGGCGCGACGCCTGCGCCGGGCGTCGGCAGTGCCCTGCTGCTGCTGCTCGCGCTGCTCGCGCTGCGTCGACGCCGTTGGTGCTCGGAGCGCTAGCGCCAGGCGCCCGAGACGACCATCAGATCATCGAGCGAGCCGAAGGCCTCGAGCTGGTGAAAGTCGGGCTGCTCGCCTCCCGGCGCGCGCCAACAGAGATAGCGACGCGCCTCGCCTGCGCCGTGGATGGCGAAGGCGTTGACCCGCCCGAGGCCCTCGGGCAGCCATCTGATGGGCACGCGCGCGCGGCCGCGCCAGCTGCGTGCCTCGCGGTCGATCGTCGCCTCGTAGCTGGTCAGCGCCATGCCCTCGCGCAGGATGTTGCGCGCGCCGTGAAGCTCGAGCACCAGGTAGTGGCCGCCCGGCGCGAGCTCGATCTCGAGGTAGCGCTGGTCGTCGCCGAGCAGCATCAGCTCGACAACCTCGTGCTCCCATAGCCGCGGCGTCGAGCCGGGCGGCCCGGGCGGCGGCGGGTCGCCGTGGAAGGGCGCGACCACGTCGACGAGCAGGTGCTTCGCCTCCGACTCGAACGTCAGCCCGACCTTGACGATCTCGTCGTCTCGCGCAGGCGTGCCGTCCCAGCTGCGCGCGACAGGCAACAGCATCCAGTCCAGCTCGGGACGAAACAGCACGCCCGGCGGCCAGTGCTTCATGCCCGCAGCGTCTCGATGTTGTCGCGCAGCCGGCGGATGCCCTCGTCGAGCAACGCCTCGCTCTTGCAGAAGGCAAAGCGCACCAAGTGCTCGCCCTCGGCCTTGTTGCGACAGAAGGCCGACGTGGGGATCGCCGCGACGCCGGCGCGCTCGGGCAGCACGCGGCACAGGGCGACGTCGCTCTCGAAGCCCAGCGGTCGGATGTCGGCGCAGACGAAGTAGGTGCCCTCGGGGCGCGCCGGCGCGAAGCCGACCTCGCTGAGCCCCGCGCACAGCTTGTCGCGCCGCGCGCGATAGGCCGCGACGAGCTCGTCGTAGTAGCGCTCGTCCGCCTGCTCGAGGGCGACGGCGATCGCGTGCTGCAGCGGCGTCGCCGTGGCGAAGGTGATGAACTGGTGTGCGCTGCGCAGAGCGCGCGTCAGCGGCGGCGGCGCGACGGTCCAGCCGACCTTCCAGCCGGTCAGCGAGAACGTCTTGCCCGCCGACGAGATCGTCACGGTGCGCTCGCGCATGCCGGGCAGCGTGGCGATGGGCACGTGCTGTCCCTCGTAGACCAGGTGCTCGTAGACCTCGTCGCTGATCACGATCAGGTCGTTCTTGCGCGCGATGGCGGCGATCTGCGCCAGCTCCTCGCGCGAAAAGACGCGCCCGCTCGGGTTGTGCGGCGTGTTGAGCAGGATCGCGCGAGTCTTGCCGCTGACCACGCGCTCGAGGGCGTCGGCGTCGAAGCGGAACGTTGGGCCGTCTTCGCCTTCGACAGCCCGCAGCGTCTGCACGCGCGGCGCGGCGCCGGCCATGCAGATCGAGGCGAGGTACGAGTCATAGTAGGGCTCGAACATCACGACCTCGTCGCCCACGTCACATAGCGCCTGCAGCGCGGCGAAGATCGCCTCGGTGGCGCCCGAGTAGACGGTGACCTCGCTGTCGGGATCGCAGTCGATGTCGTAGAAGCGCTTCTGGTGGGCGGCGATGGCGCGGTTGAGCGCCGGCACGCCGAAGCTGCGGGCGTATTGGTTGTGCCCGGCGCGCAGCGCCTCGATGGCGGCCTCGCGCACGAAGTCGAGACCGTCGAAGTCGGGGAAGCCCTGACCGAGATTGACGGCGTCGTGCTCGATGGCCGCGCGCGTGACCTCGGCGAAGATCGTGGTGCCGAAGCCTTGCAGGCGCGCCGTGAGGTAGGGAACGCGTGTGCTCATCGGCGCAGCATATACCGTGCGTGGAGGACCTACAGCGCGCAGTTGGGCACGGAAGGCTTGCCCGTGCCGGCGAGCCGCGCCAGCAAGGCGTGCTCGCGCACCCAGTAGCACAGCGTGTGCGCCTGGTGCAGGTAGCCGAACGGATAGAACGTGGCGTTGGGACGCCGCGGAAGCAGGCGCTCCGGCTCGGGGTAAAACAGCGCGCCGTGGCGCCGGGCGACGATCGCCTTGCCGTCGGCGAGCGCCTGGTCCATCGCCGCGCTGAAGGTGTCGATGGGCTTTTCGGCAGCGAGCGCTAGCGCCGCCGAGAACAGCGCGGTGACGAAGCGGGCGCGCGCTTCGGTGATCTCGAAGGCGTCGACGAGCTCGGCGGCGAAGGGGTTTTGCCGCGTGTCGAGCCCGAAGCCGCGCAGCCGCGCCGCCAGCGCGGCGATGCCGTCGCGCAACGCAGCGAGCGGCTCGAGCACGCTGCGCGTAAAGGCGTCACGCTTGCTTTGGTCGTAGGCCTTGATCTCTTCGAGGCTGGGGCGGTCGGGCTGCGAGATGATCGGCGGGTCGAGCTTGCGCCCGAGATCGAGCACGCTGTCGCGACCGGCAAGGTACGGCGCGAGCCGCTGGTCGATGAGCGCGCGCTGCTGCAGCTCGGCCAGCTCGAAGATGACCTGCGCTACGCGCGCACCGCTTCCGCCGAGCCACGGCGCGAACATCTGTTGCAGCGTGGCGAGGTAGCTCTGGGGCGGTGCGAAGCTCATGCGCAGCGCGGCGACGTCGTGCTGCCAGTAGCCCCACTCCCAGCCCGACGAGAACAGCACGTGGTCGTCGAGCCCCGAGGGCGTGCGCTTGCCGATCTCGTCGATGTCGAGCCAGCGCGAGCGGATGTAGAGCGGAAGGTAGGCCGGCACCGAGTTGTCGAAGGTGACCCAGTAGGCCGTCTCGGGGAAGTAGCGCACGTGCTGGCCGGCGCGCAGCCGCTCGAGCAAGAACTCGCGGTGCTCGTTGAACTCGTCGTGCTGATAGGCGCCGCCAGCGTCGCCGAACAGCGTGTAGTACATCACCGTGTGCACCGATTTGACGATCGCCGGGTTGGCGTGCTTGACGAGGAAGTAGTACTGCAGCTCCTCGCCCTTGAACTGCACACGCTGGTCCTTCTGGTTGCCGACGTGGATCTGCGCGGCGAGCTCGATGCCGGGCTTGAGCTTCTGCAGCCGCTCGTAGAGCAGGTCGAGCGTGTCGACGAAGCGCTGCGGTTGCTCGCTGAAGAACTCGCCGAAGCTGATGCCGACGGCGTCGTAGTCGAGGCCGTCGAGGGCGATCTTCAGTCGGCCGTCGATGGCGGCGCCGAGATCGGGCTCGTCGCCTTCGATCAGGTCGAAGGCGTGCTGCAGGTTGCCCGAGCCAAACAGCTGCAGGCGCGCGTTGATCTCGATGCCGCGCGCGTGCGCCTCGGCGAGGATCGCGCGCGTGTGATCCTTGTAGCGCTTCTCGTTGTCGGCGTTGGTGGTGATGTTGTCGAGCAGCACCCACATCAGCCGGTTGCCGCGGTTCTTGGCGACCCAGTCGATGATGCGGCGCATCTGCTCGAGGTTCTGCTCGCTCGGCTCGAGCGCGGCGTAGTAGCCCTCGATGGGGTGCAGGGTGTGCATATGCAGCCCGCGCACCGACATCTTGGGCTCGACGACGGTGTCGAAGCCGGGGCCGCCGCGCGGCCAGCTCAGCGCCGTTGGCACATAGCTGCGAAACGGGTGGTAGAAGCGCAGGCCCGCGTGCTCGAGCAGCGCCGCCAGCCCGTACTGTGCCCCGAGCTTGTCGCCCGCGCGTACGATGTAGCGCAGCGGCTCGACCGCCTCGAGCCGGTAGCACTCGCGGCAGGTGAGGGCGCCGATGTCGACCGCGACCGCGGCGGTGCCGGGCTCGACCTGGCGAAGGGCCGCCGCCGGATCCGCCGCCTCGCGCAGGTGTGCCGCCGACAGCGGCAGGTAGGCGACGAACGAGCTCAGCGCGCCGACGTGCGCCGGGCGCGTGTAGACGGACAGCTCGCGCGGTGTGTCTTCAGGCGGTGCACTGCAGGCCGCGCTGGTCACGGCGACGAGCGCGATGGCGAGCTTGGCGCGAGCGCTAGCCAACATCGAGTTTCCAACCTCCACTGAGCGGGTCGCATGCTATCGGCGGGTTCGCGACCACGCAAGCGGCGGCGCGCGATGTGCTCGGCGTCGGAGCGCGCGGCTCCGATCGATCGCCCCGCGCGTTGGTGCCGGTCTTGCAGCCGCGTCTTCAGTAGGCTGGAGGAGAGATCTATGGTCGAGCGCCTGCAGAAGGCCTTTGCTGACGGTGCGATGGTCGGCGATCGGTACCGCGTGGCGTCCACGCTCGGCATCGGCGCCATGGGGATGGTCGTAGCGGCGCGCGACCTGCGGCTCCATCGCGACGTGGCGATCAAGGGTCTTTCGGCCCGCCTGCTCGAGCACCCGCAGGCGCGAAGGCTGTTCTACGCCGAAGCGCGCGCCATGGCGCGCGTCTCGCATCCCAACGTGGTGCAGATCTACGACTTCGGTGAGCACCAAGGCTTGCCGTTTATCGTGATGGAGCGCGTGCGCGGCGAGCCGCTGTCGCAGTTCGTCGAGCGCGGGCCGCTGCCGCTCGACGTCGCCATCGGTGTGCTCGCGCAGGTCGGCAGCGGGCTCGACGCCGTGCACGAGGCGGGCGTGATCCACCGCGACGTCAAGCTCGACAACATGCTCGTGACCTCGGGCTACCGCGTGCGGCTCGGCGATTTCGGCGTGGCCGCGCTGCAGTCGGCAGGCGACGAGGCGGCGCTCTACAGCGACGAGGCCCACGACGATCACCTGGTCGTCGGCAGCCCCTGCTACATGGCCCCCGAGGTCTTCGTCGGCGCGCCGGCGCCGAGCGAGCTGCGCTACCTGCGCGACATCTACGCGCTCGGCGTGTGCGCCTACGAGATGCTGACCGGCTACTCGCCCTACTACGCCGAGAGCCTCGTGGAGCTGGCCGAGGCGCACCAGCAGAAGCCGGCCCCGCCCAGCGAGCTCGTCAACGACCTGCCCGCCGCCGTGGACGGCGTGATCGCCCGCGCGATGGCCACCAACTACGAGCTGCGCTACCTGTCGGCGCAATCGTTCGTCAAGAAGCTGCAGGCAGCGCGCGACAGCGCCGCGCGTTCGGGGACCAACGCTGCGCGCCGGCTGCTCTACGCCGACGACGACCCCAACATGCGCAATCTGTTCGCTATCGCGCTCGAAGCGGCGTTTCCCGACGCCGTCATCGACGGCGCGCACGATGGCATGGCGGCGCTGACCCTGGCGCAGCTGACGCCCTATGACCTGGCGATCATCGATCTCGACATGCCTCGGCTCGACGGCTTCGAGCTGTGCGGCCGGCTGCGCGAGCTCTCGCCGTACATGCCGATCCTCGTGATCTCGGGTAGGCTCGACGCGAGCGCTCGCCGTCGTCTCGAGCTATTGCGGGCGAGCCAGCTGGTCGACAAACCCACCACGCCGCGACAGCTGGTCGCGGCCGCAGGAGATCTGCTGGCCAGATGATCGAGTCGCTGCTGACGGTCAATCTGCTGCGTCTGCCCGACGCGGTGCTGGCGCGCCAGCGCGCGCGCTCGTTCGCGGCGGCGCTCGACCTATCGCGAGCAGCGCAAGCGCAGCTGGCCGTGGCCGTCGCCGAGATCGCGCGAAACGCGCTGCAGCACGGAAGCGGCGGCGAGGTGCGCTTCGCGCTCGATCGCGAGGGCCGCGCGCTGATCGTCGAGATCAGCGACGACGGTCCCGGCATCGATGACCTCGCGCATCAGCTCGAGGTCGGCCGTAGTCTGCGCGGCGCCAAGCTGCTCGTCGACGAGATGACGATCGAGACCTCGCCGGCCGGCACCGTGGTGCGGCTGCGCAAGGACTGCACGGCGCAGCCGCTGCCCTCCGAGGCGCAGCTTTCACGCCGCGTGGCCGCCATCCACGGCGCCGAGGCGTCACCCTACGAGGAGCTGCGCCGTCAGAACCGCGATCTCATCGCCACCATCGCCGCGCTGCAGGAGAGCGAGCGCAAGCTGCTGCTGGCCAGCCGCGAGCGCGAGCAGGCCGCCGAGCGGCGCGCGGAGCTCGAGCGCCAGCTGGTCGGCATCGTCAGCCACGACCTCAAGAGCCCGCTCAGCGCGGTGCGCTTTGCCGTCGAGATGCTCGCCGACACCTGCAGCGACGACAAGCAGCGCCGCATCGTCGGCGAGCTAGATAGCGCCAGCGAGCGGGCGATGCAGCTGATCTTCGACCTGCTCGACTTCACGCGCGCCAGGCTTGGCGGCGGCATCCCGATCCGTCGCGCGCCCGCCGATCTGCACGAGCTCACTGCGAGGCTGGTGTCCGAGCACGCGGCGCGCGCGCGGCTCGCGCGCGTCGAGCACCAGCGCAGCGGCGATGGCCGCGGCGAGATCGACGCGGCGCGATTCGAGCAGATCGTCAGCAACCTGCTCGACAACGCGCTGCGTTTTGCCAAACCAGCCAGCGTGGTGACGGTCACGACGCGCGGCGATGGCGAGACGCTGTCGCTGACGGTGCACAACGAGGGCGAGCCAATCCCCGACGCGCTGCTGCCGCGGCTGTTCGAGCCGCTGACCTTCGCCGAGGCGCCGGACTCCGCGCTGTCGGGCGGCGCCGCGCGCCGAACGAGCGCTTCGAGCAACATCGGCCTCGGCCTCTTCATCGTCGAGCGCATCGTTGCTGCCCACGCGGGCACGTTAGAAGTCACGTCGACGGCGGCTGCCGGGACTCGGTTCGTAGTGACGGTGCCCGTGCACGCCCCCGCCGCGTTGGCCGTCGAGGACGGCAGCTGAAGGCTGCGCCGATTCGCTCGGCAGCTCGGGCGGCAGCAAGAGCAGCGGGCGCTGGACCTCGCGCAGCACCTTGGTCGTCAGCGCGCCGAGCCAGGCGACGCCGAAGGCGCGGTGCGGGCGCGTGCCGAGCACCAGCATGTCGGCCGCGGCGTGCGCTTCGCGTGCGATACAGGCGCTGACCGAGCTGGCGCTGCGAAGCCGCGCGCTGATGCGCACGCCGGTGGCCAGCGAGGCGCGCGCGGTGAGCTGCTGCAAGAGCGCCTCGAGCTCGCGTTCCACGCGCGCGTCGTTGATCTCGCCGGCGGGCGGCCTGCCGCTGAACGGAAGGGCTTGTTGCTCCATGGGGACGTTAACGTGAAGGACCTCCACCGTGGCGCTGAGCGCTTTGGCGAGCATCGCGATGCCGGCCGCCCCGTGTGCGATGCCGCCTAGCAGATCCGTGGCCAGCAAGATGTGCGGCGTCTCGGCGGGCACCTCACTGCCGCGCGGAACGAGCAGCGTCGGCACCAGCGCGCGGGTCGCGACGCGCGCGGAGTTGCGGCCGACGCGGCGAGCGGTCTGTTGGCTGTCGCCGCGTTTGCCGATCACGATCAAGTCGACGTCGCGCGCCGAGGCTTCGATCAGCAGCCGTCGCCACGGCGTGCCGTTGGTCACGACGTGCACCTCGCGAAGCCCAGCGCGCGCCGGCGGCTGCGAGAGCGGTGCGAGCCGCGTGGGGGGCTGCCCCGGCTCCTGCACGATCACGATCGTTAGCCGCGCCACCAGCCGTCGCGTCAGCACGCGAGCCCATTGCAGCGCGGCCGTGGCAGCGGTCGAGCCGTCGTATGCGACCAGAACGTGTGCGTATTGGTGCAAATGCGAGGTCGACATGGTGCTTCGTACCTCCGCGAGCGGAGCGAAGCACGCCGTGTGCCGGCGGGTTTCGGAGCTGCTGCCTCTGGCAATCGCCGCGGACGACCGCTCCGCGGCCAGGGAAATGTCGGTCGCTTCCGCGCTCGCCCCGATGCATGATCAGCGCCGATGCACTGCGCGACCATCCTCGTCGTCGACGACGAGCCCCTCGTGCAAATGGCGCTGCGCCAGAGGCTGGAGCAGGCTGGCCATCAGGTGCTCGACGCGCTCGATCTGGCCAGCGCGGCGCAACGGCTGTGCGACGGCATCGACCTGGTGCTGCTCGACCAACACCTGCCCGACGGCGAAGGGCTGTCACTGCTGTCGCGTATCCGTGTCGAGCTGCCCGACGTGCCGGTGGTGATGATGACGGCCAGCAACTCGGTGGACGTCGCTGTCAGCGCGATGTCCGCTGGCGCCTTTCACTACGTCACCAAGCCCTTCGATCGCGACGAGATGATGCTGCACGTCGCGCGCGCGCTCGAGACGCGGCGGCTGCGGCGAGAGATCGGCCTGCTGCGCGCCGAGCAAGCACGCGGGCTCGACCACCTGGTCGGTCGCTCGAGCGAGATGCTGGCGCTCAAGCAGCTGCTGCACAAGGTCGCGCGCAGCCCGGCGTCCACGGTGCTGATCAGCGGCGAGAGCGGCACCGGCAAGGGGCTCGTCGCGCGCGCGCTGCACGAGGCGAGCGATCGCCGCGAGCGGCCGTTCGTCAGCATCAACTGCTCGGCGCTGCCGCCGACGCTCATCGAGAGCGAGTTGTTCGGCCACGAGCGCGGCGCGTTCACCGACGCGCACGAGCGCAAGCTGGGGCTGCTCGAGGCGGCGCAGGGCGGCACGCTGTTTCTCGACGAGGTCGGCGAGCTGGCGCTGCCGCTGCAGGCCAAGCTGCTCGGCTTCCTCGAAGAGCGAACGTACCGGCGGGTGGGTGGCACCGCCGATCTGCGCAGCGACGTGCGCGTCATCGCGGCGACCAACGCAGACCTCGCTGATGCGGTGCAGCGCAAGGCCTTCCGCGAGGACCTCTACTACCGGCTCGCCGTGATGCTGGTCAACCTCCCGCCGCTGCGCCAGCGCGAAGGCGACGCAGAGCTGCTCGCGTTGCACTACGTCGCGCGCTTCAACGACGAGTTCAACAAGCGCGTCACCGACATCGCGCCCGAGGCGCGCCGAATGATCGAGGCCTATCATTGGCCCGGCAACATCCGCGAGCTGCGCAACACGGTCGAGCGCGCGATGCTGCTCGGTGACGAGGCGCTACTCTCGCCGCGCGACTTTCCACTGCTGCCGCCGCTGTCCGAGCCGTTGCCCGAAGCGCCCACGCGACACGCCAGCGAACGGCCGACCTCGCCGCCGCCGGGCGAGCTGGGTGAGCAGTCCACGGAGCCGGATGCCGCGACCACGGCGGACGTGCGGGCTGCGGCCGCGTCGCAGCTGGCGTCGTCGCTCGAAGCCGAGCCGCTGCTCGCCGAAGGCTCGCTCTCGCGCCCGTGGCGCGACGTGCGCGGCGACGTGCTCGAGCGTGCCGAGCGCGTCTACCTGGTATCGCTGCTGCGCGAGACGCGCGGGCGTGTGGGCGCCACCGCCGAGCGTGCGGGGATCCAGGCGCGCTCGCTGTTCGACAAGATGAAGGCGCTCGGGCTGCGCAAGGAAGACTTTCGCCACGGAGGCGATGGCGACTGAGCGGCGCGACGCGGCCGCCGATTTCGGCCTCCGAGACGCCGATTCAGCGTTGGCCCACCCGATGCATCACCGACCCTCCACGCTCAGAAGGGCAGGAGGGACGCGATGAGACCACTACGCGAGGTGTTCGAGGTCGGGGAGCCAAGGCTGTTTTCGGTGGCGCACACGTCGAGCGTGCTCGATGTGGCGCGGGCGATGAACGAGGCAGGGGCGAGCGCTGCGATCGTGATGGAGGGCGGGCTGGTACGTGGCATCGTCACCGAGCACGACATGCTCGAGCGCGTCGTCTGCCCGGGAATTCCGGCCGCAGACACGCCGGTGACGCGCGTGATGACCGCGCCGGTGATCGGTGTCGATCTCGACGCACCCTTCGCGGCGGTAGCCGAGCTGATGTCGAGGCGCAGCATCCGCCACATCCTCGTGCGCGACCACGAAAAGCCGATCGCCGTCGTCACGGCGCGCGATCTGCTGGTGGCGGAGCTGGCCGAGCGCCGGCGCTACATCGACGATCTCGAGCACTACCTGTATCGATACCGCTAGCGCGAGCGCTGCTGCTACGTGGCTGCTGCTGGCCGCCTACTGGCCGTCCCAGTCGCCGGTCCAGGTGCGCGAGGCCGTCCACTGGTTGGTGGGGTTGAAGACGGTGCGCGTAAAGAGGCCGCTGCCCTGCGACATGTAGACGGCGGTGGTGGACGTGTTGGGGATCAGCGACATCCAGTCGACCTTGCCGTCCGCGTTCCAGTCGCCGAGCCACACGTAGCTCGAGTGGTAGGACGTGGCGTTGAAGGTGGTGCGATTGAACTTGCCGGTGCCGTCGGCGGTGTAGATCGCGATGTAGTTGCCGCCGGGAATGCGCGACATCCAGTCGATGCGATCGTCGCCGTTGAAGTCGCCGACCCAGACAGCGGCCGAGTCCCAGCTCGGTCCGGCGTCGTACTCGGTGCGCGCGAACTGCGCGCCGCCGGTGGACAGGTAGACGGCGACCTTGAGCGTGCCTGGCACCAACGACATCCAGTCGTCCTTGCCATCGCCATCCCAATCGCCGACCCACACGCGGTCGGCGTGCCAGCCGTTGTTCGTCGCGTTGTAGACGGTGCGCAGGAAGGTGCCGTCGCCCTTCGACGTGTAGACCGCCACGCTCGACGAGCCCGTCACGTGCGACATCCAGTCGTCCTTGCCGTCGCCGTCGAAGTCGCCGCGCCACATGCGCCCCGAGTTGAAGCTCGGCCCGGCGTCGAAGTCGCTGCGCTGGAAGGTGGCGTTGCCCTGCGAGAGGAAGACGGCGACGTTGAGCGTGCTCGGCACGTGCGCGAGCCAGTCGTCTTTGCCGTCGCCGTTGAAGTCGCCGATGAGCACGGCGCTGGCGCTCCAGGCGGCGGGGCCGGCGTTGTAGACGGTGCGCGTGAAGTTGCCGCCGCTGGTCGCCGTGTAGACGGCGACGAAGCGCGTGTTGGGCACCAGCGACATCCAGTCATCTTTGCCGTCGCCGTTGAAGTCGCCGCGCCAGACGTACTGCGAGTGGAAGGTCGGGCCGGCGTCGTAGTCGTTGCGCGTGAACGTGCCGTCGCCGTTGGAGATGTAGACGGCGGTGCGCACCGTGTTGGGGATCAGCGACATCCAGTCGGTGCGCGTGGTGGACGGCGAGACGGGGGCGTCGACGGAGGTGTCGTTGCCGCCGCCGCCGTCGCCGACGTCGGGCCGCGGCCCGTCGGGCTGGATCCCGTCGACGAGTGCGTCGGGGGTCGGGCCGAGATCGCGCGTCAGATCGAACGTTGGCGGGCCCTTGTCGAGCGGCAGCGCGCTGTCCGGAAAGAGCACGCTGTCGACACTCTGGTCGGGGCTCGAGCCCTGGCTCGACGGGCAGCCCCACAACGCGAGGGCCGCGATGATAAGGCTGACTACATTACGGAATCTAAGAATTCCAGCGACTTCGCGTCCAGAAGCGACTCGCATCAAACCTCGCCCGATGGTCGTGATTGCCAGACACCATATATATACGTGCCCAGCACCAATCCCACGATAGTAAAACCTGCCCCCAGCTTACCCTCGCCGAGCATGGCGAGCGCGGTTCCAGGACACGCGCCAGCGAGGCCCCAGCCGGCGCCGAAGAGAAGCGAGCCGGCGATCAACGTGCGCAGATAGGGCTTGCCGCGAAACGAAAGCGGCTCGCCGGTGAGCAGCGCGCGCGCGCGCGAGCGTTTGAGCAGCTGCATGCCGACGGCGCCGACGCCCGCGGCGGTGGCCATCACCCACAGAAGCTGCAGGTCCTGAAACAGGAACAGCTTGGCGTAGTAGTCGTAGGTCGTCGCGCCGGCGCGGCTGAGCGCGAAGCCAAACAGCGCGCCGAGGGGTAGAAATAGGTACTTCATCGGTTCACCCCACCACGCGGAAGAGAAGCTGCACGCTGGCGATGCCGCCGACGAAGAAGCCGGCGCCGGCGAGCATGCTCGGAGGGTTGAGCAGCGCCACGCCGGTGATGGCGTGTCCGCTGGTGCAGCCGTCGGCCATGCGCGCGCCGAGCCCCATCATGGCGCCGCCGGCGACGAGCAACGCGCCGCGCGCCCACAGCGCGCTTGGAAAGACCGAGTCGTACATCGGCCCGAGCGACATGCTGAAGTGGATCTCGCCGGGGGAGGTCAGCGCCGCGACGAGGCCGCCGAGGGGAATGCCGATGATGAACCACAGCCGCTCGTTGTTGGGCGAGCTGCGGCGAAAGAACGACGTGCGCGAGGCGAGGCCGCACACGCTGCTGTAGCCGGACGAGACCCCGAGCGGCGTTCCAGTGATGAAGTGCTGCGCCAAGCCGTAGAGGCCGATGACGAGCCCGCCTATCCACGCAGCCCAGACGGTTACTTGAGTCATGCCTCAGTATGTCAGATCCGGAGCCGCCGCCAGGTGTGCGAAGATCGGCGGATGCATCCACTTCGCGCCGCGCTGCTTTGCGGGTTGCTCGCGCTGGGCGCGGCGGCACCCGCGGCAGCTCGCACGGTCAACGCCACGCCGTCGGACTACAAGAGCAAGCTCGGTCAGCTGATGCCCGGTGACGAGCTGGTGCTCGCCGCCGGCACCTACACGCAGGGGCTGACCATCGACGGGCTGCGCGGCACGGCGCAAGCGCCGATCACGATCCGCGGTCCCGCGAGCGGGGCGCCGGCGGTCATCGACGCGCGCAGCTGTTGCAACACCGTCGAGCTGATCGATAGCAGCTACCTCGTCGTCCGCGACCTCAGGCTCGATGGCAAGGACATGGCCGGCATCGCCGCGGTCAGCGCCAAGGACGGCAGCAACAACCTGACCCACCACATCACCATCGAGGGCCTCGAGATCGTCGGACACGGCGGCTCGCAGCAGACCGTGGCGATCTCGACCAAGACGCCGACCTGGGGATGGGTCATCCGCGGCAACGTGATCCGCGCGGCGGGCACCGGCATGTATCTCGGCAACTCCAACGGGGCCGAGCCCTTCATCGGCGGTCTCATCGAAGGCAACCTGATCGAAAATCCCACCGGCTACTGCATTCAGATCAAGCACCAGGACGCACGCCCGGCGCGCCCCGGCATGCCCACCGCGCCGACGACGACCATCCTGCGCCACAACGTGCTGATCAAGGACACGCGCCCATCACCCGACGGCGCGCGGCCGAACCTGTTGCTCGGTGGCTTTCCGCAGAGCGGCGATGGCAAGGACGATCGCTACGAGGTCTATGGCAACTTGATCGTCTTCAACGACCGCGACTCGCTGATCCAGGCCGAAGGGCGCGTCTCGATCCACGACAACGTGCTCGTCGATGTCGCCGGCGCGGCGATCACGCTGCGCGATCACAACAAGACGCTCGAGCTGGCGCACGTCTACAACAACACGATCTATGCGGCGGGCACCGGCATCAACTTCGGTAGCCAGGCGCGCCAGGGCCACGCCGTGGTGGGCAACTTGATCTTCGCGACCGAAGGCATCAAGGGCAGCGTCACCACGCAGAGCGGCAACCAGACCTACGCCGTCAGCGCGGCGTCGCAGCACGTGACGAGCCCCAGCAAGACCCTCGGCCAGATGGACTTCTATCCGCTCGCCGGCCAAGCGCAGGGCGCGGCGCTCGACCTCTCGGCCTTCAGCGCCGACGTGGACTTCGATCGCGACTTCAACGGCAGCGCCAAAGGCGCGCGCACCACGCGCGGCGCATACACCGGCGGCGCCGCGAGCAACCCGGGCTGGAAGCTGGCGACCACGCGCAAGCCGCTGCCCGGCGCGCCGCCGCTGCCGGGCGACGCTCCGATCGCCAGCGGCGACGGTCCGGTGGCGGGCGACAGCTCGACGGACGCCGGCGCTGCCGACGGCTCGATCCTGCCCAGCGACGCGCGCCCCGGCGACGACACCCACGGCGCGACAGCCGGCGCCGACGACGGCGGCTGCTGCAGCGTCGGCGCGACGACGCCGCCACCCGCAGCGCTGCTCCTCACCCTAGCCCTAATCGGGGTCACTCTCCGACGCAGAACTATCCGAAATCGTAAGGCGAATAAGCCACAATGACATTTCTCGATTTCCGGATAACGGACATCCGGAAATGTCATTGCGGTCTAGGACGGCAATGATATCGACGATCTGCGGACCAGAGAGTGACCCTAGTCGTCGACTTTGAGGTTGGCGAGCTTGGCGAAGGGGTTGTTGGAGAAGCCGCCCTTGGGCTTTGGCGTGCCGCCCTTGCCGCCGCGATCGGCGCGCTTGTCGTCGCGCTTGCCGCCGCGCGGTCGATCGCTGCGCGGTCGATCACCGCGTGGGCGATCACTACGCGGGCGATCACCACGCGGGCGGTCACCGCGCGGTCGGTCGTCGCGTGGCCGCTCGTTGCGCTCGCTGCGCTCGCCGCCACCCTCGCTGCGCGCCGAGAGCGATATGCGCTTGCGCTCGAGGTCGACGCCGATGACGCGCACCGTCAGCTTCTGGCCGACCTTGGCCACCTCGTGTGGGTCTTTGACGAAGCGGTCGGCTAGCTGCGAGACGTGCACGAGCCCATCCTGGTGCACGCCGACATCGACGAACGCGCCGAAAGCGGTGACGTTGGTGACGACGCCCTCGAGCACCATGCCCTCCTGCAGGTCCTCGAGCTTGGTGACGTCCTCGCGGAACTTGGGCGGCGAAAACTCGTCGCGCGGGTCGCGCCCCGGCTTCTTCAGCTCGTCGACGATGTCGCGCAGCGTCGGCTCGCCGACGTCGCCCGAGACGTAGCGCGCGATATCGATGCGCGCGACCTGCTCGGCGTTGCCCACCAGCTCGGGCAGCGCCACGCCGAGATCGCGCGCCATACGCTCGACCAGCGCGTAGCGCTCGGGGTGTACCGCCGAGGCGTCGAGCGGGTGGCCGCCGCCGCTGATGCGCAAAAAACCAGCCGCCTGCTCGTAGGCGCGCGGGCCGAGGCCCGACACGTCGAGCAGCCGCGCGCGCGCGTCGAAGGCGCCGCTCTGCTCGCGGTGCTTGACGATCTTCTTGGCCAGCGACTTGCCGATGCCCGCGACGTAGCCGAGCAGCGACGCGCTGGCCGTGTTGAGCTCGACGCCGACGTGGTTGACGCAGCTCTCGACGACCTCGCCGAGCTTGCGCGTCAGCAGCGGCTGGTGCACGTCGTGCTGGTACTGGCCTACGCCGATGGCCTTGGGCTCGATCTTGACCAGCTCGGCGAGCGGGTCTTGCAGCCGCCGCGCGATCGAGATCGCGCCGCGCACGGTGACGTCGAGCTGCGGAAACTCGTCGCGTGCCGTGTCCGAGGCGCTGTAGACGCTGGCGCCCGACTCGTTGACCTGTACCACGAAGCAGTCGAAGCCCTCGGCCTTGCACAGCTCGCGCACGAAGGCCTCGGTCTCGCGTCCGCCGGTGCCGTTGCCGACGGCGATGGCCACCGGCGCGTGCGCGCGCACGAAGTCGGCCAGCTCCTTTCGGGCGCGCTCGACGGCGGCGTCGCCGCGCGTGAGGTAGACCGTGATCGTCGCCAGGAACTTGCCGGTGCTGTCGACAGCGGCGCACTTGCAGCCGGTGCGCAGCCCGGGGTCGACGCCGATGACGTTCTTGGTGCCGAGCGGCGGCGCCATCAGCAGCGGGCGCAGGTTGTCGGCGAAGACGTCCACCGCCTCGCGGTCGGAGCTCTGCTTGAGCTGCACGCGCACGTCGGTCTCGACGCCAGGCGCGAGCAGGCGGCGATAGCCGTCGCCGATCGCCTCGCGCAGCTGCGCCGCGTAGGCCGAGCGCTCGTCGCGGCCGACCTTGGCCTCGATGCGCGCCAGCAGCGGCTCGGCGTCGAGGTCGACGTGCACCTTGAGCGCGCCTTCGCGCTCGCCGCGCCGGATGGCGAGGAAGCGGTGCGACGGGATGCGCTGCACCGCCTCGCGGAAGTCGTAGTACTGCTCGTACTTGGTGCGCTTCTTCTGCGCGTCGGGCGTTGCTTCGGCGACGAGCATGCCCTCGTCGAGCAGCGCCTCGCGCACCATCTGCCGCACGTCGGCCGTCTCGGCGATGACCTCGGCGACGATATCGCGCGCGCCAGCCAGCGCCGCCTCGACGTCGGCGACCTCTTTGCTGGGATCGACGAAGGCCGCCGCGTCGCGCTCGGGCGCGCCGTCCGCCGGCTGCGCGAGGATGCGCTCGGCGAGCGGCTCGAGCCCGCGCTCGCGCGCGATGGTGGCGCGCGTGCGGCGCTTGGGCTTGTACGGCAGATACAGGTCCTCGAGCTGGGCCTTGGTCTCGGCCGCCTCGATGCGCGCCCGCAGCGCGTCGCTGAGCTTGCCCTGCTCGGCGACGCTGGCGAGGATCGCCGCGCGCCGCTCCTCGAGATCGCGCAGGTAGCCGCGTCGCTCTTCGATGGTGCGGATCTGCACCTCGTCGAGCCCGCCGGTAGCTTCCTTGCGGTAGCGCGCGATGAACGGGACCGTGTTGTCGTCGGCCAGCAGCTGCACCACCGCGGCCACCGAGCGCTCGGAGAGCGACAGCTCGCGCGCGATCTGCGGCACGGGATCGAAGACCAGCGTGGCCTGCTTTTGGGGTCGAGTTGAGTCGGGCGTCTCGCTCATGTCGTACAGCCTGATATTGATTGTGGGCCGCGAAGGGTAAAGCCGAGTGGCCAGCGCTTGCAAGGCCGCGCCGGTGTATCCTCGTATGGTGCGGCGCCTCGCCCTCTACGCGTTTTCAGCGCTTCTGTGCGCCTGCAGCGCCACCAAGCAGACCGAGGTCGTGATCTCGGTGGCCAGCGACCTGCCGATCCCGCAGGAGATCGACGAGGTCGGCCTCGCCGTGAGCTACGCCGACGACGACCAGGAGATCATCGATCTCAGCTGGCAGCTCGACCAGAACCAGCCCGACGCGATCACGCTGCCGGCGCGCTTCGGCGTGCTCGCCGGCAAAGACCCCTCGCGCGTGGTGCGCTACGTGGTGAGCGCCATCCGCGGCGGAAAGCCCTTCCTCGACCGGCGCGCCGCGCTGCCCTTCGCGCGCGACCGCATCATCTTCCTGCGCATGAACCTGCTCAGCCAGTGCGTGGGCGTGACGTGCTCGGCCAACGAGACCTGCGGCGAGACGGGCTGCGAGAAGATCGACAAGAACCCGCCCGATCTGCCCGAATACACGCCCGAGCAGGAGAACAACGGACACGACGCGCGCGCGGCCGACGGC